>CAMOXI010000045.1 GCA_946628965.1 uncultured Clostridia bacterium | reverse complement strand
AAGTTCTCATTTTTGATGCTCAAGGTGTCGACACTTTGTCGACACCTTGAGAGGATCTGCGAAAATGCAGATCCTCTTCCTTTTTTGTGTAAATCGAAAAGCTTATCCGGCGTTCCGCCATCCGGTCGTCCTGCGGTCAAGGAACGGTTACGGAAGCGGGCTCGCCATAGCTTCCGCAGGCCACCGTCTGTAATTCTTCGGGCGCGGAAGCGGCGGTGTTGTCCACAAACGCGCATACCTGCACTTCATACTCCCCGGCTGCAAGGCCGCTGATGACAAGGTCGGTACGGCCGTGTGCAAACGGAGCGGAACCCCATTCGGCGCTTCCCTTCATCCGATACTGCGCCTCATATCCATCCACGCCCGTATCCGACAGATCCGAAACGGAAAGACGGATCTCCCCGTTTTGCGCGGAGAGTGCAGTGATCTCCGGGCTGCCCGGCACAATGGCGAAATAGTCGACGATGGGGTCAGGGGCGTCGGAGTTTGCGCAGGAGCCGATGCCGGTGACCTCTACCCGGCCTACGCCGCAGCGGAGATTGTCATAGTAGGCAAGCTGATAATGAACCCCTTCCGTCAGCATCAGTCCGTTGTCGCTGAGCGCCATCACCGGAGGCGTGATCTCCTCGCCGGTATACGGCGGATCAAACGCCAGGCAGGTCGCGAAGGCGAGAGTACCCTGGCTGACCTCGACCGGGAAAACCGTTGTTCCGATCCCCTCTGCCGTCACAGAAAGCAGGGCCGTTCCGGGAGCTTTGGCGGTCAAGGCAAGCTTCGTCCCCTGCTCCCTCGGCTCCGCCTCCACAATGTCTTCCGAGCCGGGCAGCAGCTGCCACGCGATGGAGGGATTCCCGACGTCAAAGGCCTCAACCCCGGTAAACTGCAGAGAATACATGTCTGTATTGAAGCCTTCCAGCATGCAGAGCGACTCGGCCGAGTGCGTCAGCTTCAGATTGACATCGGCCATCGTATGTTCGCTGTAGGCCTTGATGGGGAAATTGTCGAAAGACAAGATCAAGAGCTCTGCCGCATCCCCGTTCATCCTTTCACGGATCATCGCGTCTGCGATCGCTTTGTAATCCTGCCACTGCCCGTCCTGACAGAAATAGCTTTCCCGTTCATTGACAATGGCTTTCTGATTATTGACGCCGGCAAATACGCCCGCGTTGGGCTTGATGGCGTCATAGGTCCCGTCCGGCCTGCTCAGTGTCACAATGACGGAGAAATACTGGCCCTTCTGCAGGCAGATCCCATCGATCGGGATGCGGTGGAAACCGGGGTCGTCGAAGACAGCGGAGCCTTCCGCCGCCAGCAGGCCGTCTTCGGGCGTCTGATAGGCGTCCCGGAGAAGATAGACCTGATAGTGCACAGTGGTTTTTTCCGCGGCGGTGATGCAGGAGATCGCATTGAGCAGTTTGGAATGATCCGCCCGGAACACATTGGCCATGGAGACCGGCTCGCCGCAGCTTTCGCTGTTCAGGGAGTTTACCTCCATGTAATCGTGCTGATCCACGCTTTGAGACGCCGGTGCGACATCCAGCTCCAGGGATACCGGATCGCTGAGAGAAAGGTCATAATACGAGATCCAGAAATAGCCGGTATGCCTCCCTTCCTCGTTTTCGATCCCCCAGGTCCCACGGCCGTAGGAGGGGAATGCCTCTTCCGCCGATCCCCAGCTGTTCTTGGCAAGCCACGCGCCGTCTGCCGGGGGCTGATGCTCGGCAAGGAAGTTCTCTTTGGGATACTTGTCATCCCAGCCGACGATGGTCACGGCGTGGTTGAATTCGCCGTAATCCCAGGCGTAATGCGCCCAGTTATCGCTGATGTATTTTCCCGCTTCTCCGGTCATCGTCTGCTGGTTATAGGAATCCGCGTGCAGGCCGATCATCACGCCGCGCTTTTCCAGCAGCTGCCGTTTGATCGCCTCCGTGGCCTCTTCGTGATAGACATACAGGCCGGAGGCGTCCCGCCCCGCAGGGCTGGGGAGGAAATGGGAATCCGTCACGATATAATCCTGATGGAAGCGGAATTCCTCCGGGATGGTCCAGTCGTCTTCCTCACTGTAGCAGAAGTTCCGGAACGCGCCGTCGATATATTCCTGGGTGGTCATGCGCTCCCTGCCGTGGTATTCAAAAAACTCCCCCACGTCCGCTGTCTCCGGATGCTCGTCGGAGGGGCCGATGCCCTGAGCAAAGGCCTCGACGGCCAGGACCGTCGTTCCCCCGGCGTAAACTTCAGACATGTCCGCGGGATCCGCCGCCCCAAGGCCCTCTCCGTTCTGCGGGCTGGAGGGATCGTTCAGCTGCACATGGGAAAAATAGGACAGCTGCTTTTCGGAGAGATCCAGCGTTTTCCAGGCCTCCGGGTCATCGGCATACACCGAGCCCAGAAGGCTGGTTTCCGCGGCGGCAATGGCCGCAAAGGCCCAGCAGGAGCCGAAGGGATACTGCAGTTTGACCGGCGTCACATAACAGCGGTCGCCGACGCCGTCCCCATCCGTATCCACGCTTCGCAGATCAAAGGCCGCGGGGAGTTCCCCTTCGCGCGTTTCCTCCGGCTGCGCAGCAGCAGCCCCTGCCGGGAAAGCCGCCGTCAGAAGCATGCTCAGGATCAGCATCAGCAGTATCGATTTTTTCATCATCGTCCCATCCTTCCTTTTCCGGGAACCGCCGCCTCTGCCTTTTTCGGAAGGAACGCATCCTGTCGGCTGTTCTCTCGCTGTCCGCTGTTTTCCGCTTTGGGAGCCTGCTTCGGCCTGCGTAACTCACGCTGAAAAAGCTGCAGCGGACAGATGATCAGTATATCATATTATATGGCTGAACGCCAGACGAAACGGTCAGAAAGCCTTGATTGTTTTCGCGGGCGTTCCGGGAAAACAGGAAACGGCATGGCCCGAAGGCCATGCCGTTTCCTGTTTGTATGCGTTTCACAGTGACACTTCGTCGCCCATGAGCTCGGCCATGATCTTCTCCTGGACCGCGGCGACCTCGGTCTCGCGCACCTTCTGGCGCAGGGGCAGCACCGAGCGCGGGGAGACGGACAGCTCGTCCACGCCGAGGGAGAGGAAGGTCTCCGTCAGCTCCAGGTCGGCGCCGAGCTCGCCGCAGATGCTGCAGCGGATACCCGCCTTGTGGGCATTCTCGGCCACCAGCTTGATGAGGCGCAGAACGGCCGGATGGTGGGTGTTGAAGAAGCGGCCCAGGTCGTTGTTCTGCCCGTCGCAGGCCAGGGTGTACCGGGTCAGGTCGTTGGTGCCGATGGAGAAGAAGTCCACGATCCTGGCGAGCCGGTCGCTGATGACGGCGGCCGCCGGCGTCTCGATCATGATGCCCACATCCACCTCGTCGGAGTAGGGGATGCCCTCGGCGTCCAGCTCCTTCCTGACCTGCTCGCACATCTTCCTGGCCTCCTTCACTTCCCAGACGGAGGTGACCATCGGGAACATGATGGAGAGGCGGCCGTAGGCGGAGGCGCGGTACAGGGCACGCAGCTGGGTGCGGAAGATCTCGGGCCGGTTCAGGCAGATGCGCAGCGCGCGGCTGCCGAGCGCCGGGTTCTCCTCCTTGGGAAGCCGGAAGTACTCGATCTGCTTGTCCGCGCCGATGTCCAGCGTGCGGATGACGACTTCCTTGCCGTTCATGTCGGAGAGCACCTGCCTGTAGGCTTTAAACTGGGAATCCTCGCTGGGATAATCATCGCTGTTGAGATACAGATATTCGCTGCGGAAGAGGCCGATGCCGCCGCCGTCGTTTTCCAGCACGGCGCGCACGTCCTCGGGCCTGCCGATGTTGCAGCAGATGCGGATCTCCCGTCCGTCTCTGGAGACGTTGGGCTGGCCCTTGAGCTGGCTGAGAAGCTCCTGCCGGCGGATAAGCTCCGCGCGTTTTTTCATCAGGCGCTCGCGGGTTTCCGCGTCCGCGTCCACGACCACGCTGCCGGTGCCGCCGTCCACGATGACCTCGCGGCCCTCGTACTCCGGCTTGAGCCGGTCGCCCACGCCGATGATGGCGGGGATGCCCATGATCCGGGCCAGGATGGCGGTGTGGCCGGAGCCGGAGCCGCCGGAGGTGACGAAGCCCAGGATCCTGGACCTGTCCAGCTGCACGGCCTCGCTGGGGGACAGCTCGTCAGCGGCCAGGATGACGGGCACATCAGAGTCGATGCCGCCCTGCACCACGCCCATCAGGATGCCCGCGATGCGGCCGGAGATGTCCTTCACGTCCGCGGCGCGAGCCTTGAAAACATCGTCGTCCATGGCGGCGAAGGCCTCCGCCTGGACGGCCCCGGCGTCGGTGACGGCGGCCTCGGCGTTGAGGCCGGACTCCTTGATGAAGCCCTCGATGGCCTCTTCATAGTCCGGATCCACGCACATCATCCGGTGGGTCTCAAAGAGCATGGCGGCCTCGTCGCCCGCCTCCTCGCGGGCCTTCTCGGCCAGCACGCCCAGCTGCTCGATGGCCCTGGCCCGGGCGTCCTTGAAGCGCTCAAACTCTGCCTCCCGGTCCTCCACCTCATAGCGGCGGATGAGGTTTCCGGCTCTCTGATAGAAGGAAAGGGGCCCCGCGGCGACGCCGGAGGAAACGCCCTGGCCCTGGATGGTAATCATAGAGAGAACTCCTTTAAAACTTCCCTGTCGAAGAAAAACACGGCTGTCAAAGGGCAGCCGTATCGTTCGTATCATTCTTTACAGATTGGCCCTGAAGAAGGCTTCGATGGCTGTCGCTGCCGTTTCCTCGTCGCCGCCTTCGACGGTGACCTTCACGGTGTCGCCCTGTTTGACGCCCATCTTCATGAGGGCGATGAGCCGGTGCGCGCTGACGCTCTTCTCGCCCTTGGTGATGGTGACGGAGGAGCCGGCATGGCCATTGATCTCCTTGACGAGCAGGCCGGCGGGACGGGCGTGGATGCCCACAGGGTCGGTGATGGTGTACGCAAAGGATTTCATAAAGCTGCCTCCGATCCTGTCTTTTTACTTCCGCCCGCACTCAACGCCTTCCAGGTCGCCGGAGTTGGTGAGCAGCATCACGACCGTGTCGGAATGACCGGCTTTCCGGATGGCCTCCCGATCAAAGCCCAGGAGACGGTCGCCGGCCCTGACCTTCTGCCCGTCCTCCACGAAGGCGGTGAACCCCTCGCCCCGCATGTTGACGGTGTTGACGCCGATGTGGATCAGCACTTCCATCCCGTCCTTTTCCAGCGTCACCGCGTGTTTCGTATCGGAAACGAGGATCACCGTGCCGTCACAGGGGGCGACGACCAGGCCCTCCTCCGGCTCCACGCCGACGCCGTCGCCCAGAAGGCCGCCGGCAAAGGTCTCATCGGGGATCTGCTCCCGCTTGATGAGCCTGCCCCTGCAGGGCTGCAGCAGCTCGCCCGCGGCGCAGCGCACCACGGAGGGCATGGGCTTGGCCGGGGCAAGCCGGCTCCCGATGCCGGTGAGCAGCCTGTGCAGGGTCTTCCGGAACTTCTTCCATGCGGGGATCTGCGGAGGTGTTTTACGCTCCTCCTTCTCTCTCAGGCGGGAAAAGTCCTCTTCCGAAGCTTTGCGGGCAATGTGTGCCATATCGCTTTCTCCTTTTCCCTGCGAAAGCTATGCTTCCATCGCTTCCGGTCAGCTGTCCGTATGCTTCTCAAAATCGCAGAGCATCCAGACAAAACCCCCGGCCGGGAGCGTCACGTTCCATTTGTCCAGCCCTTCGCCCGTCAGAAGATCGGTATATTCGCCCAGCTCGTCGATGTGCAGGGTACGCGCGGAGGAGGCAAAGTTGAAGAGCGCCACCAGCTTTTCGCCCTGATAGTAGCGGCCGATGCCCAGCACACTGTCGTCCCGGGTGTTGACGATCCAGGTGTCCGCCGCGCCGTCGAAGACGCGGTGCTCCTCCCGCAGGGTCTCCAGCCTGCGCAGGGCGTCGAAGACCTGCTGCTCGGGCGTGCCCACCTTTTTTCTCCGGGCAGCCCGCCGCCAGTTCATATCGCCCCGGTGGAGATAGCGGCTGTCCTCGCATTTGAGCGGGTCGTCGTGGTAGCCGTAGTCGTTCTCCTGCGCCACCTCGTCCCCGCTGTAGAGGACGGGGATGCCGCTCAGGGTGAACATGTAGGCGTGCAGCATGATGTCGTAGCGCAGGGCCCAGGCCAGCTTCTCCGCATCCTTCTCCTTCCGGGCGGTCTCCACGCCGCAGAGGGAGGCCGTGGTGCCGCAGAGCCGGGCGTCCCCCAGACGGGGATCGTCGTTATACAGCTCGCCGCGGGCGGGACTTCCCGGCCACTTGCCTGTCAGGTAATCGTTCAGGTACTTCTTGTGGGGCACCTCCTGCATGCCGAACTGACCGAGGAAGCCGTAGTCCAGGCCCCAGCCGATGTCGTCATGGCAGCGGAGATAGTTGAGGAAGCTGTACTGCCGGGGCAGGGCGAAGACCTGGCCCAGCTGATGGCGCAGCAGGCGCACGTCCGCCGTGGCCACAGTGTGCCAGGTGCTGGCCATGGTGGTCACATTATAGAGCAGGTGGCACTCCGGCTTTTCCACCGTGCCGAAATAGGGCACGACCTTGCTGGGTTCCATGACCACCTCGCCCAGCAGCAGCGTTGCGGGGCAGACCACCTCGCAGGCCATGCGCATCAGGCGCACCAGCGTGTGCACCTGAGGGAGATTGCGGCAGTTGGTGCCCAGCTCCTTCCAGATGTAGGGCACGGCATCCAGACGGATGATGTCGATGCCCTGGTTGCAGAGGTAGAGCATGTTCTCCGTCATGTCGTTGAAGACCACGGGATTGGCGTAGTTCAAGTCCCACTGATAGGGGTAGAAGGTGGTCATGACCACCTTGCCCGCCTCCTCGCACCAGGTGAAGTTGCCCGGCGCGGTGGTGGGGAAGACCTGGGGCACGGTCTTTTCAAACTCCTCGGGGATCGTCCAGTCGTCATAGAAGAAATAGCGGTCCTGGTACTCCTTCTCCCCGGCGCGGGCGCGGCGCGCCCACTCGTGATCCTCGCTGCTGTGGTTCATCACAAAGTCCAGGCAGAGGCTGATGCCGCGGGCATGGCAGTCCTCCGCCAGGGCGAAGAGGTCCTTCATGGTGCCGAGCTCCGGCTGCACCTTGCGGAAATCCGCCACGGCATAGCCGCCGTCGCTGCGGCCGGCCGGACTTTCCAGCAGAGGCATCAGGTGCAGATAGTTGACGCCGCACTCCTCGATATAGCTCAGCTTTTTGCGCACGCCCTTCAGGTTGCCGGCGAAGGCATTGACGTACATCAGCATACCCAGCAGATCCCGGCCTTTGTACCAGGCGGGGTCTGAAAGCCTCTGCCGGTCGATCTGCCGCATGCCCTCGGGCCGCGCCTCATACATGCGGTAAAGCATCTCGGTAAAATACGAGAAAGCCTCCTCGTCGCCGTGGTAGAGCTCCATATACAGCCATTTGAGTTCGTCCGCATGGCGGGAGAAGCGCTCCGAAAAATCCTGCTCCCAGGCGCTGTGATCCATACTTATCCCTCCGTTACTATGTCTTCCGGCAGGAAAAAACGCCGTCGAATTCCGGGGCATAAACCTGTATCTCATGTTCTGCTCAGAAATCGCGGCGTGCGGGCTGCCGGTCTGTATTCTTTTTCCATTATACGAGCCTGCATGCCTGAAATCAAGAGGCATTCCGGCTTGCCGCCGCCGTTGCTTTTTCGCTTTCCTTATGTTAAGATAAAAGATACGAATTTAGCAGGGAGGGATAAGCATGAAGGAGCGCAGGTTTCATCCGGCTGCGGCGGTTTTCGCGCTGTTCTTTGTGCTGCTGCTGGTGTGCAACAGCCTCTCCCCCCTGACGGCGGACGATTTTCTCTTCTGCTTCTCCCGCTCCCACTGGAGCCGCATCACCGGCGTGGCGGAGATCTTCCCCTCCCTGGCCGCCCTGCGGCAGAACACCAACGGCCGCGTCTTCGCCCACTTTTTCGTGCAGCTCTTCCTGCTCTGGCCCAAGGGGATCTTCAACGTGGTGAACGCCGGGATGGGCACGCTGCTGTTTTTCCTGCTGTACCGCTATGTGCGCGCTGGGGAGACACGGCGGGACACGCTGCTGCTCCTGTTTCTTGCGGGCCTGCTCTTTGTGCTGCTGCCCGCCTTCGGCCAGGTTTTTCTCTGGCTCACCGGCAGCTGCAACTACTCCTGGACCATTGTGGTCACGCTGGGCTTTCTCTATCCCTTCTTCGCGCACTTTATGGGAAGGGAGAGTAAATCAGCCCTGCCGCTGCGCGTTTTGTATCTGCCTTTCGCTTTCGTTGCCGGCGCCTGGTCCGAAAACGGAGCGCTGGCCATGCTCTGCGCTGCCTTCTGCTTCCTCGCGCTGACCTTCCTGCGGGAAAAGCGGCTCCCCCGTTTTCTGACGCTGAGCTTTCTGATCGCCTGCTCCGGTTTCCTGTTTCTGATGCTCTCCCCGTCCGAGCTGAGCGGACGCCGGGGCGAGGTGGCCGACAGCACGCTGACCAAAGCGGCCGCGCGCGTACTGGCCCTGCTCTCCGGGCGGTTTTCCCCGGCGATGCTGGCCGCGGCGGGAGCTTTCGCCCTGCTGGTTTTCGCCCTGCTCGTCTGGCTGCTGCTCCGCCATCGCAGACTGGGCTGCCGGATTTGCTCGGCGCTGATCGCAGTGACGCTTCTGGCCGGGCTCGCCTTCTTTGCCTGGCGCTGCGGCTCCGCCGCGGCCTTCGTGTCCAGCCTCGCCGTCTCGCTGATGACGGCGCTGGGCCTTTATCTGCTGTTGATGCTGCGGGGGCTTGCGAAGGGGCTGGATGCGCGCGTGATGCTGGCCTCCCTGGTGCTGGGCCTTGCGGCCCTGGCCTCGGTGCTGGTGTTTCTCTTCGCGGTCTACTTCCCCGCCCGCTCCGCCTGCCCCTTCCTCTGCTATACCACGGTGGCGGATGGTCTGCTCCTGGGCTCCCTCTGGGATCGGGGCGATAAGCGGGATCTGCGGGGTATGGCCATCGCCGCATGCGTGCTGGCCCTGCTGGTGCTGCCCATGGCGGCAAAGGACATCGTCTCCATCCACCGGCAGAGCGCAGAGAGAGAGGCCCTGCTGCGGGAACTGGCGCAGACGCCCGGCACCTCCGCGGTGGTAGAGCCCATCACGCCCGCCACCAAGTATCCCGCCACCTGGCCCGGGGACGAGGATTATTTCAACAACGACATTGCGCTTTACTACGGTCTGGCCGAATACGCCGTCACCGAATATGTGAACCGCTGAGGAGCCGCCATGGATCGCCTGTATGATCGAAAATACGAATACGGCTTTCTGGCGCTGGTGTTCGGCTGGATGCTGCTGATAAGCTGCCTGTCCCCCATGGTGGCGGACGACTTTTCCTACTGCTTTGCCTGGGGCAGCAACGCGCGGGTGACGAGCATTGCCCAGATCCCGGAGTCCATGGCCATCCACCGGGAGCTGACCAACGGCCGCGTCCTGGTGCATGGGCTGGTGCAGGCCCTGCTGATCCATCCGAAAGCGCTCTTCAATCTCCTGAACGCCGCAAACGCGGTGCTTCTGCTGCTGCTCTTTGCCCGGCATCTGCAGGAGCGGCGGCACTTGGCGGTGCTGATCGCGGCCGCCAGCCTGCTCTTTACCTTCCAGCCCGCCTTTGGGGAAGTCTCTCTCTGGCTTACCGGCAGCGTGAACTACAGCTGGGGCGTGAGCCTGTTTCTGCTCTTCCTCTGGCCCTACACGGCGGACTACCTGGGCATCGCGCGCAGGCGCAGCTGGTGGCGGACGCTGCTGTTTTTCGTCTTCGCCTTCGCCGCCGGCACCTGGTCGGAGAGCGGCTCACTGGCCATGCTCTTCGCGGCCTGCTGCCTGTGCCTGCTCACCGTCCTGCGGGAGAAAAAGCTCGACTTCTGCGGCCTTGCGGGCATCGCTTTGGCGGCAGCGGGCTTCGTGTTTCTGATGACGGCCCCGGCCACCAACGGCCGCGCGGGCAGCACCGATCTCTCGGCCGCCCTGGGGAATTTCCTCACCGTCGCCGGGGAGACGCTTCGCAGGCTCGGCCTGCTCTATCTGCTGTGGCTTGTGTGCTTTGAGCTCGCCCTGCGGGCAAAAGGGGACAAAAAACGGATCACGCTGGCCGCGATCCTGCTGCTGGCCGGGCTGGGCGCGCTGAGCGCCTATTCCTTCGCGCTGTATTTTGCCAAACGCCATTTTTGCACCACGGTCTTTTTCACCGCGCTCTCGCTGCTGCTCCTGCTGGAGCAGGCGCTGCCCGCGCTGGGAAAATGGCCGAAGCGCAGCATCTGCGCGCTGCTGGCGGTGCTTTTTCTCGCCCGCTTTGCCTTCGGCATGCTGGACGTGGCGGTGATCTATAAGAAATCGCTGGAGCGCGAGGCTCTGATCCGTGAAGCTCTGGCAAAGGGCGAGACGGAGATCACGCTTGAAAGCTATGTGCCCCGCTCCGGCTGCAGTGTGGCCTTTACGCTGGATCCCTCGCCGGAGGAGTGGCCCAACTACAGCGTGGCCGACTACTATGGCTTTGAACGCGTGATCGGGTATTATCCCGGCGAATAAGGGAGAGGAGGAAAGCGAATGAAGCACGAACAGATCCGCGCGGCCGTCCTGCGGCGGAGCGCTTTCTCCGCGGCGGTCGTCCTGCTCTTTCTGTTTTTCCTCTGCGGCCAGCTCAACTTCTACCTGGCCGAGAGCCTGAAAAACGGCGTCTACCTGTTTTTCCCGCCGGTGCTGATCGCGGGGGCGCTCTACTTCTGCCGCTCCCGGGGCCGCACGGAGTACCGGCTTCTTCTCCTCTATATGCTCTGGATCCTGCTGACACGGATCCTGAACGGCGATCGGACGCTGAGCCAGTCCTACCGCTTTGTGCTGGATCTGGGGCTGATGCTGCCCTTCCTGCTGCTGGGGCTCACGCTGGACAGGGCCGGGCGGCGCCGCCTGCTCAATTGGCTGAGCGTGCTGCTGGGGCTCTATTTCTTCGCCCTCGGTGCACTGTGCATCCTGGCTTTTCTGCGCCGCACCAGCTATTATAATCCCATCACCGGCGGCGTGCTGGCGGGCGTCAGCTCCACCACCTATTTTGCCCGCGCCAACATTCTGGACACCAACCCCAACGCCACGGCCTACTGGTTCTTCATGCCCCTCTCGCTGATGCTGTATCAGTTCTTTGCCGTAAGGCACAGATTCTGGCGCATCCCCATCGTGCTTGCCGCGCTGGTGGACTGGCTGGTGATCTGCCTGACCTTCTGCCGCAGCATCCGGCTGGCCTGTGCGCTGAGCTTTGCGCTGCTGGCCGCGATCCTGATCGGCCGTACCCTCGCGGGAAAGGGAAAAGCGCTGCGCGTCCTCGCGGTCTGCGCCGCCTTTGTGCTGGTGCTGGGGCTCTCTTACAAGGCCTGCGCCTGGGCGGCCGGCGGCGTCGGGCTTCTCGCCCGTTCAGCTGAATCGCCGGCGGAGGCAGCGGAAGCCACCCCGGCTGAGGCCGCGTATCGCCCCGCCGCGTCCGCGGTCACACTCTCCGCGCATCCCCTCTCGGGCAGGGAAAAGGCCGTCTACAGCGACCCGCGGATTGATGCCACAGGTCTCGACAGCATCTCCAGCGAGCGGCTCACGGTCTACCGGGCCGTGTGGCAGACGCTGCGGGAGCATCCGCGCATGCTGCTCCTGGGCTGCGATCCCGACGCGGGCATGGCCCTTGTGAACGCGAAGCTGCCGAAGCCGGTGGTGCACTGCCACAACTTCCTGCTGCAGTGCCTGCTGCTGGCGGGCCTGCCCGGCTTCCTGCTGATCCTGACCTTCTGCGTTTTCCTGCTGGCCGCGGCGATCCGGCTGCTCTTCTCCGGTGTACCGCTGACGGCGAAGCTGCTCGCGCTGCCGGTGCTCTCCTCCCTGCTCTTCGGCCAGTTTGAGGCGGGTTTCTTCAACTATACCGACGCGCGCACCCTGTTTTTCTATCTGATCTGCGGCCTGCTGCTCGGAACATATTACGATGTGTTCTCCGTGAAGCGAAGCGCGGAGGGCTGAAAACAAAAAAGCCATCGCCGGGAACCAAAACGTTCCCGGCGATGACTTTTTTGCGCTCTTTTACTTTTCAGAGACCCGTGTTTTCAGTTCCTCCGCCTGCCGCAGCAGTTCCCGGCCCTCGCAGCAGAGAAGCTCCCCGGCCTCGGTCAGACCCAGGACCCGGTTTCCGCGCCGCAGCAGCGGCGTGCCCAGCTCCTCCTCCAGGGCGGAGATGGCGCGGCTCGTGGTCGAGTGGCTGATGAAAAGCTTTTTCGCGCCGCGGGTGAAGCTCTTCTCCTCCGCCACGGCCAGAAAGATGCGCAGCTGCTCCAGTTCCATCAGAAGTTGAACGTGTGGGGTAACAGCTCCGAGAGCTTGTAGCTCACATAGCGGTTGCCGGCCTTGGCGCAGAGGACCTCCATCTCCGGCGAGAATTCCGCCAGAAACTGACGGCAGGCGCCGCAGGGGGTGCACCAGTTTTCACTGTCGGCATAGATGGCGATGCGGCGGAAGCTGCGGCGCCCCTCGCTGACCGCCTTGCAGCAGGCGGTGCGCTCGGCGCAGATGGTGCTGCCCAGGGCGGCGTTTTCCACGTTGCAGCCGGTGAACACCGTGCCGTCGTCACACTCCAGCGCGGCGCCCACGGCGAAGTGGGAATAGGGCACATAGGCATTGAGCGAGGCCTCACGGGCCATGGACATCAGTTGTCTGTCGGTCATGATCTTCTCTCCCTTTGATTAGTCGTTTTCGAGATCGATGGTCCAGTTTTCGAAATTATACAGCGGGTTGCCCGCATTGGGCTGAACGCCCTTGCAGACGCCGCGGCGGGTGATGATCTGCTGTTTTTCAAATCCGATGGTGATCAGTGAGCCGGACTGGCCGGTCAGATACTGGCAGAACTGGTAGTACGCCCCGGGGCGGGTAGTGTCCCGTGCGGCCAGATAGCTCTCGATCTGATTGACGATGGTGGAGTCGGTGGAGCGGTTGTAGTTGATGTTGGTGCGCTCGTTCTCCTCTTTGCGGGGCTGCAGCAGTTCGGTCAGGTCAAAATTCGCGCGAAGCTTGACTTCGCCGTAGTACATGTCCAGCTGCACCGTCTGGGTGCCGGTGTTGGAGACGGCGATCTCGCCCTCCTCCAGGGCCTTCATGTAGTTGTCCCAGGTCATCTCATGCACCGTGACCTGCAGGCCCAGCGTCGCCATGTCCTCCTGGAACTTGCGCACGATGCCGGCCTTGGCGCTGCTGTCCGCGCAGACGGCGATGTTCAGGTTGATCTCCTGGGGGGAGCCGTTCATAAACTCCAGCATGCCGTCCTCGTCATAGTCGCGCACGCCCGCCACCTCCAGGATGCGGCGGCAGGTCTCCAGATTGTACTCTGTGGTGTTCGCCAGACCGCTCGGGTAGTCAGGGCAGGTGGGATACATGGGGAAGGGCGAGGCCACGGCGTTGCCGTGCAGCAGCTCCACCAGGTACTCCCGGTCGAAGGCGTGCTGCATTGCGAGGCGGAAATAGCTGTAGCGGCCCAGCATACTCTCCTCGTTGAACATGATGTAGTGCATGTTCGTGGTGGCGTAGGTATGGATCTCGTTGGTGCTGGCGTAGCCCAGGTTCGTGTAGCTGGAGGGGTCGTTGGTGACCACGTCGATGGAGCCGCTCTCAAAGGCGGAGATGATCTCGTCGGCGGTCTGATACTCCTTCAGATAGATTTCCCGGACCGGAAGAGCCTCATAGCCGGGATAGGTCTCGGCGGCGATCAGCCTGCTGCCGTCGTCGTTATAGGTATAAGGTCCGCTGCCGATGGGGGTGTTGCCGTAGTCCCGCTTCTCACCATAGGTGCCGGATTTGATGACAGGGATGTTCAGCAGGCGGATGAAGGCCGCGTCGCCGATGCCCAGCGTCACATACACCACCCCCTCGCCGGGGGACGCGCCCTGATAACTGGCAAAGCGCCCGGCGTAGCGGTCGGAGTTGATGGCAAGGCCCAGGGAATAGCTGATATCCCGGGGCGTGACCTCGCTGCCGTCGTGGAAATAGTGGCCCTCGCCCACGGTCAGGGTCCAGTTCTTCGCATCGTCGGAGCACTCCCACTCGGTGATGACGCCCGCGCCCTCAATGACCTGGAAATTGTCGTCCAGCTCGATCATGTTCTCATACACGAGGTCGCAGATCAGCTGGTTGGAGCGGTTCGTCGCCACCAGGGGGTTGCGGCTGTAGCGCATATTCACGTTCATGGTGAAGCGCTCGTCCGCCGACTTGCCCTTGACGATCTCGGTGCCGCCAGTGGAGTCGGGGATCTCGTTTTCGTCCGTCTCCTGCTTTCCGCAGGCGGAGAGGCTCAGAAGCGCCGCAATCACCAGCAGCAGCGCGAGAAGCTTCCGAAAGTTCTTGCTCATAGGTTCTTTCTCACTTGTGTCAAGATTCTGCAGGGGAGAGGTTAATCTCCCCTGGATATGGTACCGGGTCTGCGGGAGGGGCAAGCCCCTCCCCTACAGGGAAATGACCGCCGCCTGGCCGCCCCGCTGTCCTTTGGTGTAGCGGTGGGACCAGTATTTGTCGTGGCTGCAGACGGTGCACTCCTCGGAAATGTCGATCTGCTGTGCGGGGACACCCAGCTGCATGAGCCGCCGGGCATTGGCGGCCCGCAGGTCTACCAGGGTCTTGCCGTCGGCGCGCTTTCGGAAAAGGCCCTCCGTGTCGCCGCCGAGCCAGGCGGTAACAGCCTTGGGCACGTCGTCGTCCGTCTCAAAGCAGCAGCTGCCGATGGCGGGACCGATGGCGGCGCGGATGTTCTCCGCCTTCGCGCCGAGGCTCTCCATCTGCCGCAGGGCATTGCACAGGATATCGCCCACGGAGCTGCGCCAGCCGCAGTGGATCGCGCCGATAACGCCGTGCTCCGCGTCGCAGAGCAGCACCGGCACGCAGTCGGCCGTGAAGCAGAAGATGGGCAGGCCCGGTGTCGCCGTCACGATGCCGTCGGCCTCATAGGGTACGCTCGTCAGGCACTTGTGCCGGTCGGCCTCCGTGACGATGCGCACCACATTCCCGTGCACCTGCTTCGTCACAGCGCAGTCATCCTCGCCCACGCCGAAGAGCGCGGCCACGCGGCGGTAATTCTCCCGCACGTTTGCGGGGTCGTCCCCCTTGTCGCTCAGGAGGTTGAGCGTCGCGAGATGCCCCGTGCTCACGCCGCCGAAGCGGGTGGTGAAGGCATGGCGAAGAGGGATGACCGTGGAGGTCATATAGATCAGTTCGCCCTGTTGGTTTTCAATGAACATCTTTATTCTCCTGTGGTCAGTGGTTTGTGGTCAGTGGTCAGAAAGCCGTTTCTCACTGGCCACTGATCACTGGCCACTATTCACTCATTGCGTCCGCAGCACTCTTTGTACTTGAGCCGCCGGCTGCCGTCGGCCTTCATCTTGCCGCAGGGGCAGGGATCATTGCGCCCGGGCTTGGGGACTTTCTTGACCGGCTTTTTCTTCACCGGCTCGCCGCCCACGTTGGCGGAGGCGTTCTTCGCGACCGCCTTGCGCTCAATGGGCGCCTCGCGGCGGATCTGCACCGTGAAGAGGCGGCGCACGGTCTCCTCGCGGATGCCGTGGACCATGGCCTCGAACATGTCAAAGCCCTCCTGCTTGTAAGCGTCGATGGGCTTGACGTTGCCATAGCCCCTGAGGCCGATGCCGCGCTTGAGCTCGGTCATGGCGTCGATGTGATCCATCCAGTATTCGTCCACCACGCGCAGCATGATGACGCGTTCCAGCTCGCGCATGAGCGGCGTGTCGTTCGGCCCCATGCCGAAGGCCGCTTCCCGCTTCGCATAGAGCTCCTCGGCCGCGGCGGTGACCTTTTCGCTGATCTTGTCGCAGTCCACACGGCCCTTGAAATCTGCCATTTTCAGGCTGCCGCGGGGCAGGAACAGCTTCTCGAAGGGGGCCAGCGCCGCGTCCAGCTGCGCCTGATCCTCAGCGGGGGATCCGCCCAGGCCGTCGCTCACGGTGCCGTGCACAAACTCGGAGAGCATGCTCATGATCTGGGGCCGCAGGTTCTCGCCGTCCAGCACCTTGCGGCGCTCGCCGTAGATGATGTTGCGCTGCTGGTTCATGACGTCGTC
>CAMOXI010000044.1 GCA_946628965.1 uncultured Clostridia bacterium | reverse complement strand
GGATCGAGGCGGGGTCGATGTAGAACCCGGCCCAGACCTTGGACTCGGCCTGCATTTGGGCCCAGCCGCTGAAGAAGGCGTTGGCAAAGCCCACGCGGGCGTTGTAATCGGTGCCGTAGGCGCTTTTCGGGAGGGCGCCCCGGTCGAAGAGGCAGGTCTTGGTGGCTTTGTCTGCGTAGAGCGTGTCCCCCATGTGCCGGTAGGTGAAATGCGCGGTGTCGATGTCCAGCGTCTCCACATAGATGTCGAAGGTCACGTCAAAGCGGACGCTGTAATTCCCCTCCGGATTCAGGTAGGGCAGATAGTCGTCCTTGAGCACCACGCAGTAGTTCTGGCAGACCTGGGAGATGATCTCCGTGCTGGTCAGGATGTAGAGCGGGATCTCGGCGATCTCGAAATACATGTTCCAGTTGTCGCTGTTGATCTCGTAGGTCCGGTAGGTGCGCATCTGCACCGGCGTTACGGTCTCGATCGGCTGCTGCGCCCCGGCGGGCGCGGCGGCTTCCTCCGCTTTCTTCCCGCAGGCGCAGAGCGAGAGACACAGGGAGAGCGCCAGAAGTAGGGATAAAACTCGTTTCATATCGTTATACAGACCTCAAATGCGGTTATTTTTCCCCATTATACCGCCAATTAAATACCTCGTCAACGCAAAAGGGCGTGCTGCAAGATGCAAATAGATGCACAACACGTGGTTTCACAGTAGGGGCGGCGGCTTTGCCCCGCCTGGCGCACAGCAGTACGCACCAATGAAAAGCTCGGCGAATTCGCAAGCTGTACGAAGTCGCCGAGCTTTTTTCCGGAATTGCTAACGTGTACTGCCGGGAGGGGACGAGCCCCTCCCCTACGACTGCAATCGGTTGTTGTACGATTACTCGTCTATGGGAGCGCGCCATGTCCCGTTTGCTGAGCGCTTATGCCCCTTTGAACTGCTTTTCGTACAGCTTCACCACGCCGCACTTCCAGCACAGCAGCAGCGCCAGCGCAGAGCCGACGGCCGTCTGCAGCACCTGGAAGGGGAACTTCGCCACCGCGTAGGCGGGGGTGCTGTAGATAAAGGCGCGGCCGAAGGTATAGCCCGTAAAGGTGAGGATCCAGCCCACGACGGCGCCGACGATGGAGGCGGGGACCGGTTTGCTCTTCATCCAGCGGTGGACGAAGAGGGAGATCACCAGCGCCTGCAGCCCGTGCACCGCGAGGGAGACGAACATGGGCGTGGGATAAAAGATCATGTCGCCGATAAACGCCCCGACGCCGCCCACGAGGCAGGCGTAAAAAGGCTCCAGCAGTATGGCGGCGGTTACGATGATCACATCGTTTAAATACATATGCCCGCCGGGGACGGGAACGGACAGCAGACTGCTGCTCATGATGATGTTCATGGCCAGCAGCACGGCGGTCACGGTGAGCTTGCGGGCGGGGATGGACTGGTCTTTCACAGCGCTGCCCTCCTTGACATTTTCTGTAATCTCAGTATAATCAATAACTGACCCTATGTATATTGCCAGTTTGCAATTTTTTTATAAGGCCAGAACAGAAGGGCGGTGTGGCTGTGCAGTTTCATATCGACCGGGAGAGCGGCGAGCATGCCTATGACCAGCTCTACCGCGAGCTGCGTACCGCCATCGTGGCGGGGATCATACCCGCCGGGAGCCGCCTGCCCTCCAAGCGCAGCCTCGCCGCGGAGACGGGGCTGAGCCTCATCACCGTGGAGCACGCGCTGGCCCTGCTCTGTGACGAGGGCTACGCCGAATCCCGGCCCCGCAGCGGCTATTACGCGGCTTTCGGCGGGGGCAGCGCGCCGCCCGCTCTGCCCCGGGCCGCTCTGGAGGACATGAGCGCCGGAGACGACGCGCCGGAGGACTTCCCCTTTTCCCTCTGGACGCGTACCATGCGCGCTGTCCTCACGGACTACGACAGGCGCATCCTGGCCCGCTCGCCCAGCTTCGGCTGTACGGAGCTGCGGCAGGCGCTGGCGGGCTACCTGGAGCGCAGCCGCGGCATCACTGTGCACCCGGAGCAGATCGTCATCGGCGCGGGCGCCGAGTACCTCTATGGGCTGGTGGTGCAGCTGCTGGGCCGGGAGCAGGTCTTCGCGCTGGAGGAGCCCTGCTATGAGAAAATCCGCCGGGTCTACGAGGCAAACGGCGCGAAGTGCGAGGGCCTCCCCATGGGGGAGGACGGCATCGTGAGCGCGGCGCTGGAAAAGAGCACGGCAGGCGTACTGCATGTGACGCCCTTTCACAGCTACCCCAGCGGCGTCACCGCCTCCGCCGCCAAGCGGCATGAATACGCCCGCTGGGCCGAGCGCCGGGGTGCCTACATCGTGGAGGATGACTACGACGCGGAGTTTGCCTCTCTCCGCCGCCAGATCGAGACCATTTACTCCCTGGCCCCGGAGCGGGTGCTGTACATCAACACATTCTCGAAGATCCTGGCCCCCTCCATGCGCACCGGCTTTCTGGTGCTGCCGGAGGATCTGCTCGGAACTTACCGGGAGAAGCTGGGCTTTTACACCTGTACGGTGCCGGTCTTCGACCAGCTGGTGCTGGCGGAATTCATCGCCCAGGGCCACCTGGAGCGCTACATCAACAGACGAAAACGGAAATTGATCAGGAAATCGTAGGGGCGATTCACGAATCGCCCGCGTTTTGCCCCCGGCCAGCAGGGACGAGCATCGCTCGCCCGCGTGGCCCGTGAAAGCTGAAAACCATCTGAGAAGGAGATCTATATGCTGTACTTTTTAAGCGATTATACCGAAGGCTGCCACCCCAAAATCCTGGAGGCGCTCGCAGAATCAAACCTCGTCTCCCAGCCGGGCTACGGGGAGGATCTCTGGTGCCAGAGGGCGGCGGAGAAGATTTCCGCCCTCTGCGGCGGCGGGGACGTGCGCTTCTTAAACGGCGGCACCCAGGCAAATCTCCTGGTGATCTCGGCCCTGCTGCAGCGGCACCAGGCGGCCATCGCCGCGGAGACCGGGCACATCGCCGTCCATGAGGCCGGGGCCATCGAGTTTACGGGCCACAAGGTCATTACTCTGCCCGCCCATGAGGGCAGGCTGGACGCCGGGGAGCTGGACGCCTATATGCGCGCCTTCTACGCAGACGCCACCCATGAGCATATGCCGGAGCCGGGCCTGGTTTATATATCCCAGCCCACCGAGCTGGGCACGCTCTATTCCAGGGCGGAGCTCACGGCTCTGTCGGAGACCTGCCGCCGCTGGCAGCTGAAGCTCTTTGCCGACGGGGCGCGGCTGGGCTACGGCCTGATGAGCCCCGCCTGCGACATGACGATCCGGGATCTGGCCGCCCTCTGCGATGTATTCTACATCGGCGGCACCAAGGTGGGCGCCCTCTGCGGCGAGGCCGTGGTCTTCCCCAAGGGCGCGCCCCGGGGCTTCTTCACCATGGTCAAGCAGCAGGGCGCGCTGCTGGCCAAGGGGCGGGTGCTGGGCGTGCAGTTTGACGCGCTCTTCACCGACGATCTTTACTGGGAGATCTCCCGCCACGCCATCGGACAGGCCATGGCCCTCAAGGCGGCCTTCACGGAGAAGGGCTATCCCCTCTTTGCTGACTCCCCCACCAACCAGCAGTTCGTGATCCTGACGAAGGAGCAGAAGGAGCGGCTGGAGAAGGACGTGGCCTTCAACGTATGGGAGCCCCTGGATGACGGGCGCTTCGCCGTCCGCTTTGTGACCAGCTGGGCCACAAAGCCCGAGGATGTGCAGGCGCTCAAAGCCCTGCTGTGAGGTGACGGCCATGGAGTGGACACAGGAAACGATCCATGAGACCGTGGAAGCCCAGCGCCGCTATTTCCGCAGCGGGGCCACGCTGGACGTGGGCTGGCGCATCGAGCAGCTCAAGAAGCTCAAGACCGCAGTGCTCGCCATGGAGGACGAGCTGCTGGTCGCCCTGCATGAGGATCTGGGCCGCTGCGATACCGAGTCCTGGTTCTGCGACATCGGCAGCAGCATCGTGGAGATCAACGAGGCCATTCACGGCCTGCGCCGCTGGGCCCGGCCCGAGACCCGCTTCAGCGGGCGGATGCTCTTTCCCAGCGCGGTGACCAGAGTCTATAAGATGCCCTACGGCGTGTCGCTGATCGTGAGCCCCTTCAACTTCCCGATCCTGCTGACGCTGGGCGTGCTCACGGCCGCCATCGCCGGCGGCAACACCGCCGTCATCAAGGCCAGCGCCAAGTCCCCCGCCTGCACGGCGGCCCTGCAGAAGCTGATCGCCTCCGCCTTTCCGCCGGAGTACATCACCGTGGTGGACGGCGGGCACGAGGTGGGCGATCTCTGCCTCTCCGAGCGCTTTGACAAGATCTTCTACACCGGCTCGCCGAAGGTGGGGCGGCACGTGCTGCGGATGGCGGCGGACAATCTCAGCTCCACGGCCCTGGAGCTGGGCGGCGAGACCGGCAACTGGTGCGTCGTGCGCGCGGACGCGGATCTGAAGGATGCGGCGCGGAAGATCGCCTTCTTCAAGCTCTGCAACAGCGGTCAGATCTGCATCAACATCAACCAGGTCGCCGTGGCCGAGGAGGTAGCGGAGCCCTTCCTCGAGGCATTGAAGGCGGCCTTCACCCGCCAGATCGGGGACGCACTGCGAAGCGAAGAATACCCCCGCCTGATCACCCGCGCCGCCTTCGAAAAGTGCGCCGCCCGCGCGTCGGCATACGCGGACCGGATCGTATATGGCGGCAGGGGAGACGCGGAGACACTGCGCTTTGAGCCCACGATTCTGTATCCTGTAGGCATAGACGAGGAGATCGTACAGCAGGAGCTCTTCTGCCCACTGCTGCCTGTGGTGCCCTATCCGGATGCGGAGATCGGGCGCGTGATGGACACCATCGCCGACCGGGAGCACGGCCTGGCCCTCTATCTCTTCACCCGGGACATGGCATGGGCGAAGAAAACCATGGCGAGCCAGCAGTACGGCGGCGGCTGCATCAACGAAGTGTGCCTGCAGCTGATGGTCAGGGGCGCGCCCTTCAACGGTACGGGCCACTCCGGTATGGGCGCCTACCACGGGGAGTGGGGCTTCCGGGAGTTTACGCATCCGTCCACGGTGCTGATCGGCGCCCGGCACTTGAACCTTCCCCTGCGCGAACACCCCTATACTCGGAAACAGGACGCCTGGAAAAAGCCGCTGCTGCGGCTCTTCATGCGCTGAGCCCTGCGGGGACGAGCATTGCTCGTCCCCGCAGCTGCAATTTTCGCTTGACATAACACCCTGATGGGGATAAAATAAATTGGATATAATATTAACGGAGCCTGGGGAAGCTCCGATGATATTCTTTTCAACTTCGGATGAGCTGGGGTGGCAGAGCCGAGTCACGGCTGGTTTTCGCAGGCATATTTGGGCTGATGCATCGTTGCAGCCCTTGAAAATACGAAAGTATTCCCTGCGGCCTGCGCCTCGCCTGAGCCCAAATATGCTGCGCGAAAACTGCGCAGCACCCCTCAGCGAGCAGTTTTTGAGCGATTTTTGCTGCGGACGACGAAGCCTTGCTGACGCAAGGCGAGGAGGACAAATCAAAAAGCGCCGAAAAGAGCCGCTGCGGGGCAGCCGCGCTTCGGCTCTGCCACCCCATCGCTTGATGGCTCATCTTCTCTTAGATTATTTTGAATAATCAAGTAACCACCGCAAAATTCTGAAAGAATGGAGGTGTGTTTACTTACGATGCCGTTTTTATGGATCTTGATCGGCCTGGTTGTCGGTGCGGGCGCAGCGGCTGCGTTCTTTATCACCCGTGAGAAGAACGCCGAGCGCCAGATCGCCAACGCCGAAGAGCAGGCAAAACAGATAGTCAATGATGCAATAAAGAGCGCCGAGAGCAAGAAGCGCGAAGCGCTCGTTGAGGCAAAGGAAGAAATACACAAACGCCGCTCTGAATATGAGCGGGAAGAAAAGGCACGCCGTGCGGAGCTGCAGAAGCAGGAGCGCCGCCTTCAGCAGAAGGAGGAGACCCTGGACCGCAAGACCGACGCCGTGGAGAAAAAGAGCGAGACCCTGTCCAACAAGATCGCCGCTGCCGAGGCCCAGCAGGCCGAGATCGCGCAGATCAAAAAGAGCCAGCTGGAAATGCTGGAGCGGATCTCCGGCTTCACCGTGGAAGAAGCCAAGGCCTACATCATCGCCAACGTGCGCGACGATGTGACCCATGAGATGGCCCTCAAGATCAAGGAGATCGAGGCCCAGGCCAAGGATGAGGCGGACGAGCGTGCCCGCAAGATCATCACCACCGCGATCCAGCGCTGCGCCGCCGACCACACCAGTGAAATCACCGTCTCCGTCGTCCCCCTCCCCAACGACGAGATGAAGGGCCGCATCATCGGCCGCGAGGGCCGCAACATCCGCAGCATCGAAACGCTGACGGGCTGCGACCTGATTATCGACGACACGCCCGAGGCCATCACGGTCTCCAGCTTCGACCCCGTCCGCCGCGAGGTGGCGAGACTGGCGCTGGAGAAGCTGATCGCCGACGGCCGCATCCACCCCGCCCGCATCGAAGAGATGGTCGCCAAGGCCCAGAAAGAGGTCAACGCCACCATCAAGGCCGAGGGCGAGCGCGCCGTGTTTGAGACCAACATCCACGGCCTGCACCCGGAGCTGGTCAAGCTCCTGGGCCGCATGCGCTACCGCACCAGCTACGGCCAGAACGTGCTGAACCATTCCATCGAGGTCTCCCACATCGCGGGCCTGCTGGCCGCCGAGCTGGGCGCCGACGTGGCCACCGCCAAGCGCGCAGGCCTGCTGCACGACATCGGCAAGGCCATCGACCACGAGGTGGAGGGCAGCCACGTCACCATCGGTGTGGACATCGCCCGCAAGTACCATGAGTCCGACGCGGTCATCCACGCCATCGAGGCCCACCACAACGATGTGGAGCCCCAGACCATCGTCGCCTGCCTGGTTCAGGCGGCCGACGCCATCTCCGCCGCCCGCCCCGGCGCCCGGCGCGAGAACATCGAGAACTACGTCAAGCGCCTCGAAAAGCTGGAGGAAGTGTCCAAG
The DNA here is from genome assembly GCA_946628965.1 of uncultured Clostridia bacterium. Classification (GTDB taxonomy): domain Bacteria; phylum Bacillota; class Clostridia; order Oscillospirales; family Oscillospiraceae; genus Limivicinus. Next base: position 10,008 of record CAMOXI010000044.1, on the reverse strand, counting down.
AGCTTCCCCGGCATCGCGAGCTCCTACGCCATCCAGGCGGGCCGCGAGATCCGCATCATGGTCGAGCCGGACAAGGTCAGCGAGGATCAGATGGTCCTGCTCGCGCGGGACATCGCCAAGAAAATCGAGGAGGAGCTCACCTACCCCGGTCAGATCAAGGTGCACATGCTGCGCGAGACCAAGGTCGTCGATTACGCCAAATAAACACAAAAGTGCAGAGCGCCCGGTTCTTCGGAACCGGGCGCTCAAGGTGTCGACAAAGAGTCGACACCTTGAGCATCAAAAATGAGACCTTCCGGAAAAGTTCTCATTTTTGAGATTATCAAACGCGAGAGGGAATAACCAATCCCCTCTCGCGCTCTCCCCATGCGTGTCCTGCTTCCGTCGCATGAGTTTGTCTACAGTCTGAGCATCAAAAGAGTATACGCGATGAGGTAAATGAAAAACTGCACCATGCGAGAAGCCTTCCCCTGGAGGGGAAAGTGCCCCGGTGTTTACACTGGGCGGATGAGGTGGAAGCCTGCGATTCGAAAAAGACACCTCATAGTGTCACTGCGCTGGCAGCTGCTGCCGATTCAACAAGGACCCCCGGGCGGATGCCCGGGGATCCTTGTGCTTTTCTGTATGTTTTTTACTTTGCCGCTTTGTGCTTTTTGTACTTGTGCACCATGCCGAAGAGGATGGCGGCGCCGAGCACCACGTCGGCCGCGATCAGGATGACCTTCCAGGTCTCCATGCCGGGATGGCTGTGCTCCTCGTCGTAGGCCCAGGAGTTGACCGTAGTGTAGAGAATGTTGTGGGTGGCTTCCCGCATGTACTTGACGTTGGAGGCGGCGGACTTGTCCGTGACCTGGTTGGGGCCGCCGGCGAAGGTGGAGAGCATGGCGTCCACACCGTTGGCAAGCGCCTCGTCCGCGTTCATGAAGCCGTGGCCGTTGTTGCGGAAGAAGTCGGACACTACGAAGCCGCGGAAGCCCCACTCGTCGCGCAGGATGGTCTTCATCAGCTCGCTGGATTCACCGACCCACTTGTTGCCGATGTAGGCCCAGGAGGCCATGACGCCGGTGGCGCCACCCTTCTTGACCGCGATCTCAAAGGGCTTGAGGTAGATCTCGCGCATGGACTGCTCGGTGGCCCAGGCGCAGACCATCTTGCCGTTGCAGTCGTACATGGCGTAGTGCTTGATGGTGGAATATACGCCCTCCTGCATGGCGGCTTTGACCGCGTCGGCGGCCATCCAGCCGGCCAGCACGCCGTCCTCGGAGAAGTACTCGTAGTTGCGGGCCGTGAAAGCGGAGCGGTGGGTGTTCATGCCGGGGGCATACCAGCCGGTGGAGCCCAGCTCCTTGGCCATCTTGCCCATCAGCTCGCCCCACTGGGAGGCCAGCTCATGGCTCCAGGTGCAGGTGATGACCACCTCGACGGGGAAGCCGATGGAGCCGCCGCCGGTGAAGTTGTTGTTGATGGCTGCAGGGCCGTCGGAGTCCACGCACTGGACCTTGCCGATGGAGGCGATGGCCGGGGTCTGGTAGCCGGAGAGGGCGATCATGTTGGCCATTTCGTCCACAGTCAGCTGATCGAGCAGCTTGTCCCAGTCGGGATCGTCGTAGCTCCTGCCGCGAAGGTCTTCCAGCATCAGGCCGTTCTTCGCGCCGGTGGTGGGCATGACGTCGTCGGGGTTAATGTAGGCCGTCGGATCGTAGTTTGCGTTCAGGTGGTATCCTGCGATGTACTTTTCGGGCAGGTTCAGATCCGTCGGGGCTGCGGTCGCGGTCTCGTAGTTGGCGAAGCCGTCCTTGCGGGAGAGGTATTCCACCTCGCCGCGGGCGTCCTGCAGCTGGTTCCCGGCCGCCGCATAATCGGAGGGACGGGCATTGCTCCCGCCGTAGCGGACGGTGTCCTTCTGGCTGTAGACCTTGCTGTCCAGGGTCTGGTGGGAGTTTGCCTTGACGGCGATGACGTAATCGCCTTTTTCCAGCGTGTAGGCGCCGCCGTTATACTCGTCGTAGGAGGCCATATCCTCCAGAGCGAAGGAGATGTGAACCGTCTCGCTCTCGCCGGGCTGGAGCATCTGGGTCTTTTCATAGCAGACCAGGTTTGCGCTGGCCTTCTCGATGCCGCCATTGATGTAGGGGGGATTGAAGTAGACCTCCACCACGTCCTTGCCGGCAACAGCGCCGGTGTTGGTGACGGTCACGTCGAAGCTCAGGTTCTCGCCGTCCACTGTGAGTTCGGACATCTTCTGCGTAAAGTCGGTGTAGCTCAGGCCGTAGCCGAAGGGATACTGCACGACCTTCTCGTAATCGATCAGGCCCTCTTCATCGGCGGTCTCATAGAACTTGTAGCCGACGTAGATATTCTCCACATAGTGGATGAAGGCGGGAGCGTAGTTGGTGGGGACGCCAGCGTTCATGCCTTCCACGGTCATGTCCAGCATGTTGGCGTAGTCACGCTTCTCGGCGTTGTTCCAGTAGGGGGTCTGGGTCATGTCATAGACGAAGGTGTCGTTGGTGCGGCCGGAGGGATTCACGGTGCCGGCCAGGATCTCACCCAGCGCGGTGAAGCCAACATTGCCGGGGCCGCCGGCCCAGATGACGCCCTGGATCTGGGGGAACTCTTCGCAGAAGCCCAGCTCAAAGGCGTAGGCGCCGTTGTAGACAACGATGACCTTGCTGAAGTTTGCACACACCAGCTCGACCATGTCGCGCTCGGTGTTATTGAGCTCCAGATAGTGGGAGCCTGCATCCCAGTCGCGGTAGGCCTCGCTGTTGTCGGTGTAGATCTCGCAGTTGGCCATATCCTGGGGGATGTCGTTGTGGCCCTCGCCGGCCATGCGGGAGATCACGATCACCGCGGTGTCGGAGAAGTCCTTCGCGTTCTTGAGCAGACCCTCGCCGTAGTTTGCGGCAGGGGGCTCGGGCAGATTCCAGTTCTGGGCGGTGATGGAGACCGCGGCGCGGTTTTCGGCATAGCCCAGGTAGAAGTCGATCAGCTCCTGGTTCACTTCAAAGCCCGCGTTCTGAATGCCCTCGATCAGGCTGACCTTGTGGTAGAGGTCGTTCAGGCCGCCGGAGCCGGCGCCGCCGTAGACCGGGTTGGTGGAGGCCCAGCCGAAGAGGTTCAGCTTCTTCGTGTTCTGCAGAGGCAGCACGCCCTCATTCTCCAGCAGGACGAAGCCCTCTTCCGCAATCCGGGTGGCGACGGCTTCGGCCTCTTTGGCAAGGCCGTCGGAAATCTTGGTGGGGGTCTGTGCGCCGCCCACAAGGCTCAGCAGCGCGGACATGGGGCCGAGACAGATCAGGTTCGCAACGAGCAGAATGGCAAGCAGGGCTGCCAGCCAGCTCTCGCCGCGGATGAACTTTTTCTTTGCCTGGGGCAGTTTTTTGACCGCGATGCTCACGGCGATGGCTGCGGCGAGCACGAGGCCGATGGCGATAAAGTAGGGAACCAGGCCCTGCAGTACGCCGATCAGGTCTTCCATTTCAAAAGAAATCATGGGGTTGCTCCTCTCTCATACGATTTATGTGCCGCCTTTTGGCGGGGCTGTTTTCTTTATATCGGAAAGGTTGTGCAAACGCCATGACAGTTTCGGCAAAGCTGTTCTTTTTCTGGACACTTTCAGGGAAAGCGTCTATAATTACTGATCAGAGGGGAGGCGCTTTCTATGGACGGAGAGAAGAGAAAGCCGGATCGCCGCATCGCCGTGACCCGAAGCGTGATCAAGGACGCCATGCTGGAGCTTCTGCGGAAAAAATCCTTTGATGCGATCAGCGTGGCCGAGCTCTGCCGGGAAGCGGGCGTCGGCCGGGCGACCTTTTATACCCACTACACCGGCCTGATGGACGTGATCGACGAGCTGGCGGACGACGCGATCGGAAACGCCGCTGCGAAATCCACCACCGGCTTTGCACAAGTCGAATACCTGGCCGGGCAGGCGGCGGAGATGGAGAAGGCAAGTGAACTGGAGCCCCTGGCGGATCTGCTGCCTCTGTGCCAACGGGTGGCGGAGGATCCGCGCTACAAGCCTCTGTTCCGGGACGACGCCATTGCCGAATATATCATCATGCGGGTCTATCGGCAGGAAAAGGCGCATGTGGTGCCGGAGATGGTGCGGGAGTTCCGCATCTGTGAACGGCAGGCGGAGCTGATCTTCCTGTTTTCCGTCATGGGCGCTTTCTCGGTCAACCGGGCGCTGCACTGGGAGCGGGACGAGACCTGGTACGAGATGCAGCGGCTGATGCTGACTTACGCCCATGCGGGCAACGAGGCGCTGCGAAAGCTGGGGAAGAAAAAGAAAACATAAGCGAAAAGGCTGGGAGAAAACCGCGTTTTCTCCCAGCCTTTTCCTTTATGCCGCCTCGTCCAGGACGCCCGCGTCGTCCAGCATGTCCTGGATGCTGATGCCGTAGCCCCGCCTGGGGTCCGACAGAAACACATGCGTCACCGCGCCCACCAGCTTGCCGTCCTGCAGGATGGGGCTGCCGCTCATGCCCTGCACGATGCCGCCCGTCCTGGCGCAGAGCGCCGGGTCGGTCACGCTGAGCATGACGTGCTCCCCGTCGCTGTCCCGGTAGATGCGGCTGACACGCACGGCAAACTCCTCCGTCTGCCCGCCGTCCACGGTGGCCAGGATCGTGGCCGGGCCGGTGCGAATCTCGCCGGTCTCCACCAGGCGGCCGCCGCCCGGGCGGTTCATGTGGCCGTAGATGCCGTGCTCGGTGTTGCGCTCGATGCTGCCCAGCACCTGCCCCAGGTCGGCGCAGCCGTTGAGCTCGCCGGGGCTGCCCGCCGCGCCGGGCTTGACGGAGACCACCTCCGCCTCGGTGATGCTGCCCTCGCTCATGGGGAGCATGGCCCCGCTGTCCGTGTCGCTGATGCTGTGGCCCAGCGCGCCGTAGAGGCCGGTGGCCGGGTCGCAGAAGGTGAGCGTCCCGATGCCGGAGATTCCGTCCCGCAGCCACATGCCCAGCATCCACTGCTTTTCTGCCGACTGCACCGGCTGCACCGTGAGCAGCAGCGGCTTGCCCCCGCGCAGAACTCTGAGCTCCGCGCGATCGCCGTCGAGGGCCTCCACCGCGGCGATCAGCTCCCCGGCGCTGCCGACCTTCTGTCCGGCCACCTCCACGATGACGTCGCCCTGGTGTACGCCGGCCTCCTCCGCCGGGGAGACACTGCCCGCGGCGGTCTCCACCATGCCGGTGCCGGCCACCAGTACGCCCTCCGTGCTGATCTGGATGCCGACCACCTGGCCGCCCAGCTCCAGCTCCTGGGCAAAGGCAGTGGGCGCCGCCGCCGTCAGCGCCAGAGCCGCCAGCGCCGTTAAAAACAGTTTTTTCATCATAATCCCCTCCGCTTGCGTGATGCGAATGCGATACCCGCAAAAAACAGTATGTGCGGAGCGGAAGAAACAACACGCGGCACATTTTAGATGCCAAAAACAGGCGCACTTTTCATATTTTGCTGCGAAAAGGGAACGATCTGTCAGATAAGGTCAAGCATAAACCCAACGCGAAATGCGGATCTCACGGGCCCGGAGTTCCTCCGCTTCCGGATCCTCCAGCACCACGTCGAAGACGTAGGCGGGATCGCCCATGTGCTCCTCCAGCGCCTCCGGCACTGCGGCATAGAGTTCGTAAGAATCCCCACGTAGGATAGCGATCCGGATCACAGTATCATCCCCATAGTGGATCACCACCGGCCCCATCACAGGCTGAGACCCGTGAAACGCCATCCCCGCCTTGCCGAGGACAAAGCTGGAATCGCTCAGCTCGTCCGGCATGCCAAAATAGTCCACATCGTTGTAGTAGTACTCATTGAGGCCGCTTCCGGCCGCCAGCAGCTCGCCGGTCGCAAAAGCAGGAGCGGACGAGACCGCCGCCGGGTCGACGCTTTCCGGCGCGGGTGTGGACACGGCAGGTGCTGCATCCGTCTTCCCGCAGCCGCTCATACACAGGACAAAGACTATAAGACATAGCAGATTTTTCTTCATATGCTCCTCCTGACTATTGATGCTCACCCACGTAGAGGGCGGCCTTCATCTGGATCTCCCGCGCGGCGTCCTCAGCGGTCTTGTCGCCGCGGAAAAAGGCGGCGGCCCCGGCGTCGATCAGCTCGCTCAGAGCATCGCCCGGCGATAGCGCACAGGCTGCGGCGTTCAGCAGCCTGCGCGTGAGAGAGATGTCCTCCTCGGTAAGCTTGCCGTAATAGCTCTGCCCGGCCCACATGGAGTGCCCTTCTGCCGCGGCGCGGGCGATCTTTTCAAAGGAGTCCTTGCGGATCGGGAGAAAGGCCCCGGATTCCTGCGCCTTGGGTTCGAGAAAGCTGCGCACGAAAGCCCAGGCGCCGTCCTTGTGCCCGCCCGCGGCGGACATGCCGATGCGGTTGAGCGGTCGGAGCGCGTGCAGGCTCCCTCTCTCACCGGGGTAACCGATGGGATCGGGATTCCCGCCGAAGAAAGCCCGGTACAGAGCCACATCGAAAACGGAGGCGGCGTTTACGAACAGGCAGGCCGCCGGGTTCCGGGCTGTGCCGTCCGGCAGGAGCCAGGTGGATTCCTCGCCCTCCAGGCTTTTGCAGAGCTCCAGCAGGGAGACAAAGGCCGGGCTGTCAAAAGAGCAGCTTCCCCGTGCCCAGTCCACATAGGGGTTCTCCATTGCCAGCAGCCGGGAGAGGAACCAGCCGGGGGAGACGCTCTCCACGCTGAGCCCCGCTTCCCGGAACGCCGCAAACTCCTCCAGCGTCCAGCTCTCCGCGCCGTTCACCGCTGCGGGATCGACGAACACCGTCAGCAGCATCACATTTGCCGTGACGCAGGGAAGCTGCCCATCGATGCTCATAGCCGCAAACACAGAATCAAAAAAGTCCGTCTCGTCCAGGGTTTCCTCTGCCCGCAGCCAGGGGTACAGATCTTCCAGCAGCCCCTGGCGCAGCAGGGCCTCCACAGGGAGATCGTCCAGATCCAGCAGATCCGGCACGTTCCCGGCGATCAGCTCCGTGCTGAGCTTTGTCAGGGCATTGCGCCAGTCCGCCTCGCTCACGTCCTCCGCCTGCGAGAAGAACGCCCGCAGCTTAACGCGGTATTCCGGGCTGCGCTTGTTAAACTGCGCGATGGCCTCCAGGATCGTATTGTCCGGCTGCAGACTGGTCATGTGCAGGACTGTGCGATCGTCCACACCCGGCGCAGCGACGCAGAACTCATAGCGGCCCAGCCCTGTCTGGCTGAAGGCGCTGGCCAGGATGGCAAAGCGGCCTTCGCCCAGCGGCAGTACAAAGGCGTCCCCACCGGCAAGGCCCAGCTCTGACCAGCGGAAGAGCTCTCGGCGCTCCCCGTCGTCCGCGCCGCAGGCATAGAGAGCGGAAGAGTCGTAGAGATAGAAGCTGTCCTCTCCAGCCCCGTCAAAGACCCGGGTTGTTGTACCGAGGGAGATCGCTTTGGCAAACGCCTGCGTCTCCCGATCAATGGGCTGCAGGCGGTAGTGCCAGCCGCCGTCATTGGATGAACAGAGGGCGAGACGCCCGTCTGCCAGCCGGATGACGGCAAGAGCGCTGCTCCCCTGATCCTGAAGGGAAAACTGAAAGCTCCCCTCCGGGTCAAAGAGAAAACAGGTGTTGCTGCCCCAGCTCACCGTGACGCAGAGGTTTCCCCTGCCGTCCGCTGTGAGCTGCCGCCGGGCATAGGGGCTGGACAGATCGTTTGCCGCGAACAGTTCATCCAGCCCGATCGTGGAGAGCAGCGCGCTGCCGCCGTCAAAGCGGTAAAGCGACCAGCTCGAAGCCCCTTCTCTCTGCGGAGATTCCGCCAGGCACCAGAGGCCGCCCTTTCCGTCCGGGGCAAGATCTCTAAGCTGCGTCTCCGGCGGCAGCGCCAGGGGGAGGCGTTCCGGCGCGCTGCCGGCGCGCGGCAGGACGGCTGCATAGCTCTGAGGTGTTTCGCCGTTTTCTTCCCGGCAGCAGAGCAGGATCCGCTCGCCGTCGAGCACCGCGCGGGAGATCCCGGTGATCTCCTCCGGCAGTTCGGAAAAGTGCTCGATGATGTAGGTGCTGCTTTCCGCAGCGGGCGATTCCGCCTCGCCGCAGGCGGCAAGCGGAAGCAGCAGACACAGGGACAGAAAAAGACACAGAGAGTTCCGTTTCAATTTCCGCCCTCCTCATGCCGGGCGGCGATCACTTCCTGCGCCATTTGAAAGAGCGCCTCTGCTCCGTCGCCGTTCTGATCCATCAGCACATAATTCACGCCGTCCAGGACAAAACCGACGAATTCAAGTTCACATTCCTCGATAGCGTCGCTGCCAAAGGAGATATAAAAATGCCCCGCCGCTTCCGCCGCCAGATCCTCCGCCGTTTTCTGATAGTCCTCCGGTACGAACTTGTAATGGTCGCGGGAATAGCGCAGCTCTGCGCCGTCAGAGATCCGCGTCTCTGTCGGCTCCGGCTTTCCGCTGCTTTCGGGAAGCTCCAGTACCGGCGCCAGATCCAGGAAAAGCGGCTTTCTGCCGGGGGCTTCGTATTGCACATGAAGCCCGTAGTAGGGCTGGAGGACGGCGTTGTTCTCATCAAAGACGGCTTCGCCGCCGATGCGCATGCGCAGAAAGCAATAGTCCCCCAGACTTTCCAGCACGGTGACCGGATAGCCCAGGATCTTTTCGGCCTCCGGCAGATCCCGCAGACTGCGGTATTCTTCGTCGTGGGTCATAGGGTAGGTGCCAGTGCTGCGCATTATCCCGGAAACGGCGTAGGCGGTGGTGATGAAGAAGACCGAGAGCAGCGCCGCGATCAGGGCAATGCGCAGCAGCTTCTTCCTGCGGGTGACAGTGGGGTGTTCCGCAGCACTGTAAGCGGATTCCACGCGCAGCCAGATCTGTTCCGCCCGCTCCGGTTCGAGACGGATCCGATTAAAGGACTCCATCAGCTTTTTATTGGTCATTCGGGTTTTCCTCCCATTCGTTTTTCAGCTGGTTTCTTGCCCGGGCAAGCCTTGTCTTTACGGTGTTTACCGGCAGGCGGAGCATCCCGGCGATCTCCTTCACCGCATAGCCTTCGTAATAATACAGATACAGCGGAACCTTGTAGCGCTCCGGCAGCGCGAATACCGCAGAGAGCAGGGCGTCTGTCTCCGGCTCCGGCAGGCTGAGCTCCGTATGTTCCTCCAGGCTCTCGTGCCGCCGGGACTTGCTTTTCAGTTGATCCCGGCAGATGTTGGTGAGCGTCAGGATCAGCCAGCCTTTTTCATGCTGCGCGTCGGCAAAACGCCCTCCGCGGCGCAGATAGCGCACAAAGCATTCCTGCAGCGCGTCCTCGCTGTCATAGGGATTTTTCATATAGGTGTAGGCGATGCGGTAGAGCATCTGCGCGTATTCCAGATACGCGTCCCGCGCGGATCGGCCGCTTCGGGTCAAAGGCTTATCCATGGCGTTTCTCCCTGTTGTTGAAAGCTGCTTTCACTGTGGAAACGAATGAGCGGGGAAAAAAGTTTCAATTCGAGCATAAAAACACAGGCAGGGCCGGAGCCCTGCCTGCTTGCATGTTCTATGCAGTTTTTCGATCAGTAGACGAACACCGGGATGTAGGTCGAGGCGTTCTCGTAAATGAGCTGTGCAGCCTCCAGCGGCACTTCGACGCAGCCATGGGAGCCGTCGGCAGTCAGATAGGTATCGTCGCCGTAATTGCCCTCGCGCCAGGTGGCGTCATGGATGCCGATGTTGCCGTAGAAGGGGATCCAGTAGTTGACGGTGTAGCTGTAGTCGGCGCCGGCCAGCTTCGCGTCCTTCTTGGTGTAGCTGACGGAGAAGGCGCCGGCAGGCGTGGGCGTGCTGTTGGCGATGGAGCCGGAGACAATGGGCGTGCTCATCACCAGGTTGCCCTTGCGGTAGAACCACAGGTACTGATCCTGGAGGTTGATTTCGATGAAGGAGTTGTTGCCGCTGCTGAAATGCTTCTTGACGGAGCCGACGTAATTGTACTTGGCGTTGACTTCGCCCCCGTCCTCAATGGCGGAGATCACGTTCTTGA
>CAMOXI010000043.1 GCA_946628965.1 uncultured Clostridia bacterium | reverse complement strand
GCGACCCTGTTCATCGTTCTCCGCTGGGACAGCATCCCGGCGGAGATCCCCACCGAGTTTGACGGCGTGGGGCGGCCCGAGGACTACCAGACAAAGAGCAGCCTCTGGGGCATGCTGATCGCGGGCTGGCTTTTCTTCGCCGCGACGGCGATGATCGCCCGCGTGCCCGCCCTGTGGAAGAAAAACGGCGGCTTTGTCCGCGTAAGCACCCTGCGCATCGGCGGGATGACCATCGGGGCCAACTGGCTGAGCATGGACCTGATGAGCACTTTGGTCGCGCTGTTCTTTTCGTACATGAGCGTCTGCAGCGCGCTCTGCCGCCCGCTGGGCGTGTGGTTCCTGCCGCTGCTCTTCGCTTCGCTCCTGCTGGCCTTCGTAGTCCCGGGCCTCGTGCTGGGGAGTGAACAGTAAAGGGCGGTTCGCCGGATAGAAAACCACGGGCCGCCGGGGGCGTCGGCCCCTGCAAAGCGGGGCAGCGTCTCTCGGTAGGGGAGGGGCTTGCCCCTCCCGTGGACATCATACCATTTCTGCGGGCGGCTAATAGCCGCCCCTACCACATAAGGAAAGCATTGTTGAGCAAAGGAGGCTTCCCATGCGGCCAAAGCTCTGGCATCATATATTGACCGGGATCTCCGGTGTTTTCCTGCTGGGGATGACGGTGTACACGGTCATCCGCTACGGCTCCCTGCCGGAGAAGATCCCCACCCATTTCGGGGCGGCCGGCGTGGCCGACGGCTTCGGCCACAAGAGCACGCTGGTGATGCTCATTTTCCTCGCCTGGATGCTCTTCGGCGTGCTCACGGTCGTCGCTTTTTTCCCCGACGCCTGGAACGTGCCGAAGCGCAATGCCCGCACCCTGGCCGCCGCGGCGGACATGATCGCCGTGATGAAGCTTGTGACGGTGCTGATGTTCTGCTGGATGATCCTCTGCTCCGTGCAGAGCTGGAATCTGGGTTCCTGGTTCCTGCCCGTGACCATGGTGGGCATGTTCGCCCCGCTGGTGCATCTGATCCTCGCCTCTGTACGGAAATAGTTTTGAGTCGTGAGTTTTGAGGAGACGGGAGACGCGGCCGTAGGGGCGCTTCACGAAGCGCCCGCATTTGACCCCGCCGGAAGTCCGCTTCCGCCATCGAGCAAAGGAGGCTTTGTATGAACGAAAACGACAAACAGCTATCCTCTTATCTGCTCTGGGCCTTTCTGCTGGCCTGGATGCTGCAGGCGGCCGCCATCGGCTTTGCCTGGAACGGTCAGACGCAGTATTTCCAGCTCGTGCTGCTCGTGTCCATGTATGCGCCCTTTGCCGCCGTTCTGCTGGCGAAAGGGCCGCGGGACATGGGCTGGGGGCTGAAGCTGCGCGGCAAGGGCAAGTGGATCCTCGCCGCGTGGTTCGGCTTTGCCGTTCTTGCTGTGTTGGGCGCGGCGCTGTATTACCTGCTGTTTCCCAAGTCGCTGGATCTGAGCTTCGGCTTTCTCAGCGCCCAGCTCGGGAAAGAAGGGCTGCGGCAGATGGAAGCGCAGGGGCTCTCGCTCCAGACTCTCGTGCTCATCCAACTCGTCGAGGCGCTGACTTACGCCCCGCTCATCAACACCTTCGCCGCCCTGGGCGAGGAGGTGGGCTGGCGCGGCTTCCTCTACCCCCGGCTCAAGGCGCGCTTCGGCACGGCCAAGGGCCGTCTTCTGGGCGGCCTGATCTGGGGCGTGTGGCACTGGCCGGTCATGATCTTCGCGGGCTACAACTACGGCACGGTCTACTGGGGCGCGCCGGTGCTGGGGCCGCTGCTGTTCTGCGTGATCTGCATTGCGCTGGGCACGGTCATCGACTATCTCTACGAGAAGACCAACTGCATCTGGATCCCCGCCCTGGCCCACGGGGCCTTCAACGCTGTCTCCGGGCTCGGCATGCTGGTGCTGAACCCCGCCTATGCCGACCGGACGACCCTGGGCCCCATGCCGATCGGTCTCATCGGGGGACTCCCTCTGCTTATCCTGGGCGCGCTGCTGCTCACAAAAAGCGGCAGAGAGACAGAATGATTCATCCCGCAATTCCATAAACAAGGGAAAAACCATGGCCGGACCTGTGTCCGGCCATGGTTTTTGCTGTAGATTGTTTACTTTTTGGCTTCGCCCTCGGGGAAGATGATCTTGTTGACGAAGAAGAAAATCACCATGGAGACGCCGCCGTTGAGGACCACCGTGACGATGTTGTACACCCAGTCGGGCACGAACAGGCCGCCCACCGCCACCCAGATGCAGTTGATGGAGTTGACGATGCAGGTGACGATCACGAAAGCAATGAAGTACCACATGATCTGGTACCAGATGTTGCCCTTGCTGCGGAAGACCAGGCTGCGCTGCAGCGGGAAGTTCACTGCCTCGCCGATGAACATGGCGATCAGGTAGGCGAAGAAGTAGCGCATGCCGCCGTGAGCCGCGTCATAACCCAGAATGTTCCACTGAAAGTCCACGGCGCGGCCGGCCACGTTCCAGTGCACCGGGATCGCGGGCCAGCCGAAATCCGTCTCCGGCAGGGAGGAAAAGAACTTGGGCAGAAACTGCAGGATCAGGTACTTGAAGACCGTGATCACATTGCTCACGATGATGAACAGGCCGCCCTCGCGCACCCACTTGGCAAGCTTGGGGTTTTTCTCTTCAAAGTTTTTCCAGAATTGCACGGGGGGATCCTCCTCATGTTTTGGGCTTGAAGGACAGCAGCAGATCCGCCGCGAAGTCCACGGTGATGATGGCGAAGACGATGCCCCAGAACACGTGCCCGCCGGTGAAGAACACCACGGTCAGCACGCAGACCAGCGCGGTCAGGATCAGGGCCACGATGGGAGAAATGCCGTTTGCGTTTTTCATGTCTCTGCCTCCTTATTCAAGCGCTTTCTGTTTCTTGCTGACGCCCATCTGCTTGAAGAAGCCGCCCACGATCTTGCCCAGACCCTTGCAGAAGCTGATGCCGTGGCCGTTGATGATATCGAGGATGCCGTCGCACATCTCCTGGGAGCACATGCCGCCCGCCATCTTGCCGATGGCCCGGATGGGCATGTTGTAGATGAAGGTGATGTTCAGATCGGGTTCGCCCTTGTCGATGCTCTTCTGCAGGATGCCGTCCATGACCTTCCAGACGAGACGCGCCTTCAGGCTCTTGGCGTAGTAGAGCTGGGCGATGGCGTCGTTGGCCTGGATCGTGCCGGCCCAGTGGCCGTCCGGGATCTTGTGGCCCAGCAGGGTCTCAAACTCGGCGTCGGAGACGGCCTTGATATTGCCGGAAGCGTAGCTCGGGAGCTTCGTGAGATCCTCGCAGGCCGGGGCGTCCGTGCCCTTGACGGTGATCATGCCGGAGAGCTTCACGTCCTCCACATTGGCGCAGATCTGGATCTCGTACGCGCCGCCGTCGATCTCAAATTTGCCGGTCTTGTCGTTCCAGTAGCGGAAGGCCTTGTCGTCCAGCTTGATGGTAACGGTCTTGCTCTCGCCGGCCTTCATGAAGACCTTGGCAAAGCCCTTGAGTTCCTTGTTGGGGCGGTAGACCGTCGGCTTCACCGCATGGACGTAGAGCTGCGCGACTTCGGCGCCGTCCACCTTGCCGGTGTTCGTGAGCGTGAAGCTGGCTTCCTTGTCGGAAACCTTGAGATCGGAGTACGCAAACGTGGTGTAGCTCAGGCCGAAGCCGAAGGGGAAGAGGACAGGCACCTTCGCGGTGTCGTAGTAGCGGTAGCCCACATACAGGCCCTCGCGGTACTCCACGGTGCGTTCTTTCGCCGGGAAGTAGGGGGCGGAGGAGCAGTCCTCATACTTGTAGGGGTAGCTCTCGGAGAGCTTGCCGGAGGGGTTCACCTCACCCAGGATGACCTTCAGCACAGCGGAGGCGCCGGCCTGCCCGCAGAGGTAGCCGTGCACCATGGCTTTGCACTGGTCGATCCAGGGCATCTCCACGCTGGAGCCCGCGGACATGACGATGATCACGTTGGGATTGGCGTCGGAGACGGCCTTGAGCGTCTCGATCTGGCACTGGGGGATGGCCAGCGTAGAGCGGTCCAGACCCTCGGACTCGCTGATCTCGTCGAGACCCAGATAGAGCAGCACGTAGTCGGCCTTTTTTGCCAGCTCGGCGGCCTTCTGCATCATGGCGGCGTCGGGCGCGCCGTGGCGCGGGTAACCGGCCTCAAAGCCCACGACGTTGAGATCGAAATTGCCGATCACGTCCATGGTGTGGTCCAGCTTCGTGCAGTTGACGACGGAGCTGCCCGCGCCCTGGTACCGGGCCTTCCGGGCAAACTCGCCGATCACGGCGACCTTGCTGCCGGGCTTTAAGGGCAGGATGCCGCCCTCGTTCTTCAGCAGGACGATCGACTGCTCGCTGGCCTTCTGCGCGAAGGCGTGGTGGGCGTCGACATCAAAGGGCTTGCCCTTGTACTGATCCACCGCCTTGCGGGTGGAGAGCATCACGTCCAGCAGCTCGTCCACGCGCACGTCGACCTCGGCCTCGGTGATTATCCCGTCCGCCACGGCCTTCATCAGCTGGCGCGGGCCGTCGCCGCCGGTGGAGGGCATCTCCAGATGGGAGCCTGCCCGCACGCCCTCGGTAAAGTCGTTGTTGGCGCCCCAGTCGGACACGACGAAGCCGTCAAAGCCCCAGGTATCCCGCAGGATCTCCTGCAGAAGGTGGGCGTTTTCGTTGGCGTAGGTGCCGTTTACCATGTTGTAGGAGGACATGATGGACTTGGGGTGTCCTTCCTTCACGGCGATTTCAAAGTTGGTGAGATAGATTTCGCGGAGCGTCCGCTCGTCCATGACGGAGTTGGAGGCCATGCGGCGGAGTTCCGTATTGTTCGCGGCGAAGTGCTTTGGGCAGGCGGAGACGCCGTTTGCCTGGATGCCGCGGATGTAGCCCGCGGCCATCTTGCCCGCGAGATAGGGATCCTCGGAGAAGTACTCAAAGTTGCGGCCGCAGAAGGGGCTGCGCTTGATATTGAGACCGGGACCCAGCAGGACGCAGACGTCCTGGCTGGCGGCTTCTTCGCCCAGCATGCGGCCCAGCTCCTCGCCCAGGGCGGGGTCCCAGGAGTTTGCCATGGTGGCGGCGGTGGGATAGCAGGTGGCGGGCACGGAGCCGTTGAGCCCTAACTGGTCGCCGGCGCCCTCCTGCTTGCGGATGCCGTGGGGGCCGTCGGAGAGGGTCATGTTCTCGATGCCGAGACGCTTCACGCTCTGGGTCTGCCAGAAATCCCGGCCGGAGAGCAGATGCGCCTTCTCCTCCAGCGTCATCTGTTTGATGAGATCCGAATGTTTCAAAGCAATCGTTTCCTCCTTCTAATGGTTTTTCGTCCGAAAACTTGCTTTTATTGTAGCATTTTCTGCCGCGGCGTGTAAAGAAGCTGTCAGCATTGTTTTCGTACGAAAAATGCGAGAGTGTCCAAAAAAGGGGGACTGTCACTGTCCCCGTACGGAGAGCGGTGACAGCCCCGAATCAGGTTTGTGCCGGAATCAGGCTTTCTTGGCCTTGAGGTACTTCTTGATGAGCAGGAACTCCCACAGCGCGGCGAGCAGCACGACCGCAGCCAGGATGACGTTCTTCACGATCTCCCAGGTGGGGGCGCCGCCCTTGGCGTCGGAAGCGTAGGCACGGCTGTTGGCGGTGGTGTAGAGGATGTTCTTGCAGGCCTGGCGCATGGCGATCACAGAGGTCGCGCTGGTGGTGTCGCTGACCTTGGAGAAGTCGGTCGCCTGCGGGGTCAGGCAGAAGTCGTTGCCGTTGCGGATCAGGATGTCCGCATCCTGGTAGCCGTAGCCGCCGAAGTAGTCGGTCAGCACCATGCCGCGGAAGCCCCATTCACCGCGCAGAACGGTCTTCTGCAGCTCGGAGGTGGCAGCAGCGTACTTGTTGCCGATGTAGTTGAAGGCGGACATGACAGCGCCGCAGTGGCCTTCCTTGACGGAGATCTCAAAGGGCTTGAAGTAGATTTCACGCATGGCCTGCTCGTTGGACCAGGTGCAGAGCATATCGGTGCGGTGGGTCTCCTGGTCGTTCATGGCGAAGTGCTTCATGAAGGCGTACACGCCGCTCTCGCTGGCGCCCAGGATGGCGTTGGCGGCCATCTTGCCGGAGATGTAGCCGTCCTCGGAGTAGTACTCGAAGTTACGGCCGGCAAAGGCGGTGCGGTGGATGTTCATGGCGGGGGCGTACCAGCCGGAGACGTCCATCTCGTCGGCCATCTTGCCGATGGAGGCGCCGAAGTCATGGGCCAGGCCGTCGTTCCAGGTGGCGGCGATCACAACGCCGGCGGGGAAGCCGATGGAGGCCTTGCCGGTGAAGTTGTTGTTGATGGAGGCGGGGCCGTCGCAGTCGACCTGCTGGGTCTTGCCGACGGAGCTGACAGCGACGCTCTGGTAGCCGCCGGTGCCGATCAGGCTCACCATGTCGTCGATGGAGAGCTGGTCAAGCAGGGCATCCCACTGGGGATCGTCGTAATCCTTGCCGCGCAGATCCTGCAGGGTCAGGCCGTTGCTGGCGCCGGTGGTGGGCATCACGTCGTCCGGGTTATTGAATTGGGTCGGATCGTAGTTGGTGTGGTTGTAGAAGCCGGCCTTTGCCGTATCGCTCATCTCGAAGTTGGTGGGCGCGGCGGTGGCTTCGTCATAGTTGGCGAAGTGGTCGGCGCGGGACAGGTAGGTGACGTCGCCGGCGGCGTAGTCAAACAGGGCAACGGCGGCGGTCTGGTCGCTCTCGCGCTTGTTGTCCGCGCCGAAGGTCACCTTGGAGGCAACGGTGTAGATCTTGGAGTCGATCTTGTTGTGGGCGTCGCTGTTGATGGAGATCTCATAGTCACCCGCGTCGAGCACGTAGGCCTTGGCGCCCTGGTAATCGAAGGAGGCCATGTCTTCCACGGGGAAGGAGATGGTCACGGTCTCGCTGTCGCCGGGCTTGAGCTCGCCGGTCTTGGTGAAGGAGATCAGGTTGGCGACGGACTTTTCAATGCCGCCGTCGGTGTAGGGCGGGTTGTAGTAGACTTCGACCACGTCCTTGCCGGCCACATTGCCGGTGTTCTTCACGGTGACGTCGAAGCTCAGCACACCGTTTTGCTCGGTGATCTCGCCCATGGTCTGCTCAAAGCTGGTGTAGCTCAGGCCGTAGCCGAAGGGATAGACCACGGCCTTGTCGTAGTCGATCACGCCCTCGGCGGCCGCCGTCTCATACCAGCGGTAGCCGACGTAGATGCCTTCCACGTAGTTGACGAAGTTGGGCGTTACGGGGAAGCCGTAGCTCATGGGGGAGACATCGCCCAGGTTGGTGTACTGGAACTCGCCGATGTTGTTGAAGGCGGGGACAGCCGTCAGATCCGCCACAAAGGTATCGATCGTACGGCCGGAGGGATTGACCTTGCCGGTGATGATGTTGCCCAGGGCGTTAAAGCCGGTCTGGCCGGGGCCGGGGGCGAGGATGACGGCCTTGATGCTGGGATAGCTGTTGACCCAGCCCAGCTCCATGGCGTTGGAGGCGTTGATGACGACGATGACGTTCTTAAACTCCTTGGTGACGCGGTCAATCATCGCGAGCTCACGGGTGGTGGGCTCCAGGTAGTGCTTGGAGGCGTCCAGATCCTCGGGATACTCGCTGAAGCGCAGGCCGGTCTGGCTGAACATGGTGCCGCCGCCGTCGTCATTGAAGGTATCCGGAACCTTGGGATCGAGGCTGGTGGGCAGGTCGGCGCCCTCGCCGCCGGAGCGGGCGAGCACGATCATGGCCGTGTCGGAGAAGGCCTTGGCATTGTCAAAGATGCCGGCGCTCTCATAGTCGGCGATGGTCGCTTCGGGAACGGTCCAGTCCTGGCCCATCATGCCGATGCCGGGACGGGAGGCGCGGAAGCTGGTGTAGAAGTCCACCAGATCCTGGTTGTAGGCGATGCCGGCGTTCTCCAGGCCCTTGAGCAGGCTCACGGTCTCATACAGGCCGGAGAGGGAGCCGGAGCCGGTGCCGCCGTACACGGGGTTGGTCGCGGACCAGCCGAAGGTGTTGAGCTTCACCTCGCCCGAGAGCGGCAGCAGCCCGTCATTCTTCAGCAGGACAAAGCCCTCGTCCGCGATGGTCTCGCACAGCTCCTGCGCGCCGGAGATGCTCTCTTCCGAGATGTCGCCGGCATTGCTGAATACCATGCTGACCATGCTGTACATGGGGCCGATAAGGATGGCGTTCACGATGAACGCGAGGATGAGCAGGAAGGCGACCCATGCGCTGCCGCGCACGAGCCTCTTGAGGGGCTTCTTGATCTTGATGGCGGCAATCGTGATGATGATTGCCAGCGCCAGCGCAACGCCGATGCCGATGAGGTAATTCTTCAGCAGGCCGATCGTTGTGATGACGTCGTTCATATTAATTCCTAACATGCTTTAATCTCCTCCTTTTTTTCAGTGTACAGATTACACCTATTTTAAATTCTACCAAGATTTTAACAAATTGTAAAATGCTGTTTATGCATTCCAGCATTCTCTGAACGCATAGTGGTGCTTATTCATACAGCAATTTACAAGAATGTTTCTGGCCATTATCGTCGATTTTGCACAAATTGTCTTGCGTTTCCTTTGGCTGTGTTTTATACTGAACGCATAGTCTGCCGCTGCACGGCGGCGCATACTGACAGGAGGAAGGCCCCATGATCGAGCTTGTCCAGCTTCAGCAGCTGATCGCCGTCTCAGAGCACGGAACCATTTCCACCGCGGCGGATTCGCTGCATCTCTCCCAGCCCGCGCTGACGCGCTCGCTGCAGCGGCTGGAAAAAGAGCTGGGCGTCGCGCTCTTTGACCGCAAGCGCAACCGCGCGGTGCTTAACCGCGTGGGCGAGATGGCAGTGGCGCGGGCGAAGGGGATCCTTGATTCTGTGGACGAGCTCGCGGTGGAACTGCGGGCCTATGAGGCGCGGCTGTCCACCATCGTCATCGGTTCCTGCGGCCCCGCCTGCATGTGGGACCTGGCGGCGGAGCTGGGGGAGCGCTATCCCGAAAAGACCATCGCCTCCGAGCTGGGGGAAAACGACGCCCTGATCAAGGGCCTGGAGCGGGGGCGCTACCGCCTGATCCTGACGGAGCGGCCGGTGGAGAAGCCGGGAATCCTCTGCCGGAAATACAATGAAGAGCAGCTCTGCGTCGCCCTGCCGCCGGAGCATCCGCTGAGCGGGCGCGCGTCGATCCGCCTGGCGGAGCTGGGAGAGGAGAGCATCCTCTCCTATAAGGATTTCGGCGTCTGGCAGCGTCTGGTGGATAAAAACCCGAAGCTCCACTATCTGGTACAGAGCGACCGCGGCGTTCTCGCGGAGCTGGTGCGGGCCTCCAGCCTCCCCTGCTTTTCCTCCAATCTGACGGTGTTTCGCTTCCGCACAGCGGTGAACCGCGTGCGTGTCCCGCTGGCGGATGAGGAGGCCTTCGCCACCTTTTACCTCTGCGCGAGGGAAACCGACCGGACACTGCTGCAGCAGCTGTGCTGATTCCGTCAAAACACAAAACGAGCTGTGAAACCTTCGGATTTCACAGCTCGTTCTTTTTGCTTCCGGGATCACTCCCGGAGCGCCTTGTGGTTGAGGATCGCGTCCATCACCCTGTACAGCGGTCGATACAGCACCAGGGTCAGGACAAAATTGGAAACGCAGTGGGTCAGGTCGTAGGGGATGCCCGCCACCCACATGGCAAAGTACCCTTCCCAGCCGCCGTTGATGGCGAACCACTCCAGATACATGAGCAGTCCGAACACCAGGCCGTAGACCCCGGCCACCACCGCCCAGAGCAGGGCCGAGTCGTGTTTCCGCAGCAGCATGACCACCACGACCAGGATCGCCCAGACGTAGAGATAGCCGACCCACCAGACGGAGAAGCCGAAGATCAGCCCCTCCAGCAGCACGTAGATGTAAACCGTATACAGCGCCTTCCACCCGAAGAACACCACCGTCAGTATGATGAGCACGGAATTGAGGTTGACGTTGGGGATGCCCGCCAGGGCCACCTTGGTGCCGAAGATCAGCGCGGCCATCAGGGCCAGCACGCAGATCTCCTTTGCCGTCAGCTTACCAGCCGATCGTGAAGGTGAACTCATACTGTTCGCCGTCCGCGATCATGGTGTCGTCCACGCCGGTCGTCAGCATCTCGCCGCCCTTGGTGACGCACCACCACTCCTGGTTGGCGTCGTCGGCAGTCTCGCCGTCCACGGTCTTGACATAGAGGCCGTATTCGCTCTCATCGCCGGCGATCAGGTTCTGCTCCTCGCAGGCCTTGCGCAGATTCTCGGCGCTGGTGTTGATTTTGAATTCCTTCTTGCTCTCGTCCTTGTGCACCACGGTGACGATGATGTTCTTGTCGCCCGCCTGCGCCTGGGGCTTATTGGCGTTGTAGAGCAGCAGGGCGCCCACAACAAGCGCGATCAGCACGCACACGGCGATGATGGAAATGAGTTTTGTCTTCTTCTGCATGAAAAATGCTCTCCTTTCTTTCTTCGGCCCTGAGGGCCATCGGAAATTGCGCAGAGAAAAAGAGAGGAGGGCATAGAAAGGCTATGCCCGCTGCACTTTGACCGGGTTCCGCGGTTCTCTGCACAACACAGCACAAATATGGAGTTGTACCGTTCGGGCAGGTTTTCTGACTTCGGGCACAGCGCTGACGTCGTTGTACCGCTTCACAGTGACGGCCTCGCGAGGGATTTTCACCCAGATTCCCCTGTTGATGATCGCAAATACTATGAACTATAATAGTATAAGGAGCAATCCCGATCCGATCGCGGCGTATTCCGCCGCTCTGCGGATTATACCACGGCCGGCGCAGGCCTGCAAGAGCGGAACGAGAGTCTTCGCTTGCGCCGGGGCGGAAATCATGCTACACTGTGCGCGGAAAGAAGGCGAACACCGCTATGAATTATAAGGAAGCTTTGGAATACATCGACGGCGTCAGCTGGCTCGGTTCCCGCCCGGGGCTGGAGCGGATCACGGCGCTGCTGGAAAAGCTGGGAAATCCCCAGGAAAAACTGAAATACGTCCACATCGCGGGCACCAACGGCAAGGGCAGCTGCGCGGCCATGACGGCCTCGGTGCTCAAGGCCGCGGGCTATCGCACCGGGCTTTTCACCTCGCCCTATCTCTTCCGCTTCAACGAGCGCATGCAGATAAACGGCGAGCCGATCGGGGACGAGACGCTGGCCGAACTGGTCACTGAGATCCGCCCCCTGGCCGACGCCATGGAGGACCACCCCACGGAGTTTGAGCTGATGACCGCCGTGGCCCTGCTCTGGTACCTGCGGGAGCACTGCGATATTGTGGTGCTGGAGGTGGGCCTGGGCGGCCGGCTGGATGCCACCAACGCGATCCCCGCGCCGGCGTGCGCCGTCATCATGAATATCGGCCTGGACCATACGGCCATCCTGGGCGACACGGTGGAGAAGATCGCCGCCGAGAAGGCCGGGATCATCAAGCCCGGCTGCGCCGTCGCCCTCTATCAGCAGACGGCGGGCGTGGAGGCCGTGGTGCGGGAGAAGTGCGCGGCCGTTGGCGCGAGCCTGCACACGGCGGACTTTTCGCAGATCGCCCCGGAGTTTGACAGCCTGGAGGGTCAGGTCTTCAGCTACAAGGGCCAGCCCTATGCCATCCCCCTGCTGGGCGCACATCAGCTGAAAAACGCGGCCGTGGTGCTGGAAGTCGTGGAGATCCTGCGCGCGCGGGGCTGGATACTCGAACAGGACGCGGTGGAGCACGGGCTCTACGCGGTTTCCTGGCCCGCCCGCTTCGAGCTGGTGCGGGAGGAGCCGCCCTTCGTGGTGGACGGGGGCCACAACCCCCAGTGCGCCGAGACCGTGGCCGACAATCTGCGGCGCTATTTCCCCGGGCAGAAGCATGTGCTGCTGGTGGGCGTGCTGGCGGATAAGGATTATGAGAGTCTCTTTGATATCCTGGATCCTGCCGCGGACGAATACGTCTGCGTCACGCCGGCGAGCACCCGGGCGCTCCCGGCTGCGGAGCTGGCAGAGTTCCTCAGCCGCTACGGCAAGCCCGTCACCGTCTGCGAGGACATCCCCGCAGGCGTGGAGGCGGCGGCCGCCGCCGCGGGCGAGGACGGCGTCGCCTGCGCCGTGGGCTCGCTGTACATGGCCGGCGCGGTCCGCGCCTGCTTAGGGATGTATTGAAGAGAGTGGCCAGTGGTCAGTGATCAGTGGTCAGTTTATGGAGTTCGCCTTCGGCGAACAGATTTAAACTGTCGCGAAGCGACACCTTCACTGACCACCAGCCACTGACCACTGGCCACTAACGACTGAAAGGAGTATTTCATGCGCATCATGGCAATCGATTACGGCGATCAGCGGATCGGGCTGGCCGTGTCCGACCTGCTCGGGATGCTCGCGGGCGAAGCCTGGACCATGAACGAGTGGAACCGGGAGCGGGCCGTGCAGCGCATCGCCGAGGAGGCGAAAAAGCGGGAGGTGGGCAGCTTTGTGCTGGGCCTGCCGAAGAATATGGACGGCACCGAGGGGCCCCGCGCCGCGCTGAGCCGGGAGTTCAAGGAGCTGCTCGAGGCGGAGACCGGCCTGCCCGTCGTCCTCTGGGACGAGCGGCGCAGCAGCATCGAGGCCCACGCCATCCTCCACGCCGCCGGGAAAAAGGAGCGCCTGCACCGCAAAACCGTGGACGCCGTGGCCGCCAGCCTCATCCTGGAGGGCTATCTGGGCAGCCTGAAATAGGCGCGGGTGATGAATTATTACAAGAAAAAGTCGTTTACTTCTTAACAAAAATCCTGTAAGATAAAAGGTACCAAATGAAAGGAGATGCTCCTCTATGAATGCTGTTCTTCAATCCATGGGCATCAGTTCCGTGAGCGCGCTGGTTTCCGCCGTGATCACGCTGCTGGTGTGCATCATCGCCATCAAGGTCGTCACCAACATTGTGGACAAGATCCTCAATAAGAACGCCAAGGTGGACAATACCCTGCGCCATTACATCAGCTCCGCTGTCCGTACCCTGCTGTGGGTGCTGACGGTCATCATCGTGGCCAACGCTCTCGGCATCAACACCACCTCTCTGGTGGCCCTGGTCAGCGTTGCAGGCGTTGCGCTGTCCCTGTCCATCCAGAACGTGATGTCCAACCTCTTCTCCGGCATCACCCTGCTGATCACCAAGCCCTTCACCACCGGTGACTTTGTGGAAGTGGCCGGCAAGACCGGCATCGTCAAGGCCGTGGGTCTCTTCTACACCCAGCTGGATACGCTGGATAACGTGGCTGTCTCCATCCCCAACAGCGATGTGACCGGCTCCGCCGTCAACAACTACAGCCGTGAGCCGCTGCGCCGCGTGGACCGCACCTTCACCGCCTCCTATGAGTGCTCCACCGAGGACGTGAAGGCCGCCATCTTCGACGCCATCTCCAAGGACGAGCGCATCCTCTCCGATCCCGCCCCCTTTGTCCGCCTGCTGGAGTACAAGGGCAGCACCGTGGAGTACGTGGTGCGCGTCTGGTGCAAGGGCGCCGACTACTGGGACGTGTACTTCAACCTGAACGAGAACGTGCGCGAGAGCTTTGCCGCCAAGGGCGTCAAGTTCAGCTACGAACACGTCAACGTCCACATCGTGGAGAAATAAGACCCTCAAATGGAAGCCGCTTCGCTGGGCTTCCATTTGAAATACTCGCGCTCCATCGCAGCGTCAGAAGAAGCTCGCTGTACTCCGTTTCCGTCAAGCGTGACGAAAACTGCGTTCCGCTCCCTCCTTCTTCCTTACCAAATGCAAAGCATCTGCTTTGCATTTGAGAGGAAAACGGAAGGAACAGATATGGAGCTTTCGCTATTTAGCGGAAGCGAAATGGAGTGAGTTTCGTTTGACGACGGCGCGAGGGCGGCGCTTTGCGACCGCCTCAGGGTGTTTTTGCTGTGGCAGAGCTACAGCAAAAACGCTTCAAAAACTATATCTACAGCAAAAAGCGGATCCTGATACAGGATCCGCTTTTTTGTGCGTTCTGGGGTATGCCGTCAGCGCTTCTTGAGCATGAAGTTCACGTTGAAGACCTGGTCCTTCACGGTGATCAGCATCTCGCCGCCGTATTTTTTCAGCGCGGCGCCGGCGCTCTTCATGCCGAAGCCGTGGTCCTCGGCGTCCCGCTTCGTGGTTTTGGGGAAGGCGCCGTCAAACTGCACGGCGTTTTCATAGGTGTTGAACAGGTGGAAATACAGCAGCTCGCCCGCCTGCCGCATCTTCAGCGACACCATGCGGTTCTCCTCCTCTTTCACCGCCGCCGCGGCGGTGATGGCGTTATCCAGCAGGTTTCCAAAGATGGCGTAGAGGTCGATGGCGTCCACAAAGCCCAGGGCCGCACCGTCCACCAGATAGCTCAGGCGGATCCCCGCCTCCCGGCAGCGGACGGCCGCGTCGGTCAGGATGATGTCCAGGGCCTCGCTGCCGGTGTCCGCCAGCTCGTCATACTCGTTCAGCTCCCGCCGGATCTCCTCCAGGGCCTTCCGGTCGCAGAGGGCCCCGGCCTCCATGCGGGCGAGCTGTTTTTTCAGGTCATGGGCCCGGAGATTGACGCGCTCGATGGCCTCCTTCCGGAATTCGTAGCGCTCCTTCTGCAGGAGGCTTGCCTGCCGGATGCGCGCCATCTCCACGCGGGCCACCTCGTTGCGCTGCACGGTGATGAGCATGAAATAGGCGGCAAGGCAGATGAGGCTCGCATAGATGCGAAAATACAGCAGATTCAGCGGCTCCTGTGTCAGAGAAGTGATGAGCAGATTCATCAGCGTCAGCGGGATCGGCAGGATCAGTCCGGCGATCAGGATCCCGGTGTTGCCGGCCAGGGAGACCCTGTTTTGCTGAAAGCGCGGCAGCAGCAGATACATTGCGAGATAGGCCGCGGCGTAGGCAAAAAACACCGTGAGCGTGACGGCGGGGGAGTGCTGATCCACCGCGTGGCCGCCCATGGCGAGCGATGTGAACACAATAGAGGAGAGCGAATAGAGCAGATGCTGCCATAGCTGGCCGATCACCGTGACATAGGCGGCCTCGTAGGCGCTGCCCTCACAGCAGACCACCAGGGAAAAGCCAATGGCCAGATACACCCCGTAGTAATAGAGGAGCTTCGCAAACACCGACCAGGGCCGGCCCTCCGGGATCAGCAGCACCAGCGCGATCACCCCGAGCACCAGCAGCGCGCAGCCGAGAAGGCGCAGCGCCCGCCGGTCCTGCCGCAGGGGCAGCAGATTCACGCTCAGGATCGCAAAGAGCATCGCAAAGGCGGGAGAGCAGGCGGAGATGATTTCCGGGAGACTTTTCATACCGCGCCCCCGTTATACAGCAGCAGCGCGTCCACGATCTCCTTCCGCCGGCGGCGGCTGATGGGCAGCGCGTCCTGCCCCAGATAGATCGTGCCGTTGTCGATGCCGGTCACATATTTCAGATTCACCAGGGAAAAGCGGGTGCACTGGATGAAGTGGAAGGGCGCCAGCTCCTCCGCCGCGGCGCTGATGGTGCCGGTGGCGCGGAAGACCCCCTCCTCCGTGTGATAGATCAGGGCGTGGCCGTAGACCTCCACATAGCGGATCGCGTCCGAGCTGAGCCAGTGATAGTCCCCGTCCTGGGAGATCCGGATCCGATGCGCCCGGTGGCGCTGCACATGGTGCAGGGCCTTGAGCATCTTTTTCTCGAAGCTTGCGTACTCCACGGGCTTGAGAATGTAGTCCAGCGCGTCCACAGAATAGCCCTGCACCGCGTACTGGGCGATGCGGGAGATGAAGATCAGCGCCGTGTCCCGATCCCGCTCGCGGATGCTGCGGGCAACGTCGATGCCGTTGGACCAGCGCATCTCCACGTCGAGAAAAATGACGTCATAGGACCCGTCGTAGCGGTAGAGCAGGTCCTCCCCGTCGGAAAAGGCAAAGAGGCTGTATTCTCCGCCGCTGCTCTGAAAGAAACGCTCGATATTGCTCTGCAGGAGTTTGAGATCGTCCGCATCATCATCCACGATGGCAATCCGTATCATAATCAAACACCCCTGTTTGTGAAATGTTTTGGTTATATTAAAAACAGTATATCACATTTTACAAAAAAGGGAAGCACCCGCGCCGGGGATTTGACCGTTCGCGCGGATGGAAAGGCCGTTCGCGCGTATCGCGCTTTTTCCTTGGTGAATACTGCTAAAATTACCGTAGCAAACCCTGCAAAAATCCTGATACATTCTACAGAGGAGGGTAAACATGGCTAAAAAGGGTTTATTGCGTGGTCTCGCGACGATCATGGCATCTCTGATGATGTTCTCCTTCGCCGCGCAGGCCACCAGCAACAGCTGGGCCAACAAAGTCAACGACATGCTCGGCACCAGCAACTATGAAATCGTCGTCGACGAGACCGACGACAACGACACCGGCACACGCTTCGTATCCGACTTCGCTTCGCTGAAGGATATGGTCGCCGCGCAGACCGAGATCAGCGCGGAGATCGCCTCCGAAGGCGTCGTTCTTCTCAAGAACAACGGCGCTCTCCCCCTGAACAAGGGCAGCGAACCCGTCACCCTCTGGGGTATGCACACCGATAACCCCATTCTGGGCGGCATGATGGGCTCCACCGCCTTCGTCAACTGGGACGCCGGCCAGCCTATGTACGGTCTGAAGGAGGCCCTGCCCGCCCGCGGCTTCACCGTGAACCAGGACTTCGTCAAGTTCTACGCGGATCCCTCCATGGATCCCTACCGCATGGTGGCTCTGTTCTTCGGCATGCCCATCCCCGGTCATATCCTGACCCCGGTGTTCACCACCATGAACGAGAACTTCTCCACCTACAACGTGGGTGAAGCTCCGGCCGACGCCTACAACCATGAGCTGCTGGTGACCGCGGACGATACCGTGGCCGTCGTGCTCATCACCCGCGACAACTCCGAGGCGGCCGACTACCATCCCGACATGGTCTCCGCCGTCGATACCGACAGCTTTGAGCGTCCCCTGGGCCTGTCGAAGAACGAGCGCGACATGATCGCCATGGCCGAGACCCACAGCACCAAGGTCATCGTTCTGATCAACAGCTCCAGCGCCATGGAGATCGAAGAGCTCAAGCAGGATCCGGAAGTGGACGCCGTCCTCTGGATCGGCGACCTGGGCGTGAACGGCTGCCTCGGCCTTGCCGACGTGCTGGCCGGTGACGTGGCCCCCTCCGGCAAGCTGACCGACACCTACGCCGTCAGCTCCGTCTCTTCCCCCGCCATGGTGAACTTCGGCGTTTACCTCTACACCAAGAACTCCTACAACGACAGCAGCATCTCCTACGATGACTGCGGCGACGCCTATCTGGTGGAGTCCGAGGGCATCTACCAGGGCTACAAGTACTACGAGACCCGTTACGAGGACGCGATCCTCGGCCAGGGCAACGCCGACTCCGAGGCGGGCTCCATCGCCGGCGCATGGAACTACGCCGCCGAGGTTTCCTACCCCTTCGGCTACGGCATGTCCTACACCACCTTCGAGCAGGAGCTCCAGAGCGTTGACTTCCAGATCGGCGGCGAGAGCAAGGCCGTTGTGAAGGTCACCAACACCGGCGA
>CAMOXI010000042.1 GCA_946628965.1 uncultured Clostridia bacterium | reverse complement strand
AGACGGCGTGCTTCTTGGTGGGGGCAACGCCCTCGAGGGAGCGGACGTCGGCGAATTCGGGGTTGTTGATGATGATGCCGATGGCTTTGGAGGTATCCATGACGGAACCGCCGCCCACAGCCACGATGCAGTCAGCGCCGAACTCCTGGAAAGCCTTTACGCCGTTCTGGACGTTCTCAATGGTGGGATTGGGCTTGATATCGGTGTAGAAGGTGTAGACGATGCCTTTGGCGTCCAGCACGTCAGTGATCTTCTTGATCTCGCCGGACTTCACAACATGACGGCCGGAGGCGATGAAAGCGCGCTTGTAGCCGCGGTTCTCCAGCTCGTTGCCGATTTCGGCAACAGCGCCGACACCGTGATAGGATACGGGGTTCAGAACGATACGATTCGCCATTTTTGTAATCTCCTTTTCGTTAACAGTTTGGCAGATTCCGGTATATATCAGAGCATACCCATGAGAGTATGCTCATGATAGTCTTACATTAGTCGTGCTTCTCGAAGAGGAACTTCTCGGGCAGATTGACCTTGAAGTCCTTGGCCAGGTGACGGAAATCATCGGGCTCGATGGTCTGGCGCTTGTAGGCCTGCATGGAGCGAACCTTGACCAGGATCTCGGCGCTCTTCTCCACGGTGTGCATCAGGCCGAAGGTCAGATCGAAGTCCTCGCCGGAGCAGAACATGCCGTGATGGGCCCAGATCGCCACGTCGTACTTCTTCATGAGTTCAGAGGTGGCGACGGCGATGTCTCTGCCGCCGGGGACCATCCAGGGGACGACGCCGATGCCGTCGGGGAACACAACGGGGCACTCGGTGGCCATCTCCCACAGCTCGCGGGTGAAGGCCTCGTCGGTCAGGGGCAGAACGAAGGTCAGAGCAATGGTGTTCGCGGGGTGGCAGTGGTAGATGACGCGATGACGGCCGTTGGTGGCAATGACCTTCACTTCATGGTTCATCAGGTGGGAGGGCAGCTCGCTGGTGGGACGGCCGCCGTTGACGAGGCCCCAGCAGATGCGGTAGTTCTCACCCTTGTCGTCCAGCTCGATGATGCAGAAGCTGTCCTCGGGCTTGATGGTCACGTTGCGGAAATACTTGCCGGAACCAGTGACCAGGAAGTACTCCCCCGCCAGCTTGGGAACGGAGGTGCCGATCTCGCGCCACTCGCCGGGATGCAGCTCTTCCCGGACGGACTCTACTTCCTCGGGCTTGATGCGGTAGCTCAGGTTGCCGCCGTTGCGCTCATGCCAGCCCTGCTGCCAGCCGTCGTCGGCCATGCGCATAAAACCTTTAACAAATTCAGCGTCTAAGACTTTCATGACAATCTCCTTTATATTTTTATCTCGTGATAATATCCACAGGGACGTTGAAGATCTTGGCGACCTTCAGGATGGTGTCGATCCAGCGGCCGGAAGCGGCGGCCATGTGATGAGTGGGGCCGGCCTCGCTCCACTTGTTGCAGAACTCGCGGGCGCCGCAGGTGAAGCGGGTGCGCATATTGGTATCGCCGAAGGTGAAGATGGGCCCGGGCTCGTTCACGCCCTCGGCCACGACGAACTTGAAGTGGCCGTCCCGGTCCTGGGTGATGCCGAGGTAGGTCACAGGGCCTTCGGCGGGATAAAACTGGGTCAGGTAACCGCCGCCGGTCTTGCCGTGAAAGACGGGGACGATCTTCATCGTGGGCTTCTTGGCCTTGGAGATGTCCGCGTCGCCGGAGCCGGAGTGACCGATGATGCAGATGTCTTCGTTAAAGTCGATAGAGTACATCTCGGAGAGCTGGCCCATGCCGGAGATGACCTTCAGGATACCCATGGCCATGGCGACCTTGATGTCGCCCTCGACCGCGCAGGCGGTTCCCTGCTTGATGAGCATGGAGAAAGCGGGGATCAGCATGGAGTCGAGCTTGCCGGCCACGCCCTGGGCAAAGCCGTCATAGTGGGAAGCGATGAAGCCCAGCTGCTCGTCCTTGACCCACTGCTCGAAGGCGACCACATACTTTGCCATATCCCAGACCTTTTCGATGGTGCCGCCGCCCTCGATATCGAAGGTGTCCAGAATGTCCTGCGCCTTGGCGCGGATCGCTTCTTCATCGGTGATATTGTCGGCGATGGCCCACATCTTCTCCCAGTCAAACTGCTTGGTGTAGAGCCACATACGGTGGTAGAGGTTGGTCTCGTCGATATACAGATCCATCATGCCGGGATAGGGGCGGCCGATCTGCGCAAGGTTCGTATTGCGGAAGCGGCGGCGAACCTGCGCGGCACGGCACCAGTCGGCAATCTCGGCGTCCACTTCGGGGTCGCCGCCCTCGACGACGCCGGTGATCACGGCGTGGCGCTTGCCAGCGCGCTCCAGGTCGGCCACCATCTCGCCAACTGCGCCGCAGGCATAGAGCTCGCCCAGCCAGGTGGCGGTATCGGTGTTGGGATAATCGGGGGCTTTCTTCTTCTGCAGGTTAACCAGCACCACGGGCACATCCAGATCGCGGACGGCGGGGAGCATGTTGTAAGAGGTCGCGTAGGTCAGCAGCTGCAGGATGACCAGGTCCACGTCGGCGGCACGGAACTTGTCGCCGGCTTCCATGGCCTTCTCCTTGGTGGTCACAAGACCGCCGTCGATGAGCTCCACAGAGTCGGGGATGCGCTTTTTGAAGTCTGCGTACTGTGCCTCAAACTCAGGCACCAGGGACGGGAACTGGGGCAAATAGGCGCCCAGCGCGATGGAGAAAACGCCGATTCTCGCTTTGGTGTTGACTAGCATTACAATACCTCCGTTATTCCTTTTTGGCTCCCCTGCCAAGGGGAGCTGGCCGGCCGATGGCCGGGCTGAGGGGTCTGTGTGTTCTTCTGCTATGTGAAATGGGTTCAATCCGCCTTCATCTGCACGATCAGATTGCCGATGGCGGTGGCCTCGATGGGTAGCGCAATGACTTTCTTGCCGCTGGCCTTCTCGGTCAGCGCGTTGAGGAACTGGTTTTTGGCGCCGCCGCCCACGATGTAGATCGCATCGTAATGGCATCCGGTGTTGTGCTGCAGCTCCTGAATGGCGTTCATGTAGCTGAGCGCAAGGCTGCGGTATGCGCAGCGGAAGTAGTCGCCCACGCTTTGGGGCTTCAGCCCGAGCGCCTCGTCAAAAGCGGCCTTCATGCTCTTGGGAGCCAGGAAGCACTGGGCGTTGGCGTCCACAGTCTCGTCAAAGGAGCTTTCCTCCGCCTCGTGCACGATCTCGCCGAAGGGCTTTCCGGGGCAGAGCTCGTCCCGCAGGCGGTTGATGAGCCACATGCCCATGATGTTTTTCTGATAGCGGTTGTAGCCCACGCCCCCCTCATTGGACCAATTGGCAAGCTCGCTCGCCTCGTTGGTGATGGGCTTCGGGGTTTTCACGCCCAGCAGGCTCCAGGTGCCGGAGGAGATATAGGGCTGCTCCCCTTCCATGGGAATGCCCTCCACGGCGGAGCCGGTGTCGTGGGTAGCACAGAGGACGACCTTGATGCCCTCATATTCGCCGATCACGGTGCCCGGCTGGCTCAGTCGGCAGAAGAGATCGGCGGGCATACCCAGGGCCTCGATGATCGCGGGGTCGTATTCGCCGGTCTCGGCGGAGACCATGCCGCCGGTGGTGGCGTTGGTGTACTCATGGGCCTTGACGCCGCAGAGCTTGTACATCAGGTACTCCGGCATCATCAGGAAATCTGTCACGCCCTCAAGTCTTCCGGCAAGCTTATCCGCATAGAGCTGATAGACCGTGTTGAAGGGCTGGAACTGGATGCCCGTGTGGCGGTACAGCTCGGAAAATGCGATCTTCCCATGCACTTCCGGGATCACGGCCTCGGTGCGGCTGTCCCGATACGCATAGCAGGGTCTGACCTCTTCGTCGCCCTTCATCAGGATATAGTCAACGCCCCAGGTGTCCACCGAGAGGCTTTCGATCGCGCCGAAACGCTCTTTCGACAGGCGGATACCCTCCCTGACATGAAAAAGCAGGCTGTCGATGTTCCAGGTCAGATGCCCATCCAACAGCTCCACGCCGTTGGGGAAACGGTAGGTTTCCTCGGTCATCAGTTTCCCGTTCTCAGTCCAGCCCACTATATGCCGTCCGGAGGATGCGCCAATATCGATCGCGAGGTATCTTTTCATAGCAATGCCCTCCTGTATTATCTGATCTTATGATAGTAAAACAGGCAGTGGATTCCAAGGTCCGCAGTTTACAAAAAACTGTCCTTATTTGCAAGGTTAAAAATCTGTCAGTTCAAGGTCTCTGTATTTCTTCGGCGTCATGCCGAAGCGCCGCTGGAAGATCCTATGAAAGTAGCTGATATTCTCATAGCCAACAGCGCGGGCGATGTCCTCCACGCGCTCTTCCGTATTGCGCAGCATCCAGGCCGTCTGGCTCAGGCGCTTTTCCTGCACAAGCTCCGTGTAGCTCTGGCCGGTCTTGCGCTGGATGAAGCGGCTCAGGCCGCTGACCTCGTAATTGAGCTCCGCCGCGATTTCCGTGAGGCTCCCGTCCCGGTAGCGTTCCTCCACGTAGCGGAGGACGCGCATGGTGGTCTGCTGCTCCTCATCGGCGACAGTAAGCAGATCCGTGTGACTCAGAAGCTGGGCGAACAGCAGTCCCATGGTCATCTGCAGGATGCCGCGCTTGTTCGGGGTGTCCTGGATCAGCGTCCAGATCAGATTCTCGATCAGGTTCTGCACCGGCAGATAATCCGCCGCGCGGAAAAGCAGATAGTCGATCTCTCCATCGCCTCGCAGACAGCTGAGCACGAAGCGGCGAAGAGGCGTCTCCTCGTCGCCGAGGAAACGCAGGATGCCGCCCAGAAACGCCGGGCGTACGATGAAGTTTACCGCGAGATCCCGCTCCCCGGCGGGCTCTATTGCCTGGCGTGCGTTCTGGCCGAGCATGAGCAGCTCTCCCGCGTGCAGCACCATGCGGTTGCCGTCCACGGTATGCGTCGTCTCCCCCTGGCACATATATACCATCTCCACATAGTCGTGGGTATGCTCGGGAAAGGCAATAAAGCGGGTGTGCGGGCGCACAGCGATGAGCTTACCGCGCTCCAACAGCTTTTCCCCGCTGATCACGTCCCTGCTGCCATCCATATAGATGCTGCGGTCAATACTCCGCCGCCCGGCAAGGATCTCTTTCTCCTCCTCGGTGATCTGGGACAAACGTGTGATGATCTGATCGTTCATGGCCGTCTCCTTGCAATCCTTTTCTGTCCTTATTCTACACATTTTTGAAGCACTGTGCAAGTCTCCAACAGAAATCGAAAAACGGCCGTTTCACAGCCTCTTTTTTCTGTGCAATTCGCCGATTGACAAATTTGAGCCGAAACAGTTATAATCTGTATAACTTTAAGACGACCCAGAGAGATCGGCAAGAAGAAATATGCAGGATGGTCGTATCCTTTTCTTTTTCGCCTTGCCGCATCGGTAAGGTTTTTTGTTTACTTGCGCCCGTTTTGGAGGAACTGCGAATGCTTCTGTTTGACCAGGTCAAGAGAATCTGCTGCGAGGGAGCCGCGCCTTTCATCGGGGATGATTCTGCGGCTTTCGCCTGCCTGGATCAAAGTCAATATGCCCTTTTGCCCGGTTTTTGCGATGTGCATGTGCATTTTCGCGAGCCGGGTTTTTCTTATAAGGAGACCATTGCCAGCGGCAGCCGGGCCGCGGCCCGCGGCGGTTATACCGCTGTCTGCGCCATGCCGAACCTGAACCCGGTGCCGGACAGTGTGGAAAACCTTCAAAAGCAGCAGGAGATCATTGATCGTGACGCGTGTATTGCCGTTTATCCCTACGCCGCCATCACGGTCGGAGAGCTTGGAAAAGAGCTCGCCGATATGGAGGGTCTGGCCGACAAAGTGATCGCTTTTTCCGACGACGGGCACGGTGTCCAGGATCCTTCCATGATGCGGGAAGCCATGCAGCGGGCAAAGACACTGGGCAAGCTCATCGTCGCCCACTGTGAGGACAACAGCCTGCTGCGCGGCGGCTACATCCATGACGGCGTATATGCGAAGACCCACGGTCACCGGGGCATCTGTTCCGAGAGCGAGTGGGGGCAGATCGCGCGGGATCTGAAGCTGGCGGCCGACACCGGTTGCGGCTATCATGTCTGCCACATCTCCACGAAAGAGAGTGTGCAGGTCATCCGTGAGGCGAAGAAGAGCGGCGTGGATGTGACCTGCGAGACCGCGCCCCATTACCTGCTGCTGGATGAAAACGACCTGCAGGAGGACGGGCGCTTCAAGATGAACCCGCCCCTGCGTGCAAGAGAAGACCGAGAAGCGTTGCTGGAGGGCCTCACCGACGGCACGATCGACATGATCGCCACAGACCACGCGCCGCACAGCGCGGAAGAGAAATCCCGAGGCCTTGAGAAGAGCGCCTTCGGCATTGTGGGCATCGAGACCGCCTTCCCCCTGCTCTACACCGGGCTTGTGAAAAAAGGCGTCCTTCCGCTGGAAGCGCTTGTCGAGCTTTTGACCGTAAAACCCCGCAGCCGTTTTCAGATCCCTCTCGGGAACGATTTCTCGATCTGGGATTTGGAAAAAGAATATACAATAGAACCAGCGGAGTTCCTCTCCAAGGGAAAAGCCACCCCCTTCGCCGGGCAAAAGGTGTCCGGCCGCTGCAAACTGACTGTATTTAAAGGAAACGTCGTTTTTTCGGAGGCATGAACAATGGCAAAACGCACAGACATCAAGAAGGTTCTCATCATCGGCTCCGGCCCCATCGTGATCGGTCAGGCCGCGGAATTTGACTACGCAGGTACGCAGGCCTGCCTCGCGCTGAAAGAGGAAGGCTACGAGGTTGTGCTTGCAAACTCCAACCCCGCCACCATCATGACCGACACCTCCATCGCCGACAAGGTGTATATGGAGCCGCTGACCCTCGACTATATCGCGAAGATCCTCCGCTACGAGCGGCCGGATGCCATCGTGCCCGGCATCGGCGGGCAGACGGGTCTGAATCTGGCCATGCAGCTCGAGCGCAAAGGCATCCTGCGCGAGTGCGGCACAAAGCTTCTCGGCACCAGCAGCGAGAGCATCGAGCGCGCCGAGGACCGGGAGCTTTTCAAAGAGATGTGCCAGTCCATCGGCGAGCCAGTCATCCCCTCCGAGATCACCTATAATATCGAACAGGCCAAACAGGCCGCCCTGCACATCGGCTATCCCGTGGTGCTGCGCCCTGCCTTCACTCTGGGCGGCACCGGCGGCGGCTTTGCAAACAACGAGGAAGAGCTGGTAGAGATCGGCACCAACGCTTTCCGCCTCTCCCCTGTCCACCAGGTGCTGATTGAAAAGAGCGTCAAGGGCTATAAGGAGATCGAGTTCGAGGTCATGCGTGACTCCAACGATACCGCGATCACGATCTGCGGCATGGAGAACGTGGATCCCGTCGGCGTGCACACCGGCGACTCCATCGTCGTGGCGCCGATCCTCTCCCTGAACGAGCACGACATGAAGATGCTCAACGACAGCGCCATCAAGATCATCCGGGAACTCAAGATCGAGGGCGGCTGCAACGTGCAGTTTGCGCTGCACCCCGAGACCAGCGAATACTACCTGATCGAAGTCAATCCCCGCGTATCCCGCTCTTCCGCCCTGGCCTCCAAGGCCAGCGGCTACCCCATCGCCCGCGTGACGGCCAAGATCGCCATGGGCATGGCGCTGGAGGAGATCCCCGTGGCCGGCGGCACCGCCGCCATCGAACCGAGCCTTGACTATGTGGTGGCCAAGTTCCCCCGCTTCCCCTTTGACAAGTTCCCTGACGCGCCCAACACCCTCGGCACCCAGATGAAAGCCACCGGTGAAGTGATGGGCATCGGTTCCACACTGGAGGAATGTTTCCTCAAATCCGTCCGCTCGCTGGAGACCGGCGTCTGCCATTTCTACAGCCCCAAGTTTGACCCCATGACGGATGAGGAGCTGTTCGCCTACATCTCCGAATTCCGGGACGACAACATCTATGCCATTGTGGAGCTGCTGCGCCGCAATGCTCCGATCGAAAAACTGCATCAGGTGACCATGATCACGGAACTCTTCCTGGAGTCACTCAGGAAGATCGTGGAGATGGAGCGGGAGCTCAAGGCAAAGGTCAACGATGTGGAAACGCTCCGCGCCGCAAAGAAAATGGGCTTTTCCGATAAATACATCGCGAAGCTCTGGAACCTGAGCGAGGTGGAGCTCTACGAGAAACGCCGCAAGTGCGGCATCCTGCCGGTCTTCCGCATGGTGGACACGCTGCACACCGGTAAATATATCGCTTATCTCTACTCCTCCTACTCCGGGAAAAACGATTCCCGTCTGACGGACAAAAAGAAGATCATCGTCCTCGGCGCCGGTCCCATCCGCATCGGCCAGGGCGTGGAGTTTGACTACTCCACGGTCCACGCGGTGCAGACCATCAAACGCAACGGCTTCGAGGCCATCATCATCAACAACAACCCCGAGACCGTCTCCACCGACTACACCACCGGCGATAAGCTCTATTTTGAGCCGCTGACCGTGGAAGACGTGATGGATATCATCAATTATGAGCAGCCCGAGGGCGTGATCGCTTCCCTGGGCGGCCAGACAGCCATCAACCTGGCGCAGCCCTTGATGGACCGCGGCGTGAAGATCATCGGCACCGACTGCGAGGCCATCGAGCGTGCCGAGAACCGGGACGCGTTTGAAAAGGTGCTGCTGGAACTGAACATCCCACAGCCGAAAGGCACCGCCGTCACCACGATAGAGGACGGTGTGAAGGCTGCCAACGAGATCGGCTATCCCGTGCTGGTGCGCCCCAGCTTCGTGCTGGGCGGTCGGGCCATGGAGATCGTGGCCGACGAGAACATGCTGCGCCACTATCTGAAGACCGCCGTGGAGATCGATGCGGACAAGCCGGTCCTGGTCGACAAGTACATCCTCGGCAAAGAGGTTGAGGTCGACGCCATCTGTGACGGGCGGGACGTGTTCGTGCCCGGCATCATGGAGCTGGTAGAGCGCACCGGCGTCCACTCCGGCGACTCGATCAGCGTTTACCCGACTGTGTCCATTTCCAACAAAGTCAAGGGCATCATCCTGCAGTACGCCAAGAAGCTGGGCCTCGGCATCGGCATCGTGGGTCTGTACAACATTCAGTTCATCGTGGATAAGGACGAAAACGTCTTTATCATTGAGGTCAATCCCCGCTCCTCCCGCACGGTCCCCTTCCTCTCCAAGGCCACCGGCTACTCCCTGGCCGATATCGCCACCGAGGTCATCCTGGGCAAGAGCCTCAAGGAGCAGGGCATCTTCGACCTGTACCCCGAGGAAAAGAAGCGCTTCTATGTGAAGGTTCCAGTCTTCTCCTGGAGCAAGATCAAGGGTCTGGACGCCTATCTCTCTCCGGAGATGAAATCCACGGGCGAGGCCATCGGCTACGACACCAAGCTCTCCCGCGCCATGTTCAAGGCACTGCAGGCCTCCGGCATGAAGCTGCAGAACTATGGCACCGTGCTCGTCACCGTCGCCCGGGAGGACCGGGAAGAGGCGCTGCCCCTGGTCAGGCGCTTCTACGACATGGGCTTCAATATTGAGGCCACACCGGGCACCGCCGTCTTCCTTAAGGAGCACGGCATCCGCACCCGCATCCGCCACAAGATCAGTGAAGGCAGCGAGGAGATCCTGGACTCCATCCGCGCAGGCTACGTGAGCTATATCATCAATACCCGCGCCGTGCATAACGCCACGCACCTGGAGGACGGCGTGATCATCCGCCGCTGCGCTACGGAAAATAACGTGACCATCTTCACGTCCCTGGACACCGTGCGTGTACTGCTGGACGTGCTGGAAGAGACCACCATCACGGTCTCCACCATTGACGCATGAAACAAAGCATATTTACCATCCGGGAAAACACGGCGCTGAACACCCGCTACTCCCGCCTTGTGCTCGCGGGAGACACTTCTGCGATCACACGGCCAGGGCAGTTTGCCGATGTGTCGCTCCCCGGATTCTTCCTCCGCCGCCCCTTCTCGGTCTGCGACTGGAACGAGGAGACGATGACGCTCGTATATGAGACCGTCGGCAGAGGCACAGCGTCGCTCAAAGAGCTCCCGGCCGGAAGCGGGCTGGATGTGCTGACCGGTCTCGGAAACGGCTTTAACCTGAGTCGTGCCGGGGATGAGCCGCTGCTCATCGGCGGCGGCAGCGGAGTCTCCCCCCTGCTGGGGCTCTGCCGCAGGCTCTTAAACGCCGGGACGCGCCCCCATGTGATCCTCGGCTTCAATACCCGGGATGAAGTGATCCTCGCGGAGGACTTTCTCGCCATGGGCGTCAGCCCCACGATCACCACCGCGGACGGCAGCTTCGGCATCCGGGGCTTTGTCACCGACGCCATGGACATTCCCCACAGCTTCTTCTACACCTGCGGGCCGGAAGTCATGATGCGGGCCATCGCCGAAAAAAGCGCCGCCCACGGACAGCTCAGCTTCGATACGCGTATGGGCTGCGGCTTCGGCGCCTGCATGGGCTGCACGAAAGCCACCGTGAACGGGCCGAAGCGGGTCTGCAAAGACGGTCCTGTATTTGAAAAGGAGGAGATCCTGTGGGCAGACTGAGCGTTTCTCTCTGCGGCATCGAGCTGGATAACCCCGTGATCCCCGCCTCCGGCACCTTCGGCTACGGCTATGAGTTTGCGGAGCTGTACGACATCAACTGCCTCGGCACCTTTTCCTTCAAGGGCACGACCCGGGAACCCCGCTTCGGCAATCCCACGCCCCGCATCGCGGAGGCAAACGCCGGCATGCTCAACGCCGTCGGTCTGCAGAACCCGGGCGTGGACACCGTGATTGCCGGGGAACTGCCGAAATTGAAGGAAGTCTTTCACAAACCCGTCATCGCCAATGTCAGCGGCTTTTCCATCGACGAGTACCGTGAGGTCAGCGAGAAGCTGGACAAAGAGCCGCAGGTGGGATGGCTGGAGGTCAACATCTCCTGCCCCAACGTTCACGGCGGCGGCATGAGCTTCGGCACCGATCCGAAGGCCGCGGCAGAAGTTGTGAGCGCTGTCAAGGCTGTCACCATGAAGCCTGTGATCGTAAAGCTCTCCCCCAACGTGACAGATATCGTCGCCATCGCCAGAGCCTGCGAGGCGGCAGGCGCAGACGCCATCAGTCTCATCAACACCGTGATGGCCATGCGGATCGATCTCAAAACCCGCAGGCCGGTGCTGGCAAACATCACCGGCGGCCTCTCCGGCCCGGCTGTTTTCCCCCTGGCACTGCGCATGGTGTGGCAGGTGTCCCAGGCGGTGAAGATCCCTGTCGTGGGTCTCGGCGGCGTCAGTTCCGCCGAGGACGTGATCGAGATGATGCTGGCCGGAGCAAGCGCCGTGCAGGTGGGCGCCGCCAATCTCAAGAACCCATACGCCTGCAGGGAAATCATTGACGCCCTTCCCGCGGTCATGGACCGATACGGGATCGAGAATATCAAAGACATCATAGGAGGCGCTCATGGCTAAAGACGTGATCATCGCCTGCGATTTCGGCAGTGCGGAACAGACCTTCGCCTTTCTCGACCGCTTTACGGAAGAGAAGCCCTTCGTCAAGATCGGCATGGAGCTTTTCTATGCCGAAGGCCCGCAGATCGTGCGGGAGATCAAGAAGCGCGGCCACAGGATCTTTCTGGATCTGAAGCTGCACGACATTCCAAACACCGTGAAAAAAGCCATGCGTTCCCTGTCCAATCTGGACGTGGACATTGTGAATCTCCACGCCGCCGGGACCAGAGCCATGATGACCGCTGCGCTGGAGGGGCTCACCCGCGAAGATGGGACGCGCCCCCTGCTCATCGCTGTGACCCAGCTCACCAGCACCGATCAGGAAGCGATGGAACAGGAACTGCTCATCGAAAAGCCCATCGATCAGGTGGTCATGGCCTACGCGAAAAACGCCGCGTCCGCCGGGCTGGACGGCGTGGTCTGCTCCCCCCTGGAGGCCGGAAAAGTGCACGAAAGCTGCGGCGATAGCTTTCTCACCGTGACGCCGGGCGTCCGCTTCGCTGAGGGCGAAAAAGGCGACCAGAAGCGCGTCACCACCCCGGCCGTGGCCAGGGAACTGGGTTCTGATTACATTGTGGTCGGGCGGCCGATCACCCAGGCGGAGGATCCTGTCGCCGCCTACAGAAGATGTGTAAAGGAGTTTCTCGGATGAAGGCTGAAATCATCGCAAAAGACCTGCTGAAAATCAGGGCCGTATTCTTCCGGCCAGACGAACCCTTTACCTGGGCCAGCGGCATCAAGAGCCCGGTTTACTGCGACAACCGGCTGACGCTCACCGCGCCGGAGGTCAGAAACGACGTGGAGAACGGGCTTGCGGAGCTGGTCAAATCGTACTATCCCGAGGTCGAAGTGCTGATGGGCACCTCCACCGCCGGCATCGCCCACGCCGCTATCGTCGGGCATCTGATGAACCTGCCCATGGGCTATGTGCGCTCCGGGGCCAAGGACCACGGCCGCAAGAATCAGATCGAGGGCAGGCTGGAACCCGGCCAGAAGGTCGTGGTGGTGGAGGATCTCATTTCCACCGGCGGCAGCGTGATCGAAGTCGTGAACGTGCTGCGCGAAGCAGGAGCTGAAGTGCTCGGCGTGGTGAGCATCTTCACCTACGGCATGCAGAAGGGGCTTGACCGCCTCGCCGCGGCGAATGTGGAAAACCACAGCCTCTGCAATTTTGACGTGATCGCCCGCGTTGCCGCTGAGGAGAACTACATCCGGCCTGAGGATGTGGAACGGCTGCTCCGCTTCCGCGACAATCCTTCGGACGAGAGCTGGATCGGGGGCAAGGCA
Organism: uncultured Clostridia bacterium; assembly: GCA_946628965.1. Classification (GTDB taxonomy): domain Bacteria; phylum Bacillota; class Clostridia; order Oscillospirales; family Oscillospiraceae; genus Limivicinus. The sequence goes on along the minus strand of CAMOXI010000042.1, from coordinate 5,362 downwards.
TGAGGCACCTGATCGACATTCTGGATTTCTCCCCCGAAGAGCTGCAGGAGCTCATCGACACCGCGAACGATATCATCTCAAACCCAGCCAAATACAGCGAAGTCTGCCACGGCAAAAAGCTTGCCACTTTGTTCTTTGAACCCTCCACCCGCACGCGCCTGAGCTTTGAGGCCGCCATGCTGGAGCTGGGCGGAAATGTGATCGGCTTTTCCGAGGCGCAGAGCTCTTCCGCCTCCAAGGGCGAGAGCGTGGCCGACACGGCAAAGGTCATCAGCTGTTACGCGGACATCATCGCCATGCGTCACCCCAAGGAGGGTGCTCCGCTGGTGGCTGCGATGAACGCCTCTATCCCCGTCATCAACGCGGGCGACGGCGGGCACAACCATCCCACCCAGACTCTGGCTGACCTGCTCACCATCTACCGGGAAAAGGGCAAATTCGATCATCTGACCGTGGGTCTCTGCGGCGATTTGAAATTCGGCCGCACCGTACACTCCCTCATCTCCGCCCTGAGCCGCTATGAGGGGCTCAGGTTCGTGCTCATCTCCCCGGAGGAGCTGAAGGTCCCCAGCTATGTGAAGAAGGAGATCCTGAAGGCCAAGGGCATCCCCTATGTGCAGACCACCGATCTGGAAGGAGCCATGCCGGAGCTGGACATCCTCTATATGACCCGCGTGCAGCGGGAGCGCTTCTTCAACGAGGAGGACTACCTCCGCCTCAAGGACAGCTACATTCTCACGCCGGACAAGCTGGAGAACGCGAAGTCCGACCTCTCCATTCTCCATCCCCTGCCCCGCGTCAACGAGATCAGCGTCGCCATCGACGACGATCCCCGCGCCTGCTACTTCAAGCAGGTGCTCTACGGCAAATACATGCGCATGGCGCTGATCCTGAAGCTCTTGAAGGAGGCAGACAGACTATGAACATCGACGCCATCCGTACCGGCATCGTCATCGACCACATCACCGCAGGCAGCGGCATGCGGCTCTATGAGCTGCTGGGGCTGGAATCGCTGGACTGCTCCGTCGCCATCATCAAGAACGTCCACAGCGACAAGATGGGCAAAAAGGACATCATCAAGATCGACGCCGATATTCCCCTGAATTTGGACGTGATCGGCTATGTGGATCCCGGCGTCAGCGTCAACTTCATCCGGGACGGCAAGCTGGTGGAAAAGCGCAGTATCGAGATGCCCGAAACCCTGACCAACGTGATTTTCTGCAAAAATCCGCGCTGCATCACCTCCTGCGAGCAGGAGCTCAAGCACGTATTCAAACTGACCGACCGAAAGAACAAAGTCTATCGCTGCCTCTACTGCGAAACCAAGGCAAACTGAATTCGTAAATACTGCCGCTGAGCGGCTTCCCTTCCCGTGTCCGGGAAGGCTGTTATGAAAGGAGAAGCATCATGGCCAAGATCATCAACGAACCCTGCCATACCTTTAATGAGTACCTTCTCATCCCGGGCTATACGCCCATTACCTGCCGCTCCGAGAAGGTCTCCCTCAAGACGCCGCTGGTCAAATACCGCAAGGGCCAGGAAGAGCCCGCCATCACCATGAACATCCCCATGATCTCCGCGATCATGCAGTCCGTCTCCGGCGACCGTCTCGCTGTCGCTCTGGCCAAGGAGGGCGGCGTCAGCTTCATCTACGGCTCCCAGTCCATTGAGGACGAGGCCGCCATGGTCAAGCGCGCCAAGACCTATAAGGCCGGCTTTGTCCGCTCCGACTCCAACATCAGCCCCGACGCCACCCTGCGTGACGTGCTGCGCCTCAAGGAGGAGACCGGGCACTCCACCATCGCCGTCACTGAGGACGGCACCGCCGACGGCAAGCTCGTGGGCGTGGTCACCAGCCGCGACTACCGTGTCTCCCGCATGGACGAGAGCACCAAAGTCAGCGAGTTCATGACCCCCTTTGAGAAGCTGATCTGGGCCAAGGAAGGCACCTCTCTCAAGGAAGCCAACGACATCATCTGGGATCACAAGCTCAACTCCCTGCCCATCATCGACGATAACGGCAGACTCTGCTACTTCGTCTTCCGCAAGGACTATGAGAGCCACAAGCAGAACCCCAACGAGCTGCTGGACGACCACAAGCGCTACGTGGTCGGCGCCGGCATCAACACCCGCGACTATGAAAAGCGCGTGCCTGCCCTGCTGGAGGCCGGCGCGGACGTGCTCTGCATCGACTCCTCCGAAGGCCACACCGACTGGCAGCGCTTCACCCTCGCCTGGATCCGTGAGAAGTACGGCGACAGCGTGAAGGTCGGCGCGGGCAACGTGGTGGACGGTGCCGGTTTCCGCTTCCTCGCCGAGTGCGGCGCTGACTTTGTCAAGGTCGGCATCGGCGGCGGCTCCATCTGCATCACCCGCGAGACCAAGGGCATCGGCCGCGGCCAGGCCACCGCCGTCATCGACGTCTGCGCCGAGCGCGACCGCTACTTCGAGGAGACCGGCATCTACATCCCCGTCTGCTCCGACGGCGGCATCGTCTACGACCACCACATCACCCTGGCCCTCGCCATGGGCGCTGACTTCGTCATGCTGGGCCGCTACTTCGCCCGCTTCGACGAAAGCCCCACCAACAAGGTCAACATTGGCGGCACTTACTACAAGGAGTACTGGGGCGAGGGTTCCGCACGCGCCCGCAACTGGCAGCGCTACGACATGGGCGGCGACAAGAAGCTGAGCTTCGAGGAAGGCGTCGACTCCTACGTGCCTTACGCCGGTCCCCTGAAGGACAATGTGGCCTTGACGCTGAGCAAGGTGCGCCACGCCATGTGCAACTGCGGCGCCATGAGCATCCCCGAGCTGCAGGAGAAAGCCGTCCTGACCCTTGTGTCCCCCACCTCCATCGTGGAAGGCGGCGCCCACGACGTCATCCAGAAGGACACTTCGCCCACAATCAAGTGATTTCATGCCCCAATCTTTGGGCTGAATGTGAATTGACGGAAAGCGCGCCCGCGTGTTAAAATCCCGGCATCAACCGAAACTCTCCCGCAACTGACGGATCATCGTGGAGCACCACGGAGGAACAGGAGAGGAGTTTTGCCGACCGTCTGGGCGCACAAAGGCTTTGTCTTCGTGCGCCCAGTTTTCAATTTTCCGGCAATTGCGAAACTCGTTTCGCAATTGGGGACTCGCGCATATCGCAGCGGTATTGGGCCGCTTTGGTCGGCGTGAGGCCTCGTTTCCCTCGGCTCAGGGTGTTTTTGAGGTGGCAAAGCCCCCTCGAAAACAATTTGAAATGCCCTTCGGGTCAAAAGTCATCTATACAGCGAATACCGCAATCGGCCAATTATCAATTTGGGAGGAGCGCCATGAAAAAAGTCGGGATCCTCATGGGCAGCGACAGCGATCTGCCTGTGATCCAGAAAGCCACCAACATCTTAAAAGAGCTGGACATACCCTTTGAAGTCCACGTCTATTCCGCCCACCGCACACCGCTGCAGGCCCACGATTTTGCGGCAAACGCCAGAGAGAACGGTTTCGGCGTACTGATCGCCGCGGCGGGCATGGCCGCCCATCTGGCAGGCGCCGTTGCGGCCAACACCACCCTGCCCGTGATCGGCATTCCCTGCAAGGGGCCGGCTCTCGAGGGGCTGGACGCCCTGCTCAGCACTGTGCAGATGCCCTCCGGCATCCCCGTGGCCACTGTCGGCATCAACGGCGGGGCAAACGCCGCGCTGCTGGCCGCCCAGATCCTCGCTGTGGAGGACGCTTCTCTGGCAGAACGTCTCGCCGCCAAACGCGTCGCAGACACTGCGGCAGTACTCGCTAAAGACGCCGGCATTGCCGAGCGTTTATAATTCATAAGGTCGTCCATCCGCCGTCTCGCCCTTCCCTTGTGAAGGAGACCGTCCGCCCGCTTTCCCGGTACGGACACCCACAGTAAAAATCTATTTTATAAGGAGCCAACTACCCATGGAAAAGAATCTTGTTTACACCGGAAAGACCAAGAACGTTTACGCCCTTGAGAACGGCAATTACCTCCTCAAGTTCAAAGACGACTGCACCGGCAAGGACGGCGTCTTCGATCCCGGTGAAAACTCCGTTGGCCTGACCATCGACGGCGTGGGCGATGTGAACCTGCGCATGTCCATTTACTTCTTTGAGAAGATCAATGCCGCCGGCATCCGCACCCACTATGTCTCCGCCGATCTGAAGGAGACCACGATGGAAGTTCTGCCCGCCAAGGTGTTCGGCAAGGGTCTGGAAGTCATCTGCCGCCACAAGGCCGTCGGTTCCTTCCTGCGCCGTTACAGCGACTACATCGAAGAGGGCGCCGATCTGCCCGCCTACGTGGAAATGACCTTCAAGAATGACGCCAAGGGCGATCCCCTGGTGACCAAGGACGGTCTGATCGTTCTCGGTGTGATGACTGCCGAGCAGTATGACGAGATCAAGGACATGACCCAGAAGATCACCCAGATCGTCGCCGACGAGATGAAGGCCCGCGGCCTGGTTCTCTACGACATCAAGTTCGAGTACGGCTATGATGCCGACGGCAAGGTCATGCTGATCGACGAGATCGCCTCCGGCAACATGCGCGTTTACAAGGACGGCAAGTACATCGACCCCATGACGCTCTCTGAGCTCTTCTTCGCATAATGGGCGGTTTCTTCGGCGCCGTCTCGCACCGCGACGTGGTGCTGGACGTGTTTTTCGGAACCGACTATCACAGCCACCTGGGTACCCGGAACGCCGGTATGGCGATCTGGGGCCCGGACGGGCGCTGCAGCCGGGAGATCCATTCCATTGCAAACACCCCTTTCCGCACCCGCTTTGAGAAGGATCTGGAGGATTTCTCCGGCAACATCGGTATCGGCTGCATCTCAGATTCCGATCCGCAGCCGCTGCTGATCCGCTCCCGCCTGGGGCTTTATGCCATCACGACGGTGGGGCAGATCAACAATGCGGAGGAACTGGTCAACACCTATTTTGCCGAGCGCGGCCATCAGTTCATGGCCATGGGCACCGGCAGAGTCAACATGACAGAGCTGGTAGCGGCCCTCATCAATGAGGGCGACGATCTGCCCAGCGGCATCCGTCATGCCCAGAAGCTGATCGACGGCTCCATGACCATCCTCCTGATGACCTCCAACGGAGAGATCGTCGCCGCCCGTGACCGCTTCGGCCGCCTGCCCGTGCTGGTTGGCAAGAACGAGGACGGCTATTGTGTCGCCTTTGAGTCTTTCGCCTATCACAAGCTCGGCTATCAGAACGCCTACGAGCTGGGGCCGGCAGAGATCCTGCGCATCACCGCCGACGGGTATGAGACGCTCTCCCCCGCCGGGAAAGACATGAAGATCTGCGCCTTCCTCTGGACCTACTACGGCTACCCCAACTCCAACTACGA
>CAMOXI010000041.1 GCA_946628965.1 uncultured Clostridia bacterium | reverse complement strand
GGTTGAACATCTCAACGGTCTCGGCGTCGGAGGCGGTCAGGGTGTTGGCGGGGAAATAGCCGGCCTCATAGAGGGTCTTGAAGTCCTCCAGCGCGGCGACCCACTTGGCGCCAGCTTCATCGTCGACGGAGGCGGGGACTTCCAGATGGTTCTCGACGGTGCCGTTATTCATGACCAGGAACTCAAACCAGTAGTGGGGCACCTCGACCAGGGAGCAGGCGATGGGGGTGTAGCCGTTTTCCTTGATGACTTCGCAGTCAGCCAGGAACTGGTCCCAGGTGTAGTCGGGGCCGGGGACTTCCAGACCGCAGTCTTCCAGAACGGCCTTGTTCACGAACATGTTCTCCCAGTAGCCGTAGGAGGGAACGGAGTACTGCTTGCCGTCGGAGGCGACAGCCAGCATGCTGTCGCGCATGTTGGAGGCGTAGTCGGGGTACTCGGCGCGGATCTCCTCGATGGAGACCACCTTGCCGGCGGAGACGAAGGGCTCGGCGTCGGCATTGGTGAAGAAGAACAGGACGTCAGGCTCGGAGCCGGTCTCGAAGTCGGTGAGGACCTTGGCCTTCCACTCCTCGTTGGAGGTGGCGGAGCCGTCGTTGACCTTGTTGCCGGTGGACTCCTCGTAGGCCTTGACGGCGGCCTCGAAGTTCCCGCGGTTGCCGTCGTCACCGCCGTAAGAGGTGACCACGTTCAGGGTAACGCTGTTGTCTGCGAAGGCGACGGTGCTGAAGCCGAGCACCATGACCAGCGCCAGAAGCAGAGCAAGTGCTTTTTTCATGTTTGCATTCTCCTTTTGTTTTTTTCGGTGACATGTTACTGTCGGTGATTCTATTATAGGAGAAGTTCAAAAAAACCGTGAGACCTGCCTTTGCGGTTTCTTGTCTTTGATTGCCGATTTGGTACAAGGGAAGGCAGATCTTTACCCGGCCGCGGGGAAGCGCACCCGGGCCAGGATCCGCTCCGGGGCGGACTGGCGGATGCTGAGGCTCCCCGCTTCGCCGTAGAGCAGCGCCAGGCGCTGCCGCACGTTGCGAAGCCCCACGCGGCCGGAGATTTCCGTGTCCGTCTCGGCCGAGGAGAGCATGGCCTCCACCTGCTGCAGATCCTCCTGGCTCAAAGTCCCGTCGTGCTCGCACTCGAGGACGACAAAGCCGTCCTCCCTCCGCGCCCGCAGGCTCAGAAGGCCGCCGCGCCGCGCCGTCAGATCGTGCTCCACGGCGTTCTCCACCAGGGGCTGCAGGATCAGGCGGGGCACCCGCTCTTCCAGCATGGTCTCGTCGATCTCCCGCTCGATGCGCAGGCCCTCGCCCAGGCGCTCGCGGATGATATAGAGGTAGGCGTCCACATAGCTCAGCTCCTCTTTCAGCAGGATCTGGCTCCGCCCGTCCCGGCCGAGAGCGGCGTTGAGCATGACGGAGAGGGCCTCGATCATGGCGCTGACGCGATCGTCCCCGGCCATGCGGGCCTCCCAGTTGATGACCTCCAGGGTGTTGTTGAGAAAATGGGGATTGATCTGGGACTGCAGGGCCTTGACCTTGGCCTGCTGCAGGGCCTGCTGCTCCTCGTAGGAGCGCTCGAACTGGTTCTTCAGCTCCTGCGACATGCTGTTGAAGTGCCGGAAAATGCGCTCAAACTCCCGGCTGCGGGGTTTTTCTTCGATCTGGTAGCCCCGCTCCCCGTTCTGCAGGCGGCCGGTGGCGTCCACCAGCACGTCCACCGGCTTCGTCACATGGTAGCGAAACAGCAGGATCATCAGCGCGAGCAGCGGCAGCACCAGCAGCAGCACCGCCAGGATCGCCTGATAGAGCCAGGGCATCTCCCGCAGCAGGTTCAGCGGCTCCAGGCGCATGTCCATGCTCAGGCTGTGGTCGGGCAGTTCCCCCTCATAATGGTGCTCCGCGCGGATACTCTCGCCCTCGCCCAGGCTGCGGATGCCGGCGGCCTCCAGCACCAGGCCGTCCAGCTGCAGCGTCGTCCCCGCCGGGAGTACGCGCAGCGGCGCTGTGATCTCCTCGCCGTCCACCAGCTGCACGACCGTGGCGTAGGGCACGAAGCTGCTGTCCACCAGGTTGCGGGCGATGTAGAGATCCCCGTCCCAGGTCAGCAGCCGGATGGCGGTGTCGGCGTCCGCCATGGCCGCCAGGATCTGCGGCTCCGTGCTGCGGTGATAGTTGCGGGGCAGGCTGTAGCCCCGGATGCCGCTGCTCATCACGTAGGGATAGATGCCCAGCTCATTCCAGAAGCTGATGAAGACGGCCTTGTAGCGCTCCTCCCGGCCGAAGCTCTGGGCCAGGTAGTCGTTGACAGAGCGGTAGAGCGCCGCCTTGTCCCCGTCCTGCTGAAAGGCGCGGAAGGCCGCGCGCACCACGCCGTCATAGCTGACGGCCTTGGAGTCGGTGAAGGCCTCGCCGAGCTGGTCTTCCATCTGGCGCAGGGTATAGACCGCCTCGCTCTCCAGCCGCAGCTCCACGTCCCGCTCGTAGCTGAAGCGCAGCAGCACACCGGCCAGCGTCACGATCATCACGATGGGCACGATCCAGCAGAGCAGGATCGTCAGCAGCAGCCGCGAGCGCAGCGAACGCTTGCGAACCTTTTGATTCGGATTCATGGGAGGATCCCCCCTTCTTGTACAAAACGCGGAGAGGATGTCTCTCCGCGTTTATTCTATCACAGTCTTACAGATTCTTACAGCCCCAGAAGATCTTTCCAGGCGGCGATATACTGATCGGCCCGCTCGGCGCTCTCCGCCTCGGCGGCCATGCGCAGCAGCGGCTCCGTGCCGGAGAAGCGGCAGATGACCCAGCTGCCGTCCTCGAAATAGAGCTTCACGCCGTCCTCCCGGTTGATGCGCGCGACCCCCTCGAGGGCAGGCGTCAGCCTGTCTTCAAACAGCAGCTTCTGCAGCTCCGCCTTGCGCGCCGGCGTCATGCGGAAGTCCGCCTCCCGGTAGACGAGCTCTCCGTACTGATCGGTGATCTCTTTATACAGCGCGGAGATGGATTTCCCGGTGACGGCCAGCATCTCGGTCAGCAGCGTCGCGGCGTAGATGCCGTCCTTGCCGGAGATATGCCCCCGCACGGCCAGGCCGCCGGAGCTCTCACCGCCGATGATGGCGCCGGTCTCGCTCATTTTGGCGGAGATGTGCTTGAAGCCCACGGGCACCTCATAGCACTGCTGGCCGAGGCCCGCGGCCACCCGGTCAAGCAGGTGGGTGGTGGAGTTGTTGCGCACACAGGGCCCGTTCCAGCCCCGGTATTTCACCAGATAGTAGTAGAGCAGCACCAGCAGGGTGTTGGGGTGGATGAAGCCGCCCTTCTCGTCGATGACGCCCAGACGGTCCGCGTCGCCGTCAGTGGCAACGCCCAGGTCGCAGTGCCGGTCCACCACGTAGTGGGAGAGGGTGGTCAGCGTCGCGGCGTTGGGGGCGGGCAGCTTGCCGCCGAAGAGCGTGTCATGCCGGTCGTGGATGACCTCCAGGTCACAGCGGCAGGTGCCGAGGATCGTACGCAGGCTGGTCTGGCTCACGCCGTACATCGGGTCCAGCGCGATCTTCAGCCGGGCCTTCTTGATGGCGTCCGTATCCACCAGGGCCAGGATGGAATCGATGTAGTCGTTGGCGGTATTGTCCTCCCGGACGAGGCCCTGGGCCAGCGCCTCCTCGTAGGGCACAGAGCGAATGGCGTCGGGATCGATCCCGGCGATCTGCTCCTCGATCTTCTTCGTGACGCTCACGTCCGCGTCCCGCCCGCCGGCGGTGAAGACCTTCACGCCGTTGTAGACCGCGGGGTTGTGACTCGCCGTGACCATCAGGCCGTAGGGCATGTTATGTGTTTTCACCGTGAACATGATGAGCGGCGTGGGCGAAGAGCGGTCGATCATCAGCACCCGGTATCCGTTTCCGGTGAGCACCTCCGCCAGCCAGTGGGCGGATTCCTTGGAGAGGAAGCGCCGGTCATAGCCGACGCAGAGTTCCGCCCCATGGTGCCCTTCGCTGTCCATCAGGCGGCAGAGCCCCGCAGCAAGGAGCCGCAGATTTTCCTTGGTAAAGCCGTCCGCAATGATCGCGCGCCAGCCGCCGGTTCCGAAATGAATCATGCTCTTTTCCTCCTTCTCAGCCCATCACGACTTCCACCCGGCAGGTGCTGCCGGCGGGAAGCTTCGGTATTATGTCAACCCGTTTCCCGTCCACGCGGATCTCCTTTACGCCCTTTTCCACGCCGTCGGGATTGCTCACATGGATCTCATAGCGCGCCCCGCGCCAGACGCGGCTGACGGAGAATTCCTTCCAGTCCGCCGGGATGCAGGGGTCTACGATCAGATACTCAAAGTCCGGCCGCACACCCAGCAGGTACTGGGTGGCCGCGAAATAGGCCCAGCCGGAGGAGCCGGTCATGAAGGGGTGGCGCGCCCGGCCGAAGGCCGTGTGGGCCCTTCCCACAACGAACTGGCAATAGCTGTAGGGCTCCGCCTGGCGTATTTCTATTTTATCATTCTGCAGGGCCGGACACAAGGCATTGTAAAATTTCATGGCCCGGCTGCCCCGGCCCAGCTTCGCCTCGGCCACCCAGGCCCAGGGGTTGGGGTGGCTGAACACGGCGCCGTTCTCCTTCAGGCCCGGATAGACCCGGGTCACGAAGCCGATACCGTCGTCGGGTTTGGTGTAGCATGGAGCGTTCAGCATCAGGCCGTATTCGGTGAAGAGATACTCATCCACGCTGTCCATGGCGGAGAGGCCCTGTTCCCGGCTGGCGGCGTCGGAGATGACCGCCCAGGTATTGGACTCCATGTGCACCCTGCCCTCGGCATCGGACTGCGTTCCGATCTTCCGGTTGTCCGCCGTGATGCCGCGCAGGAACCACTTCCCATCCCAGAGCACCCGGGCGCAGGTCTCCCGGACATTCTCCGCCATCTCGGAAAAATGGGCCGCATCACAGCTCCTGCCGAGGAACGCTGCCAGCTCGACAAAGTTCCCCAGCGCCCAGAGATGCAGAAAGCTCACCATGGCGCTCTCGCCGCCGCCCAGGTTCAGGCAGTCGTTCCAGTCTGCGCGCAGGCCCTTGCAGACGCCGTTGCGGCCCACCTGCATGGCCGAGAATTCCAGGATGGTGAGCAGATGCTCATACACGCTCCCCTCGCCGAAATCGGCGTAGGTCACGATCTCGTCCAGGAAGGCGGCGTCGCCCGTCTCCTTCACATACTGCACCACGGAGCTGACAAGCCACAGCGCGTCGTCCGCGCAGGCGTCCTTCAGACCGTGGACGATCTGGCTCTTGTCCGGCGTGGGGATCACCGTGGGGGACTTGAAGGACTGGGTGTGCTGCTCCGGCTCAAACCAGCGCGGCTCGAAGAGGTGCAGGCCGTAGCCGTCGGTGGTCAGGGCGCGCAGCAGCTCCACAAGGCGGCTGCGGCACTTTTCGGGATCTGAGTGCAGCACCATCATGGCGTCCTGCGCCGTGTCCCGGTAGCCGAGCCCCACGCGGCCGCCTACCTCGATGAAGGAGGTGAAGCGGGAGAACATGACGTTGATCTCGCTCTGATACAGGTTCCAGATGTTGAGCTCCGTGTTCATGCCCTCGTTGGGCGTGGAGACCTGCAGGCGGGAGAGCTTCTCGTCCCAGAAAGCGGCCAGACGCGCAAAGTCCTCGTCCGCCTTTTCGATCGTGTATTTTTCGCGCATGCGTCTGCCTTCCCCGACGCCGCCCTCGCCCAGCAGGAAAAGGAGCCGCGCTTCCTCGCCCGGGGCCAGCGTCAGCGTCTTCTTGAGGCAGCCGCAGTGGTTGCCGCCCTTTTCAAAGCTCTGCCGCGTTTCGCCGGATTCGACGGCGATGGGGTTCCGTTCCGTGCGGTAGGGGCCGATAAACGTGTCCCGCAGGCAGTCATAGCCGTCGGGCGCAAAGTCTGCGGTGAAGAACTGATAGCCGTCCTCTTCGTAATAGAGGTCGTGCTCGATGATTCCGTCCTCGTACCGGCTGCCTGCGGCGTAAAGGCTCATCTGGAAGTTGCGGTTGTCCATGTCCACCTGATGGAAGCTGAACTCCAGATAGGAAAAGACTGAGAGCTGCCGCTCGCGCCCGCTGTCGTTGCGCAGGCGCAGATCCCAGAGCTCCACCGGATCGTCCATGGCCACGAAAAGCGTCTGCTCCGCCGCGATGCCGCTGTAATCGCTCTCATACTTCACATAGCCCAGGCCGTGGCGGGCCTTGAAGTGCTCTTTGGGCTTGCCCACCGGCTGCCAGGAGACGGACCAGTAGTCCCCGTCCTCGTCGTCCCGCAGGTAGAGATAGTGGCCCGGACCGTCCATCGGGACGCCGTTGGGGCGAAAGCGGGTGATGCGGTGGTACTCGGAGCTCTTGTAAATGAGATAGCCCCCCGCCGTGTGGTTGAAGACGCCCATCATGTCCTTTGTGCCGATGTAGTTGGTCCAGGACACGGGCAGGTCCACCCGGTCGATCACATATTCGCGCCTCGCGTTGTCAAAATGGCCGTATTGCATGGCGGTTTCTCCTTCAGCATATTCTTTTGTCTCCAGTATACGGAAAAAAGGGCCGCTTGGGAAGGGCTGAAGCTGCCGCTTTTTGCCTTTGCTTGCCTCTTCTGCCTGCTGCGGCGGAAACATATCTCCCGCGCCGTGTACATATACATGGAGCAAAAGAGACGCGGCGCATGTGCTCCGGGAGCCCGCCGCGCCGGTTGGGAGTGTTATGCGTGCGCAGCGATATGGAAGAACGGGCCAGAGACCTGGCCGAATACATCCTTGAACACAAGAGCACCGTCCGCGGCGCCGCGGCCAGATTCGGCGTCAGCAAATCCACCGTGCACAAGGATCTGACCGAGCGGCTGCCGCAGATCCACCCGGCGCTTTACCACGAGGTGCGGGCGCTGCTGGATCTGAACAAGGCCGAACGGCACATCCGCGGCGGGCTCGCCACCCGCCGCAAATACCGGGGCGAGGAAGGCATTTAGGCGTGCCGCCCGGCCCCCGCCGTCCACGCGCCGGGGAGGAAGAAACGATTCCCGCGCCGGGATCTTTTGCGCTGTTTCGTTTTGGCAGTTGACTTTTTGGCGATTTTATGATATTATAATAGCCAGATAAGCCACATCGCTGTGGCTTATCTGCAGCCCCGACAGTTCTGTTTCGCAGAACGTCTTAAGCAGCATCCACCGCCCGGATGCTGTTTCAATGAACCATCAGAAAGGAGCATTCCATGATTGCACAACTGAGCAAAAACCTGCTGACGCTGGAGGAGCAGACCCAGCTGGTGCAGGGCAGCGTCGGCGAGACGGTAAAGCTGAAGCGCTCGGATGACTGGAAGCGCATGACGGCCACAGCGGTCTTCTCCAACGGGGAACTGACGCGGGACGTGATCGTCTCCGGCGAGACGCTGCTCATCCCCTGGGAGCTGCTGCAGGAGGAAGGCAGACGGCTCACGCTCAACTTCCACGGCGCCGATGACAGCGGCGGCGTCGTGCAGACCAATATCGCCTCTCTCGGCAGAGTGAAGAGAAGCAATTCCCCCTCCGGCATTCCGCCGGAGGCCCCCACGCCCGCCCGGGCCGATCAGATCCAGGCCCTGGCCCAGGAGGCGATGGCCGCGGCGGCGGCCGTGCAGGCCAGCGCGGCCTCCGGCGCCTTCGACGGCGTCTCCCCGTGTGTCAGCATCCAGCCCGCCGAGGGCGGCCATACGGTCTCCATCACCGACCGCAGCGGCACGCATTCCTTCACCGTTCTGGACGGGGAAGCCGGCAGCGGCTCCCTCTCCGTTGATTCTGCGCTTTCCGCTGCCAGCGAAAACCCGGTGCAGAACCGTGTACTTAATTCTGCCCTGAAAGGCAAGGCAGACGTAGCCTCCGCCGACTTCACCGTCAGCGGCAACAGCGTGAGCCTTGGCCTGGGTCTCGGCCGCGTGATCGCGCTGCCTAACAACCTTTATCGTTTTGTCGGGGACGCAAACTCCATGATCGAGATCGGGCTCTTCCGGCTCAGTTCGTTCCAGTTTGTCGACAGCCCCTACAGCGCCACATTCAGTGCCGTCATCGGAGACGAGCTTTACGAAATCACCCTTTATGCGGCGGATATTACTGCCTATCCCATGACGGGCACGCTGGTGAAACGCAGCGCCGCCGGTCCTTCTCCGGGCACCGATTCGCCCGGGATGGACGGCATCGCATCTGTCGGTTCTTCCGTGGCCTATGCCCGCGCAGACCATGTACACCCCAGCGACACAAGCAAGATCACCGCCCCATCTTCCCCGGCGGCCGGCGCATTCCTCGTTTGGAACGGTTCCGCATGGGCAGCACAGACGCTTTCGACATGGCAGGGAGGTAACTACTGATGGCTCTTGATGCTTTGGTTGATTCCGCCCGGCTCGACGCTGACCTGACGAGCATTGCCGATGCGATCCGCACGAAAGGCGGCGCTTCCACACAGCTTGCGTTCCCGGCAGGCTTTGTTGATGCGATTGACGCGATTGAGGCAGGAGGGGAAGATTTTCTCGTAAAACGCTGCCACAATACGCTCACATCGTATGAGTCAGAAGATGTCACGAAAATTATCAGTGCGGCCTTTCGCGATTGTAGTGCGCTGACATCACTGAAGACATACAACGTAAAAACATTCGGTGGCTATGTTTTTTACGGAACACACCTTCAAAAGATCGCGTTCCCGAAAGCGACCAGCATCGCGATTCAAACGTTCTGCAATGTGGCATCTGGGTATCTGAAAGAGTTGGATTTCGGAACGGTCCTTACGAGTATTTCCCAGCAGGCGTTTTCCAACAATTCAAACTTTGCCGTTTTGGTGCTGCGGCGGAATGGCGTTACGTCACTTGGCAATATAAACGCTTTCAACTCAACAAAGTTCGCATCCGGCAGTACAGGCGGCATTCTGTATGTTCCGCAGGCACAGATAGCGAATTATCAGGCTGCTACAAACTGGAGCACCATACTCGGCTATACCAACAACCAGATTCTCCCCATCGAGGGCAGTATCTACGAGACACAGTATGCTGACGGCACACCGATTGCATAAGGAGGCGCGGAAATGATCGTAACTGAAAACTTCAAAGTGGGCGAGCGCAATTTCATCCGCACTTACTCCGATGCCGGGCGCTATGTTGTGCGTGACGGCGCGGAATACTCCGAGGCCTGTGACCCAGAGGAATCAGGAAGGACTTACACCGAAGGCGATCTGATGCCCGTGGATGATGCCGAAGCCGCCGAAATCCTCAACATCATTCTGGGAGGTGACAGCGAATGATCAGCAGAGCCAAAGCCTGCGCACTCCGTGCGCTGATTGAGAAAGCCTCCGCTTCTCTCACTGATGAGGACGCGCTGGGGGCTGTGGAGCTGTTCCCGCTGTGGCATGTCGGCATCGCATACGAAGCCGGCCAGCGCATCCGCTATGGAGACAGGCTGTATTGCTGTGTGCAGTCCCACACTTCGCAGAAGGGCTGGGAGCCGCCAGCCGTTCCGGCGCTGTTCACCGATGTGGCAAAGCCCGGCGAGATCCCCGTCTGGCGGCAGCCCACGGGAGCGCAGGACGCTTACAATGCGGGCGCTCTGGTGCATTATCCCGATGCGGATAGTCCGGTGTACCGCTCGCTGCTGAACGGCAACGTCTGGGAACCCGGGGCTTATCCCCAGGGCTGGCAGCCGCTGTCCTGACCGACAGCAAAAGCAAAAAACGCAGGATCCTTGCGGATCCTGCGTTTCAGGCAGTTATGTCAGGCTTTTGCCTTTTGGAAGAAAAGGTCGAGCACCAGGCTCTGCAATGCGTCTTCATCGGTGTAAAACTCGATGTATTTCTCACCCAGCTTTGCTTCGCCCGCGATCGTGCGGATACCGGCAAAGCGATAGTCCTTCAGCTGATCGGCGAGATTGGCCAGATCGGTGGTCGTCAGGTCCGAGACGCTGAAATCCGCCAGATGGGACGCGAGACTTCTCGCGAAGCTGTCGCTCTCCTGCAGGAGCTTCGTGATCTGCTCATAGAGGCCCCGGACATACTCCCGCTGCCGGTTCATGCGGCTGAGGTTGCTGCCGTCGTCCACGTGATGGCGGGACCGCACGAAGGTCAGCGCCTGCTGGCCCTTCAGCCGGACGTCCTTCCCCTGCTCCAGGCTGGGGTCGATGGCAGAAAAGTCGTCGTCAATATGCACAGTGACGCCGCCCACCAGGTCGTTGAGCATCGGGATGGCATCCATGGTCAGGGAGAAATAGTGCTCCACCGGAACGTCCAGCAGGTAGCGGGACACCGCCAGCACCGTGTTGCGGCAGCTGTCCTTTTCGCCGCTGCCGAAGGTGTGGGAGAGCGCAAGCTGCCCGGTAAAGGTGCCGATCTTCTTGCCGCTCATGCCCAGGCGCTGGATTTCGGTCATGGCGTCCCGGTTCAGATGGATGGCCGTATAGCTCTTCGCCGTCTTGTCCACCACCATCAGGAACAGGAAATCCGCCTGCTGGTTGTTGGTGTGGTAGCTGGGGTCGCTGAGCGTATCCGTAAACTTGTCCAGGCCGATGATCAGATACGTGTCCAGATCGCTCCGCAGGGCGTAGTCCTCCCCGTCCACAGTCAGCACCAGCCGCTTGCCGAGGTAATCCTCTTCTGCTTCCGCTGCCGCGGCAAGCTCCGCCGCCCGTTCATCCTGCTGCCGCTGCCAGCGATGAATGCCAAACAGGCCCACGCCGATCACCACCAGCAAAAGGATGGTGAGGACGATGGGCCCATTGGTTTTGCGGCTTTTACGCGCGCGATTCATTACTCGGCTTCAACGAAGGAGAGAATGGCATAGGCGCCGACTTCTTCCAGCGTGAGAGCGGCGATCCCGTCTTCCAGCTCGGTCTCGACGAGAGTGGCCTCGCCGTCAACAAAGTGCAGCAGAGCAGCAAAGTTATCGGGGTTGACAAGCTCCAGCTTCAGCTCGACAGGCAGCTTGATCTCATCGCCGACAACGCTGATGTCAAACAGAGCCTCGCAGTCGACTTCCTTGCCGTCCAGCAGCTCTTTCAGCTCATCATTGCCTTCCACGAGAGCGGCCAGATCCTCAAGAGCCTCGGCAGCATCGTCCAGCTGCTTCTGCGCATCCTCGGGGAGCGTATCCTTGTCTTCATAGTCGGTGATGACGATGCCGCCGGCAACGTCGTTGCCGTCAGCGTCAACAGCTTCTGCAACCGTGGGGATCTGCTTCTCGGATTCCACGCTGGGAACTTCAGCGGCGAAAGCCGAAATGCTGAAGCTGGCCAGGAGGAGAACCGCAAGCAGGCAAGAGAGAATTTTCTTCATGGGTTACCCTTCCTTTCATTTTTCATCCTTCTTGACAAGGATTCATTCTATGCTTAACCGGCCCGAAACAGACCGATATTGCCAAATTGACGGAAAGCCGCGGCTTTCCGGGAGGCACATGCCTCCGCAATGCTGTTTTACAGCGATCCCTTCCGCAGGATGCTGCGCCCGAGCTCGTCGATCCCGTCCAGCACATCGCCGCCCAGGTGACGCGCGATCATATCCCGGGCCGCGTCCATGCGCGGCGGACGGTTCTGCATGTTGTGGCAGTCGGTGCCCAGCAGATGGATCCGCCCCTGGTCCAGCAGGCGCAGGGCCTTGCGGCGGCTCAGAAAGCCCAGGAAAAAGTCCGCATTGGACTGCATCAGCACGTCCTGATCCAACAGATCGTCCCACACGGAGACGGGCTGATCGTAGTAATACCGCTCGATATGGGCCATGAGCAGCGTAAAGCGACGGCTGCGCGCCAGGTCCATGACCTCCCGGATCATGTAGTCGCTCCAGTGCTCAAAGGGCATTTCCAGCAGGAGCAGATTCGTCCCCTCCAGGCAGAGGGAGGGCAGCGCCTCCATCCGGCTGATGCCGGGGAAGTACAGGACCTCCGCCCCCAGCAGGATCTCCGGTGCGTCCTCGGGAAGCTGCGGCTTAAGCTTTTCAAAAGCCTCCTGCCGCCGGTAGAGGTAGCGCTCGGGACTGCGTTCGGTGGCGTAGAAATGGGAGGTGGCGCAGACAACGCCGGCGCCCTGCGCTTTCAGCGCGCTGAGCATCTCCAGGCTCATCTCCACGCTCTTGCTCCCGTCATCGATGCCGGGGAGAATGTGGCTGTGGAAATCAATCATGGCTCACTGTCAGAGCCACTGTCCTCGTGCTTCTCCACCGTGGCTTCCATAAAGGCGCGGTCCTTGCTGCTGCGTGATTGTTTTCCGGAATCGTCATAGCCGTATCCGTAATCGTAGCCGTAGCGGTGACCGTACTTGCCGTAGCGCTTGTAGCTGCCCTCGCCGACAGCGGCATCCGTCATCACGAAGCCGAGGAACTTGGCCCCCAGCTGCCGGACCTGATACATGCAGGCGCTCAGCGCCTTGCGGTCCGAATAGTTCTGCCGGACCACGGCCACCAGGCCGTCCGTCCAGGAGGAGATCACCAGCGCGTCCGCCACGATGTTCACGGGCGGCAGGTCAACAATGATGAAATCGAAGAGTTCTTCGTAGTGCTGCAGGAGAGTATGCATCCGCTCGGAGCCCAGCAGCTCGGAGGGGTTGGGCGGAATGTCGCCCGCGGGGAGGATATACCAGTTGTCAAAGTAAGTCGAGCGCTGCAGGGACTCCCCCTCGCTCGAGAGGCCGGCCAGCATGTTGGACAGACCGGGCGCGCCGGCAATGTTCAGCTTGCTCGCCACGCTGGGCAGACGCA
Source organism: uncultured Clostridia bacterium (assembly GCA_946628965.1). Taxonomy (GTDB): domain Bacteria; phylum Bacillota; class Clostridia; order Oscillospirales; family Oscillospiraceae; genus Limivicinus. The sequence goes on along the minus strand of CAMOXI010000041.1, from coordinate 5,492 downwards.
TGTCAGCGTCGATGAGCAGGGTCCGCTTGCCGGCCTGCGCGAAGGTATAGGCCAGGTTTACGGAGGTGGTGGATTTACCCTCGCCGCGCACGGAACTGGTCACGCCCAGGATCCGGCAGGGCTTGTCAGGCAGGGAGAACATCAGATTGGTGCGCAGAAGCTTATAGGCCTCTGCCGCGGCAAAGCTCAGCCCGTCGCAGAGCATGGTCTGCTGCTCGGCCGCTTTCTGCCGCCTGTTGTTCTGCCGTTTCTTCTCAGCCATTATTCCACGCCTCCCTTCTTTGAACGCGCATAGGAGGACGTGCCGTAGTAGCCGTACTTCTTGGGCGTCTTGGCCATCAGGTCGGGGATCGTCGCCAGCACGGGCGCGTCATAGTTCTGCAGCAGGTAATCCTCATCATGGATCACATCGTCAAAATAGCTGATGAGCAGCACCACGGCGCTCGCCAGTACGATGCCGAACAGCAGGCCAACCGCAGCGTACTTCATATAATTCGGGGAAACGCGGGTGTGGGGCGTGACGGCGTAGTCCACGACCTCCACCGCGCTGTTTGCCACGATATCGGAAATCTTGTCCGGCAGGATCACGGCGATGACATTCGCCAGCGTACGCGCCTCCTCCGGGTTCTTGGAGCGCACTGTCACCTGGAACAGGCCGGTGGAGTTGACCGCCTTGGCAGAGACCATCTGACGCAGCTGCTCGTATGTGTAATCCACACCGCTCTCTTCAATGACCAGTTCCATGTTCGCGCGCGACTGCAGGATGGCCACATAGGTGTCCACCAGGTCGGATGCCGCGTTCAGTTCGCCGGTGCTAATGCGCACGGCACTGCTGATCGAGAAGGTGCTGTTGTTGACGTAGAACAGGGCGTTTGCCTCATACTTCGGCGAGACGAACATCTGCGCGTAGAAAAACAGCAGCGTGGCAAACACGATGCCCACGATCAGGATCAGTACGGAATACTTCCAGAGGATCTGTACGATCTTCAGCAGGTCGATATATTCTTCTTCGTTATTTTTTTCGTTCATTCAGCTCTCCGCGGAACACGCCGCCGTGTTCTCTTTATCCTTTTCTTCCCTGGTCCCAAGCGTCATAGACCTGCCGGATCTCTTCATCCAGCGCCGCGATCTTCTCGTCCAGCTCCTGCTTCCGCTGCGTCTGCTCGCGCTCCAGGGCCGCATTCCTGCTCTCGGCCTCACGATGAGCCTCGTAGGCCTGCTCGAAGTTGACGACCTTCAGCAACGGCTTTTCCAGCTCCTCTTCCGGCGCAGTCTCATTGACCGCCGCTTCCTGCAGCGCGTCGCTCGGGGCCAGCATGCTCACCCAGTTGTCCAGCACCTTGCTGAAGGCGGCCGCCTCATACGCATCCCAGAGGTTCTTGAAGCTGATGGTGAAGACCAGATTTGCCCCGTTGGTGCGGGCCAGCTGCTCCGTATCGCTGTTGACGCCGGTGTAGTTCCAGGGCATCGCACCCGTGTGCCAGAGGCCGCTCCCCACCGGGGTCACGGTGGTGGAATGGCCATCCTCCGCGGAGTGGATCACGGTGGTGATCCCGCAGGCGATCAGATCAGCGTCCATGCTGCTGTCATAGGTGTTGTCCGCGAAAAAGATCGCCTTCGGCACCGGCAGCCCGTCGCGCTCCAGCCATTTGACCATATGCTCGTACCATGCGGGGAAATCGCCGGTCGTCTCATACAGAAAGCAGCTGCCCCAGCCGTCCATCACGAGGCGGCTGTACTGCTCCACCTTCAGCTTGTCCCGGAAGCCGGGATACTGCTGTGTGTTGATGCCCAGCACGCCCACGATGCCGCGGTCGCGCATCTGCGGATACACATCCGTGAAAATATTTGCATTCGGCTCGCGGAACAGCAGCTCGATCGTACCCACGTCCCGCATCTGCAGGGCATAATCCGTCTCCAGATTTTCCCTCTCCGCAGCCAGGGTCTCCCGCTCGCGCTGCAGGGGTTCCACCGTGCTGTACAGCTGACGCATCCGCGCCTTATCTTCCTTCTCCATCCGGCGCATATAGAAAAGCCCGCCGGCCAGAAGGATGACAACCAGAAACAGAGCAATCGCTTTCTTCATTGGCACACCGTTTCTCCGCCCGAAAGGGCGTTATCATTAGTAATCTTGTGCTGCCTCATCCATCGCTTTCCGGCAGCAGGAAAAGGCACAGCGGCCCTTCCCTTCTATCTGACAGCGCGCAGAGCGCGCTAGAAATCACGGTATACTTTATCACATATTCCATTGTTTTTCAATATGCTGCGGATTTATCATGTTGACCAATTTTTCGGCAGCTGTCCTGCCGGTTTTTTCCGAGTTGGGCAAAAGCGCCCCCTGATCGGAGGCTGCACCGGGCCGTTCTGAAAGCCGCTTCCCGCGGCCGCGTGCCAAACAGCGGCGTCATTTTAAACCATTTCAAAAGCTGAGTCTAAAAGCCCTGCCTTTGGCAGCGTGATCTGCGCAGGATGCCAGTTTGCATGACAAAACCTCCTGTGTTCTCCTTTCGCGGCTGTCATACCGCAATCCGTTTCACACAGGAGGTTTTTCACTATATGCCATAGTCTGTTTTGCCGCTCCCGGTTGGAGTCAGGGCCGCGCCGCCCCGGCAGTGATCCTTGCCCGGCATGAGATCCCCGGATACTCCGAGGGGATCCCAGGCCGGGTTTTTGCCGTTCCCTGTCAGCGGGCCGGAGTGCGCAATCAGATCTGGCGCGCGGTCAGGTTGCCGCTCAGAACGGCGCGCTGGATGTTGTGCGGGTCGGCGCAGTCGCCCACGGTGTGGACTTCATAGCCGGCAGCTGTCAGTTCGTCAGCCAGTTCGGTGTTCGGCACCATGTTGTAGAACTCCACCACGCTGTCGACCTTGACGGTCTTCTCGTAGCCGGCCTCGGTGACGAACTTCACGCCGCCGTCCTCAAGGCCGAGGATCTCTGCGCTGCTCCAGATCCTGGTGCCCTTGGCCTGCAGGTAAGGAAGAATGTACTTCTTGAACCAGCCGGACTGGCCCTTGTCGATGTCCACAGCAGCATCGGAGTGGATCATGACGATCTTCTTGCCCAGAGTGGCGAGGTAGGCGGCGAAGTCCACCGCCTGAACGCCCGCGCCGAGAATGGCCACGGTGTCGCCCAGCTTGTCCTCAGAGCCGAAAGCCTGTTCCGGAGAGAAGACGGGCGTGGCATCCGTGCCGCTGAGCTTGCTGACGCGCTTGCCGCCCACGGCGACAATCACGGCGTCGGGGTTTTCTTCCTTGACGAGAGCGGCGTCCACCCGCTTGAAGAGGTGAATATCCACGCCGTTTTTGTCCAGCTGATGGGCCATGTAGGTGAGATAATCGTCAAAGTGCTCGTGGTCTCCTTTGACGCCGCGGGCAAAGGGAAGCAGACCGCCCAGCTTATCGGAATTGTCATACAGACTCACGCTGTGGCCGCGCTCCGCGGCGACGCGGGCAGCCTCCATACCGGCAGGGCCGGCGCCGATGACCATGACCTTGCGCGGCGTCTCGGCGGGAAGGGGCTTGCCCCCCTCGGGCATGACTTCCGTAAAGGAGTGGTTCGTGTTCGGGTTCATGCGGCAGGTGGAAGGATAGCGCTTGCCGGTGCTGTTGCTGTCGTGGCAGTGCATGCACTTCATGCAGGGGATCACGTCCTCACGGCGGTGCTCGGCCAGCTTCTGCACCAGTTCGGGATCGCAGTTGAGCGGGCGGTTCATGAACACCAGGTCCAGGTCGCCGCGGGCAATGGCGTCGTTGAGATAATCGGGGCCGACACGCAGATCCATGTAGGCAGCGCAGCCCACGGGCACGTCGACAGCTTCCTTGATGGCCTTGACCATGGGCAGGAAAGAGGCAAAGCCGGAGTGGCTGCCGTCCAGCATGCCCTCAAAGTGCTGGGAGTAATCGAAGAAGGTGCCGTAGCCGGTGAGGCCGTTGGCGTCTTTGACCACATGCTGTACGTCGGGGGCCCAGATGTTCATCTCCTGGCCGGTTGCACCAACGCGCAGCTGGATCCAGTCGGCGCCGGCTTCGACCAGAGCCTTGGCGATCTCCTTGGCCTCTTCGATGGTGAGAAAGAGTTCATTGTCTCCCAGATAGAGGTCGTTTTCCTCCACGCCGTTGATCAGCGCACCGACGGGGAAGTCTGCGCCGTTGACCTCTTTGATCTTTTCGATCATGCGGCGGAAGAGGCGGGTGCGGTTCTCAATGGACTGAGGGCCGTAATCATCCTCGCGCTTGTTGATGCGGCGGGTCAGGAAGCCGTTGAGCGCGTCGGCACTGGCGCCCTTGATCTCAATGCAGTCAAAGCCCACGGACTTGGCGCGTGCGGCAGATGTACCCACACGCTCGATGTAGGCGTCCAGGTCCTCAACCGGCGTCTCATTGATGACAGAGTCCGGGACAGTAGGGGCCAGACCGCCGAAGCACATCTGGTAACCCAGCTTGGCGCCGCCCTCGTGGACGATGGCGACCAGCTCTGCCGCGTCTGCCAGCGCCGCGTCCAGATCTTCGACCTCAAGACCGTCAGGCAGGATGCCGTTGTTGCGGATCGCACCGCCGGCCAGCAGGATCAGGCCGACGCCGTTCTGGGACATGGTGCCGTAGAGCTCGCGGAAGGAAGCGTGTTTGCTGCCGTCCACGTCTGCCCAGGGAGAGGGACTGCCGGCAGACTTGACAACACGATTTTCGATCGTCATGCCGCCGAGCTGGATGGGGGAGAGGACTTCTGCCAGATCGCCGTCGAAGGAGGTAAAGCCCTCCTCCTGTGGATTGAGGACAGGGGCTTTGGCCCCGGTGGGAATCGTAAGACCCAGGGCCTGGATCTTACAGGCATTGACGCCGTCACGGATCGCCTTGGAAGAGAGGGATGCGCCGGTCACGCCGTCCACGCCCTCGGTGGTGCCGGCCTCGACGATGCGCTCACAGTAGCTCTTGAGGGGATTGGCAAAGGGGGTGAAGTAGTCGGCGTCGGAGGTCTTGAGAACCTCGTAGCTCACCTCGGTCATGGCGTTCTCGGTAAAGGAACACTTGACCTCAACGGTGGCATAAGGGGTGCTCTGCACACTGGTGTAGCTGCCGGGGATAAAACCGATGGAAGGGCCCTCCGCGTGGGCGGCGGGCATGTGCAGGGCGCCGGTCGCTGCGAGACCGACCGCGCCGGCGGCCAGCCCCTTGATAAAGCTGCGTCTGGAAAGATTCTGACTCATCGTAATTTCTCCTAAATAGAGATAATAACTGCCGATAATACAGCGACCCGGGGACCGGCCCGCGGAGAACAGGGCGCAGTCGATTCAGGTCATTCTATCAAGATTATAACAAAAGTCCTTTACAACGGTGATTCGATTGTGCTATCTTGGTAATAAGTAAAACCTTATCACCGGGGTGACGCCATGAAAATCCACGATCTTGAGGTCTTTTGCGCGGTTGCGGAGGAAAAGAGCTTTGTCAACGCCGCGCGCCGCCTCTATATTTCCCAGTCCGCTGTGACCCAGCTCA
>CAMOXI010000040.1 GCA_946628965.1 uncultured Clostridia bacterium | reverse complement strand
CAGGACGACCTGCAGACCCGCTACACCTCCGGCACCGTCTTCCACGCCTTCCTGGGCGAGAAGCTGCCCGACTGGGAGGCGGCCGCCCGCCTGGTGCGCAAGATCGCCGAGAATTACCGCCTGCCGTACTACACCCTTTCCCCGACCTACTCCGTCTGCAAGGATCACGGCTACTTGAACGGCGAGCAGTTCACCTGCCCGCACTGCGGCAAGAGCGCCGAAGTGTACAGCCGTATCACAGGCTACTACCGCCCCGTGCAGAACTGGAACGTGGGCAAGACCCAGGAGTACAAGGAGCGCAAAGAATATGTGATCGCGCACTCCACGCTCAAGCATGAAGGCCCGCTGCCCGAGTCCGTCGTGCCTCCCGTGAAGCTCGAGGGCCCGAAGAGCAAGCCTGCTCCCGAGAAGGCCGCCACCGCGATCCTCTTCGCCACGCCCACCTGCCCCAACTGCCGCATCGCCTGCCAGTATATGGACAAGGCCGGCTTTGCCTATGAGAAGATCATGGCCACCGAGAATCCGGAGCTTGCCAAGCAGTACGGCGTGAAGCAGGCGCCCACGCTGGTCCTGCCCGACGGCACCAAGATCGCCGGCGCCGGCGCGATCAAGGCCTACATGAGCCAGATCGCCTGATCAAAAAACTACAGAACAGCAGCAGGCAGCGACCACGGCCGCTGCCTGCTCTTATCGGAGGACATTAGCATGTATGATATCATCGTCATCGGCGGCGGCCCCGCCGGTCTGACCGCGGCCACCTATGCCTGCCGCGCGGGAAAGCGCGTTCTCGTCATTGAGAAAAACGCCTTCGGCGGCCAGATCACCTGGTCTCCGCGGGTGGAAAACTTCCCCGGTTTTCTCTCCGTCACCGGGACCGAGCTGGGCGACAAGCTGCTGGAGCAGGCCATGGAGCAGGGGAGCGAAGTGGAGCTGGAAGAAGTGACTGCGATCTCTCCCGAAGGCAAATCCTGGCACGTCAGCTGCGAGTCCGACGCGTCCTTTGAGGCCAAAGCTGTGATCCTGGCCGCGGGCGCGAAGCCCCGGATGCTGGGGATCGAACGGGAAGAGGAGCTTGTCGGCAGCGGCGTGTGCTACTGCGCGGTCTGCGACGGCGCCTTTTATGCTGGAAAGCCGGTGGCTGTCTGCGGCGGCGGCAACAGCGCCCTGCAGGACGCGCTGCTTCTAAGCGAGAGCTGCAGCAGGGTCTATCTCGTCCATCGCAGAGATTCCTTCCGCGGCGAACAGAAGCTGGTGGAGGCGCTGGAGAAAAAGAGCAATGTGGAGTTTGTGCTGAATGCCCGTGTACAGGCTTTCCTCGGTGAGGAGGAAGTCAGAGGCCTTGCCGTGGAGCAGAACGGCGCGGAGCGCGTGCTGCCCGTTGAGGGCGTGTTCGTCGCCATCGGGCATCAGCCCGACCTTGGCGCTTTTGCCGACTTCCTCGACCGGAACGAACAGGGCTACGCCGCAAGCGGTGAGACCTGCCTCACCCGCACGCCCGGCCTCTTTGTCGCGGGCGACTGCCGGCAGAAATCCGTGCGGCAGCTGACCACCGCCGCGGCCGACGGGGCCGTTGCCGCCCTCGCCGCCGTGCAGTACATCGACAATCTCTGAATACCGAAAGAAAACACGCTGGGCATCCCGCTCGGCGTGTTTTTTGTTTTGCAAAGAGCAGGTGCATCTTATGGATGCACCTGCTCCCGCCGTTTGTTATGCGATTCGTCGGAAAGGATCGATCAGAAGATCTGGCCCGGCAGCCGCAGCTTCACCTTGGGCGGAAAGGCTTTGTCGAATTCCTCCACGTCTTTATCGTCCACATAGTAGCCCCGCGGGGTCTGGTAGACGCCGGTGACGCCGTCGAGATAGCCCGGGATCAGCTCTTTGCAGAGGAAAAAGGAGTCGTCCGCGCCCTCCGGCAGATCGTGATAGCGGATGCCGAAGTTCCGCGCATAGGCAAAGCCGCTGTGACCGTAGAAGCCGATGTTCCCTTCAAAGAGCACCGCGCCGAAGCCCATGGCCGCCGCCTTTTCCAGCGTGTAGTCCAGCAGCCTTTTGCCGTAGCCTTTTCGCTTCAGCTCCGGCGTGATGCCGATAGGCCCCATGGTCAGCACGGGGATCACCCGGCCGTCATCCGCTTCAATGACCGTGCGCATGAACATGTTCTGCCCGATGAGCCGTCCGTCCCGCTCCATGACGAAATCCAGCTCCTTCACGAAGGCCGGATCGTCCCGCAGGACATGGATCACATAGTGCTCCGAGCAGCCGGGGCGGTACACGTTCCAGAACGCTTCCCGGACGAGGTTTTCCACTTTCCGATAGTCTGCTTCCTTTTCCAGACGAATGGCAGTGTCATTTGTATTCATTGTTTATCCTCCTGAACATTGTTGACTTCAATTGCCCTGGGGCGGGAGGTTTGTTCGATTGTCGGCAAACCTCCCGGTTATGCCGCAATCTCCGGTTTCCGGTACCTGTTCAAACAGTACGCTCCTAAAAAAATTATTTATCTGGCCTTTCGGCCGGATATTCGGTAAGAAAAAGCATTATCCCCAGATCATCATAAACAGAAGGGGACTGACAAAAAGCAGATAGCCAAGGATCGCCCAGATCAGAAAGCGCTTCGTCACAAAGACGGCGATAAACTCCCGGATCAGCGCGGAAGGCCAGTAGTAGAAGGCGACGCGGGCGCCGATGCCGATGCATTTGAGCCCGACCTCTCTGGCCAGGCGCAGACAGCGATAGATGTGGTAGTTGCTGGAGATCAGCGCCGTCCGCTTTCCGCCCTCCCGGGCATCGATCAGCGCCTTGGAGTTGAGCAGGTTTTCCCGCGTGGTGGCGGAGCCGTCTTCCAGAAGGATGCTCTCCTCCGGGATGCCGTGAGCCAGCAGATAGTTCTTCATGGCCTGCGCTTCGCTGATGGTCTCATCGCCGCCGCGGCCGCCGCTGGGAATGATGATCGGTTTGATTTTGCACCGGCGGTAGATCTCCATGGCCTTGTCCACCCGGTCGGACAGGAGGCGCGTCAGCTGCTCTCCGTTTTTCAGGCCGCAGCCGTGGATGATCACATAGTCAAAGCGCATCCGATGGGGCATGATCTGGATAAAGATCGTATAGAGCACAAAGCTCAGCACGAGAAAGCTGAAATAGAACACCGTCATGCCGAGCAGCAGCACCCAGAGGCTGGTCTTCCCAGCCTCCCGGGAACCGTAAAGCTGAAACACATATACGATCGTCGCGATTTCACCGACGCCCACCACAACGCCCAGCGCCAGCGACAGCACATGCGCCGGACTGAAGGACTCCCGGCGGAGCATCTGCACACCGTTGAGAATCAGCAGCACCGGCACCAGCAGCAGCGCCAGCATCGTCAGCAGAAAGCAGACCATCAGAAACCAGCCGCGCGCATCCGCTTCAAAGAAGCCGGAGACGAACAGCATCGTGACGAACATCGCCCCGAGCAGCAGAAAGCTGTTTCGAAAGTGCTGTGGCCAGAGCACGGCGCAAAGGATCGTAAGGCCCCAGACCACCGCGACCACCGGCCCGAAGCTATGCAGATTTTCCACAAATCCTTCTGTCATTGCTTACCGATTCCTTTTCACGGCAGGATCGATCGACCGATGCTGCCGAAATATTACAGGCCCGCCTCGGGCAGGCAGTGCATTTGCGTCTGGCCGAGGACGCGAAAGCCCTCGGCGCTGCCGGTGAGCGTGCGCAGCCCGAAGTCTGCCGAGCGCAGGCGGAGATATACGGCCACGGCATCCCGTTCCGGGAACTGGCTCTTATGGCAGTCGTAAATGCTCCTCAGCTGCAGCTGCAGATAGCCGCGGGTGCTGATGAACTGATTGGCCCTTGCCGTCATGTAATAGGCCAGCGCCTGCACCGGGGCGGGGGAGAGGCCCCGCTCCCGCATGATGCCGGGATTGGGCGCGAAGACCGCGATGCGCCGCGCCGCCTCGCCCACGTTCAGATGATCCGTATGACACTCGCTCGCGACGATCGGATCCGGCGCGAAGATCACATCCGGCCGGAAGTCGGCGACCACAGCGGCGATGGCCTGCTGCAGTTCCTGTACTTCGTAGAAGCCGCCGTCGCTGAACTCCAGGAAGCGCAGATCCCGCACACCCAGCAGGGAAGCCGAGGCCTCCGCTTCCTTTTTACGCACAGCGGCAAGTTCGTCCCCGATCAGCCTGGCTGGCGTGTGATCGGTGCCGTAACGACCGTCGGTGCAGATCGTAAAGCAGACGTCTTTCCCCGCCGCTGCCAGCTTTGCCGCCGTCGCGCCCGCACCGATCTCAATATCGTCCGGGTGCGGGCCCAGGAAGAGAAAGCGCTGGCAGCGTTCGATCTTCGGCAGGGGAGCGGCAAAGCGGAGCACCGCAGAAGTCAGGCTCATGCCCTGCGCGCAGCCAGCTCTGCGCAGATGCGGTCATATTCCTCCTCGTCCAGCTTGTAACGCTTCTTGTAGAGGACATAGGACAGGAACATGAGCGCGCAGGGGACCACGGTCATCACGAAGAGCAAACCGGTGGTCTGGCTGTGCTGCACACCGCCCAGCAGCTCGGTGATCGCGGCGGCCTTGGCTTCGCCGGTCATCTCGCCGGCGTTGGCCGCCTGCTCCAGATCCGCGATGCCGTTGGTGTACTCGATGATGTTGAAGATGATATAAGTGATGTTCGCAATGGCGACAGTCAGGGCAGAGGCCATCTTGGTCAGGAAGGGCCGCAGGGATGAGACGATGCCCTCGTCGCGGGTGCCGTGCTGCAGCTCGTTATACTCCACGGTGTTCATGATGGAGATCATCATGATCAGGTAGAAGCCGTACTGGCCGAAGTTTGCCAGCATATAGCCGATGGTGATGAGGATGAACTTCACGTTGCCGGTGGGCAGGAACAGGCCGGGCAGCAGCATGACGAGATAACCGATCACGGAGACGGTCATCAGGATGCTCATGAGCTTCTTGCGGTGCATGCGGCGGGAGATGGCGGGGTAGAAGATCATCAGGAAGGCCGTGACCATCATGCCCAGCATCTGGAAGGCCGTGAAGAAGACGCCCTCGTAGCCGAACTCCACATAGATATAAGTCTGCCCGATGCCGGACATCACGATGCCATTGCCGATCTGCTGCAGCAGGAAGATGAGGGAGATCCACAGCAGCTGATCATTGCCCGTGATGGTGCCGACGATCTTCTGAAAGCTCACCGGTGGCACTGGGTCGTCGTTATAATTTCGCTGCTCCTTCACGCCGAAAACCGTAAAGGCAAGGAACACCGGCCCCAGGATCGCAATGATCAGCGCGACCCTGCCGTAGGCCGTGACAGCATTGCCGCCCAGCGCGTTCTCGCCCGCCGTCAGCATGGGGATCAGAGCGCCCGCAAGCGTTCCGCCGATGCCGGCGAAGAGCGTCGCCCGGGAGGTGTACTGGTTGCGCGTGTCCGCATCGGAGCTCAGTGCCGGGACCATGCCCCAGTAGGCGATATCGTGCATGGTATAGGTGATGGAGTACATAAAATAGATAAAGCCGAAGAACCACACGAAGGCCCAGCCCTGCAGCTTCACGTTGAAGGCCAGGTAGATGACTACGGAGGTGGTCAGGATGCCGATGACGAGCCAGGGCTTGAACTTGCCCCAGCGGGTGCGGGTGCGCTCGATGATGTTGCCCATGATGGGGTCGTTCAGCGCGTCAAAAATGCGGGCCGCCACCATGATGGCTGTGATGGCGGAGAGCTGCGCCGCCGTGAGCTTGTGGGTGAAAAGCACAAAGGACAGCAGATAGCTCGTGATCAGGTTGTAGATCATATCCCGCCCGACGGTGCCGAGAGGGAACATGATCAGGTTCCGTTTGGTGATTTTCTTGTCTTCCATGGCGTATTCTCCCAACTGTTGGATTTAGTGCTTCAATTGTAGCATTTCGGGCACTTCGATGCAAGGAATATGCACGTAAGTTTTGCGGGAAAACGAAGCTTTCCTATGATACCGGATTGTAACTTGAACTGCGCTTTCACTTGTGATATTATGTTAACTGGAAAAAGTTGAAACATCGGGGTGTTCCTATGAAAAAAATCGTTGTGTTCGGCGGCGGCACCGGCATCTCCTGCCTGCTGTCCGGTCTGAAGCTGTTCCCGGTGGATGTGACGGCGGTCATCACCGTCAGCGACAACGGCAGCAGCACGGGCGTATTGAAAAAAGAACTGGATATCCCCGCCGTGGGCGATGTGGGCAAGGTTTTGCTCTCCATGGCCAATGTGGACGATGATTTTGTGACGCTGCTGCGCTACCGCTTCAGCAAGGAGGGCAGCCTCTACAACCACCCTGTGCGCAACATCCTCCTGGCCGCCCTGATCGACATCAAGGGCAATCTGACCGAGGCCACGCGCTATATGGCCCATCTGCTGAATATAAACGGCACCATCCTGCCCCTGACTGAGGATAAGGTGGAGCTGGTCGGCAAGAGCCGCGGCAAGGAGTACTTCGGGGAAGAGGAGGTCAGCGCCAACGTGCGTCACATCCGCAAGCTCTCCTATGATCACAGCTTCCACGTGGTCGATGAGATTGAGGATAAAATCGCCGACGCCGATCTGATCGTCTTCTCTCCCGGCAGCCTCTATACCAGCATCCTGCCCCATCTGCTGGCACCGGAGATCCTTAACGCGCTGGAGGCCTGCTCGGCGCCGCTGATGTATGTGGCCAATCTGGTGACCCAGCCCGGGGAGACCGACGGCTACACGGTGGGTGACCATCTGCGCACGCTGAACCGGCACCTGAAAAACCGCAAGATCGACATCGTGCTGGCCAACAACTCCGAGATCGATCCCAGCATCACGGAGAAATACATCACCACCGAGAACAAGCGCATCGTCCCCATCGACAGCGATCGGATCGAGAAAATGGGCACGCGCATCATCCAGGACAGCATCTTCTGCATTGAGGACGGAAAGATCCGTCACAACGCGATGAAGACCGCTTTCCTGATCTTCTCCTATCTGATGGAAGGGGAATAAAGCAAAGCGCCTACGCACCAGAAGCCCGGAAGGGCTCAGACTGTAGACACCCCTTTGCCCATGCGGCATGAGATGAACACGCATGGGGAGAGCGCGAGAGGAAGATTCCCCCGGCGGGGGAAATGTCCGCGAAGCGGACAAAAGGGGGGAGGAGATTGCTTATTCCCTCTCGCGTTTCATATGCTCAAAAATGAGAACTTTTCCGGAAGTTCTCATTTTTTGGGCTCAAGGTGTCGACAAAGTGTCGACACCTTGAGCCCAAAAGGGCTCTTTTTTGCTTTCGCGAATTAATAAAACGTTAAGGATCGTCCGATTACTTGAAAAAATTGAAGGAAAATGATAGTCTACAATAGATTGAATATGACTACATTCGACAAGGAGTAAAAATCATGCTGTCCTATCGCGCCGGTATCGATATTGGCTCTACCACCGTAAAACTTGTGATCCTGGATGACGCGGGAAAAGCGCTGTTCCAGGATTATCGACGTCACCGCGCCCACACGCAGGAGACTCTTGCCGCGCTGCTGGAGGACGCCAGAGAGCTGCTTGGGACATGCGCGCTCCGCGCCGCCATCACCGGCTCCGGTTCCATCAATCTTGGCAAGGCGCTGGGGATCGCGTTTGTGCAGGAGGTCGTCGCCGTGGCGACCGCGCTGCAGTTTACCGCGCCGCAGACGGACGTGGCCATCGAGCTGGGCGGGGAGGACGCCAAGATCATCTACTTTACCGGCGGCCTGGAAGAGCGCATGAACGGCGTCTGTGCCGGCGGCACCGGCTCCTTCATCGACCAGATGGCCGCCCTTCTGCAGACGGACGCCACCGGCCTCAACCGGGAGGCGGAGTCATATCGTCAGATTTATCCCATTGCCGCCCGCTGCGGCGTCTTCGCCAAGAGCGATATTCAGCCCCTCATCAACGAGGGCGCCACCAAGGCCGACCTGGCGGCCTCCATTTTTCAGGCCGTGGTCAATCAGACGATCTCCGGCCTTGCCTGCGGGAAACCCATCCGCGGCTGCGTGGCCTTTCTGGGCGGCCCGCTCCACTTCCTGCCGGAGCTCAAAAAGTCCTTCATCCGCACGCTCCGCCTCGGGCAGGAGGACGTGGTGGATCCTGAGAATTCCCACCTCTTCGCCGCCATGGGCGCAGCGCTGGAAGCCAGGGAAGCCGAAAGCCTTCCCATTGATGCGCTGATCGAAAAGCTGCGGAGCGGCGTATCCATGGCCTTCGAACTCAAGCGCCTGCCCGCTCTGTTTGAAAACGAGGCTGCGTACAACGATTTCTGTCATCGCCATGCGCTGGCTGTCGTGGAGAAAGCCGAGCTTTCGAGCTATACGGGAAACTGCTTTCTCGGCATCGACGCTGGCTCCACCACCACGAAGCTGGCCGTCATCGGCGAAAAAGGGGAGCTGCTGTTTTCCTTCTATGCCGGGAATCAGGGCAATCCCATCAAGACCGCCATGCGCGCTGTGGAGGAGCTGAAGCAGAAGCTCCCGCCCACGGCAAAGATCGTCCGTTCCTGCTCCACCGGCTACGGCGAGACTTTGCTCAAATCCGCCTTTGCCCTGGACGAGGGCGAGGTGGAGACCATCGCGCACTGCACTGCTGCCGCCTTCTTCGATCCGCAGGTGGACTGTGTGCTGGATATCGGCGGGCAGGACATGAAGTGCATCAAGCTGCACAATCACTCGGTGGACACGGTGCTTCTGAATGAGGCCTGCTCCTCGGGCTGCGGCTCCTTTATCGAGAACTTCGCCAATTCCCTGGGCTTTACCGCGGAGAGTTTCGCACAGGAAGCGCTCTATGCCGATAACCCGGTGGATCTGGGCACCCGCTGTACGGTGTTCATGAACTCCAACGTCAAGCAAGCCCAGAAGGAGGGGGCCAAAGTCTCCGACATCTCCGCCGGGCTTGCCTATTCTGTCATCAAAAACGCGCTCTTCAAGGTCATCAAGCTCACCGACCCTGGTCAGCTGGGAAGCCACATTGTCGTCCAGGGCGGCACTTTCTACAACAAAGCCGTCCTCCGTGCCTTTGAGCAGATCGCGGGGGTGGAGGCCACCTGCCCGGACATCTCCGGCATCATGGGCGCTTTCGGCGCAGCGCTGATCGCCCGGGAGCGCTACCACGGCCAGGAGAGCAGCATGCTCCCGCTGGACGAGATCCTGTCGCTTACCTACACTACGGCCACGGCCCGCTGCGGCCGCTGCCAGAATAACTGCCTGCTGACCGTCAACAAGTTCCCCGGCGGCAGACGGCACGTCACCGGCAACCGCTGCGAGCGGGGCCTCGGCGGTCAGTCTGTCAGGGATCGGGCGCCGAACATGGTGGAATATAAAAAGCAGCGCCTCTTCGACTATCCGCCGCTGGAGAACGCGCCGCGGGGCGTGATCGGCATCCCGCGGGTGCTGAATCTCTACGAGAATTACCCCTTCTGGGCGACCTTTTTCAAGGCGCTGGGCTTTCGTGTGGAACTCTCGCCCTTCTCCAGCCGGAAGATCTACGAGCTGGGCATGGAATCCATCCCTTCCGAATCGGAGTGCTATCCGGCCAAGCTTGCCCACGGGCATGTACAGTGGCTCATCGAGCACGGCGTCAGAACCATATTCCACCCCTGCGTGTTCTACGAGCACCAGGAGACCGGCGGCGCGCAGAACCACTACAACTGCCCCATCGTGACCTCCTACCCGGAAAATCTCAAGAACAATGTAGAAGCGGTCGCGAGGGGAGAGGTGCACTATATCCGTCCCTTCATCGCCTTTACCAACGAGCGCGTCACCGGCGACAGGCTTGCCCGCCTGTGTCAGGAGGAGTGGGGCATCCCGGAGCGTGAGGTGCGCATCGCGGTGCGCCTTGCCTGGGAGGCGCAGCACCAGGCCAAGCTGGACATCCGTCGAGAGGGCGCCCGTATCCTGGGCGAGATGGAATCGAAAGGGGAGCGGGGTATCGTCCTGGCCGGACGACCCTACCACATCGATCCGGAGATCAACCATGGCATCCCGGAACTGATCGCCTCCTACGGCCTGACCGTTCTCACCGAGGACAGCCTGCCGGTGGACTTTGAGCCGGGCCGCCCCGTGCGCGTGAACGACCAGTGGGTCTATCACTCCCGGCTCTATACCGCTGCGGAATTCGTCTCTCGTCGGGAGGATCTGGAGCTGGTGCAGCTCAACTCCTTCGGCTGCGGGCTGGACGCCGTGACCACCGACCAGGTCAGTGAGATCCTGGAGGCCAGCAACAAGCTCTACACGGTGCTGAAGATCGACGAAGTGAACAATCTGGGCGCTGCCCGTATCCGCATCCGAAGCCTGATCGCCGCCATGAACATGCGCCGGGAAAAGCACATCAGCGCTGTCCCACACGCGGCGGCCTATCATCGCACCGTCTACACTGAAGAGATGCAGCGCGGCGGCTGGACGATCCTGGCCCCGCAGATGAGCCCGATCCATTTCACCCTGCTGGAGCCTGTCTTCCGCAAATACGGCTACCACATGGTGATCCTGAATAACGACAACCGGGCCGCCATCGATACCGGCCTCCGCTTTGTGAATAACGACGCCTGCTTCCCGGCCATGACCGCCGTGGGGCAGATCATGGAGGCGGTGCTCTCCGGCCGCTATGACACGGATCATCTGGCCATCATGATGAGCCAGACCGGCGGCTGCTGCCGCGCCAGCAACTATGTGAGCTTTATCCGGCGCGCGCTGGACAAAGCCAATCTCTCGCACATCCCGGTCATATCTTTAAATGCCAACGGCATGGAGAAGAACCCGGGCTTTCGTGTGACGCCCAGCATGCTGCTGGACGCCGGCAGAGCGATCGTATACGGCGATCTCTTCATGCGCTGCCTCTACCGCGTGCGGCCCTATGAGCTGACGCCCGGCACGGCAAACGCCATGTATGAGGATCTGCGCCAGATGTGTATCGATTCTCTCGTCAGCAGCCACAGCAAGAAGGACTTCAAGCCCCTCTGCGAGCAGATCGTTCAAGCCTTTGACGCGTTTCCCATCGACGAGACGCTGCGCAAGCCCCGCGTCGGCGTGGTGGGGGAGATCCTGGTCAAGTACATGCCGCTTGCCAACAACCACCTGGTGGAGCTGCTGGAGAGCGAGGGCGCGGAGGCCGTGGTGCCCGATCTGATGGATTTTCTCAACTACTGCGTCTACAATAACGATTACAAACATGAGTTCCTCGGCGCGGGCTGGACTGCCGCTGCCACAGCCAGGATCGGCGTGGATGCGATTCGGGCCCTGCGTTCTCCCGCTCTGAACGCACTGGAAAAGAGCAGACGCTTTGAGGCGCCCATGCGGATCGAGGAGATTGCAAAGCTGGCAAAGCCCTTCCTCTCCATCGGCAACCAGTACGGCGAGGGCTGGTTTCTCACCGGTGAGATGGTGGAACTGCTGCTCTCCGGCGTGCCCAACATCGTCTGCATCCAGCCCTTTGCCTGCCTGCCCAACCATGTGGTGGGCAAGGGGGTCATCAAGACCCTGCGCAATTCCTACCCGCAGGCGAACATCGCCGCTGTGGACTACGATCCGGGCGCGAGCGAGGTCAATCAGCTCAACCGCATCAAGCTCATGCTCTCCGCGGCGCGAAAAAACACGGAAAAGCCCGCCGTTTCTGCAAAATAACACTTGCCAAACAGGACAGGCTCTGCTATAATGCTTAGCACAATTAAACACCTTATCAAGAGTGGTGGAGGGAACGGCCCTGTGAAGCCCGGCAACCTGCGGTGACGTAAGGTGCCAAATCCGGCGGTGAGACGAAAGATGAGGCTTTTAAAAGACTACTTGCGCCCCGCCGCGTGCGGGGCGCTTTTTCTGTCTCTTCAAGGCAGCTTTGATTTGTTAATACTTTTAAAGGAGAATATATATGAGCCATTACCTGTTTACTTCCGAATCCGTGACCGAGGGACATCCCGATAAGATCTGCGACCAGATCTCCGACGCGGTGCTGGACGCGATCCTGCGCGAGGACCCCAACGGCCGCGTGGCCTGCGAGACCACCTGCTCCACCGGTCTCGTGCACATCATGGGCGAGATCAGCACCGAGTGCTATGTGGACATTCAGAAAATCGCGCGCAGCGTGATCCGCGACATCGGTTATGACCGCGCCAAATACGGCTTTGACTGCGATACCTGCGGCATCATCGTCAACATCGACGAGCAGTCCGGCGATATCGCCCTCGGCACCAACGACGAGGTCGGCGGCGCCGGCGACCAGGGCATGATGTTCGGCTACGCCTGTGACGAGACGCCTGAGCTGATGCCGCTGGCCATCTCCCTGTCCCACAAGCTGGCCATGCGCCTGACGACCATCCGCAAGGCCGGCCTTGTCAGCTATCTCCGCCCGGACGGCAAGACCCAGGTCACCGTGGAATACGATGAGCAGCGCCGCCCCATCCGCATGGACAGCATCGTCATCTCCACCCAGCACGCCCCGGAGGCCACACTGGAGCAGATCCGGGACGACATGATCAACCTGGTCGTCAAGCCCGTGGTGCCCGCGGAGCTTCTGGACGATAACACTCGCTACTACGTCAACCCCACCGGCCGCTTTGTCATCGGCGGGCCCCAGGGCGACTCCGGCCTGACCGGCCGCAAGATCATTGTGGATACCTACGGCGGCAGCGCCCCCCACGGCGGCGGCGCCTTCTCCGGCAAGGATCCCACGAAGGTGGACCGTTCCGCCGCCTACGCCGCCCGCTGGGCTGCCAAGAACGTGGTCGCGGCCGGGCTCGCCAAACGCTGCCAGATCCAGCTTGCCTACGCCATCGGCGTGGCGGAGCCGGTGTCTGTGCTGGTCGAGACCTTCGGCACCGGCATGGTTCCTGACGATCAGATCGAAAAGGCCGTGCGCAAGGTCTTCGATTTCCGCCCCGCTTCCATCATCCGCGATCTGGACCTGCGCCGCCCCATCTATCGGAAGCTCGCCGCTTACGGCCATATGGGCCGCGAGGATCTGGGCGTCCGCTGGGAAGACACCGACCGCGTCGAAGCGCTGCGCGCTGCGCTCTGAGAAAACGCATAAAGCGGCCTTCATCTGCACAAGCTCACAAGGGGCTTGACGGAAGGCCGCTTCTGTCGTATACTTTGGGTAAGCGCATAGATTGTACGCAATCAATTTAAGACGCATATAGAAAGGAATTCATACAATGGCTGAAGTTATTCTGACCGAGAGCAATTTTGAGCAGGAAGTTCTGCAGTCCGAGATCCCCGTCCTGGTGGACTTCTGGGCCACCTGGTGCGGCCCCTGCCGCATGCTCGCTCCCACGATCGAGAAGATCGCCGAGGAGCAGGAGGGCAAGATCAAGGTCGGCAAGATCGACGTGGACGAAGAGCCCGAGCTCGCCGCCAAGTACGGTATCGCCAGCATCCCCACCCTCATGGTTTTCAAGAGCGGTGTGGTGGTGAAGTCCAGCGTGGGCGTGCAGCCCAAGGCCGCCATCGAGGCTATGTTTGCCTGAGAAGAACGAAACAGGACGTCGGAGGGATCCGGCGTCCTGTTTTCCTTTGTTTACCGCTATTTTGTACAAGATGGATGTTGACAAATTGTGCATATCATCATAAAATACAGTATCTTTGACCGCAATTTGCTGTCTTGGTATTCCGATCATGAGAGGGGAAACTGCGATGAACACAGTTACGGAAGTATTTGGGTCCATGGTCTTTAATGACGATGTGATGCGGCAGCGTCTGCCCAAGGAAGTCTTCCGGCAGGTTCAGCGTTCTATGAAGGACGGGCGCAGGCTTGACAGCGCCGCGGCCACCGTCGTCGCCAACGCCATGAAGGACTGGGCGATCGAAAAGGGCGCCACCCATTTCACCCACTGGTTCCAGCCCATGACCGGCATCACCGCCGAGAAGCATGACAGTTTTCTCTCGCCCATCGAGGGCGGGCGCGTCATCATGGAGTTTTCCGGCAAGGAGCTCATTCAGGGCGAGCCGGACGCCTCCAGCTTTCCCTCCGGCGGCCTGCGCGCCACCTTTGAGGCCCGCGGCTACACCGCCTGGGATCCCACCTCCTACGCTTTTATCAAGGACGACGTGCTCTGCATTCCGACGGCGTTCTGCTCCTACGGCGGGGAAGCGCTGGATAAAAAGACGCCGCTGCTGCGCTCCATGGAGGCCATCAACCGCCAGGGTATGCGCATCATCAAGCTCTTCGGCAATGATGATGTGACCTCCATCAAGACCACGGTCGGCCCGGAGCAGGAGTATTTTCTAATCGATAAAGCCGTCTATGACCGGCGCAAGGATCTGCAGTACACCGGCCGGACGCTCTTCGGCGCCAAGCCCCCGAAAGGGCAGGAGCTGGAGGATCACTACTTCGGCGCCATCAAGCCCCGGGTGGCCGCCTTTATGAAGGAGCTGGACGAGGAGCTGTGGAAGCTTGGCGTTATGGCCAAGACCGAGCACAACGAGGCCGCGCCCGGCCAGCATGAGCTTGCCCCCATCTACAACACCACCAATATCGCCGCCGACCACAATCAGCTGACCATGGAGCTGATGCAGAAGATCGCACGCAAGCACGGCATGGTCTGCCTCCTGCACGAAAAGCCCTTCGCCGGCGTTAACGGCAGCGGCAAGCACAATAACTGGTCCATCTGCACCAACACCGGCGTGAATCTGTTGGAGCCGGGCGAGACCCCCTATGAAAACGCCCAGTTTCTGCTGTTCCTCTGCGCCGTGCTGCAGGCGGTGGACGACTATCAGGATATGCTGCGCCTCTGCGTCGCCTCCGCCGGCAACGATCACCGTCTCGGCGCCGGGGAAGCGCCCCCGGCGGTTGTCTCCGTCTTTCTTGGAGACGAGCTGGAGGGCATTCTCTCCGCCATTGAGAACGATGCGCCCTACGGCAGCAAGGAGAAGGAACTCATCAAGGTCGGCGTCCACGTGCTGCCGAAGTTCCCGCGGGATACCACCGACCGGAACCGCACTTCGCCCTTTGCCTTCACCGGCAACAAGTTTGAATTCCGCATGCTGGGCTCCTCTCAGTCCATCTCCGGGCCGAACGTGGTGCTCAATACCGCCGTGGCCGAATCGCTCCGTCAGTTTGCGGACGTGCTGGAGGGCGCGGAGGATTTCGAGAAAGCGCTGCACGACCTGATCCAGGACGTGATCCGCAAGCACAAGCGCATCATCTTCAACGGCAACGGCTACGACGCCGCCTGGCTGCAGGAGGCCGAGCGCAGGGGACTTCTGAACCTTGTCTCCACGCCCGACTGCGTACCGTATTATCTCGCCCCGAAAAATATCGAACTCTTCTCCCGTCACAAGGTTTATTCCGAGACGGAGATCCGGGCACGCTATCAGATCAAGCTGGACAATTACAGCAAGGTGCTGCATATTGAGGCGCTCACCATGCTGAACATGGTGTGGAAGGATATCCTCCCCGCCGCCAGCGCCTATTCCAAGTCTCTGGCGGACGCGGCGCTCTCCAAGAAAGCGCTCAGCCCGGACATTGACTGCCGCTTTGAGACCGAGCAGGCCAAGAAAATCAGCGCACTGACTGCTTCCGTGGTCGCCCGGGCCCAGGATCTGGAGTACGCGGTCCAGGACGTGAAGAACATCACTGACAGCCTGAAGCTGGCCCGCTGCTATCGGGACGAGGTGTTCACTGCCATGAATGATCTTCGCCTCGTGGTAGACGAACTGGAGAGCTGCACCGCCTCCCGCTTCTGGCCCTATCCCTCATACGGCGAGCTGCTGTTCAGCGTGAGATAAAAAACGATAATAGCAAAGAAAAACGGACGGATTTTATGAATCCGTCCGTTTTACATACATAATATTGCTGAAGAGGGAAGTGCTGTGCTGCTTGACAAAGGCGTCGTACTCGTGACGGTTGATGTAAAACTCCCGGCCCCAGGAGGAGATCCGGACCCAGCTGTCGTCCATGCCGGTGACGGTCACATAATGGCTTTTTGCCGAGGAAGTGCGGACAAAGCTGCCGTTTGCCCTGCGGGAATAGAAGGGGAGACGCTCCTTTCGCCAGACCAGCGGAAAGTTCGGTCCGATGGATAAGATCACCGGCACGTCCCGCTCCAGCATCTCGCGTACCCGCTCCCACAGTTTGCTGCCGGAAAAGGCCCAGGCGGCCCGGTAGGGGAGGCCATGCCTGTGAAAGAGCCGGTTGAGCCCGATGGCAAGCGTCACGCCGTTGATGCCGTGACCCGGGATCAGCGGAAAATAATGGCGGCAGAGATCAGAGAGCTGCCGGTTATAGTCCATGAGCGGCAGCGGCTCCCGCCCCGTCTCGCCGGAGAGATAGCGCAGCAGATCCAGCCCGGCCACCGCGCCGCAGCCGACCTTCCGGATCGTGGGCCGGTCTGACCACATCTGATTGCCGCCGTATGCGATTTGATTGTCCCTGCGCACGCGGGGGAAGGGGGAACGCAGGCTCAGCATATGCATGCACTCCTAAACGTACAGCGATGCCGGAAGGGCATCGCTGTACTGTGTTTTTGCTATTGTTCTTACTTGGCCAGAACCTTCTTCAGGCGGGCATAGCGGGGCAGGGAGTGCTCCAGCGGCAGCTCGGGCTCGCCCTGGATCAGGGGCAGCACGTAGTCGATGAACTCGTGCTTGAGGCCGTTGTGCTCCTCGTTGATCCACTCCATGGGGACCTTCTTCTCGTAGTTTGCCACAGAGGAGAGGGGCAAGAGGACCAGCTTGCAGTGATACTGACCGTCGATCATTTCGCGCTCGAAGGCGACCATCTTGCCGGTGGTGCCGGAGACAGCCTGCTTGACAGCCTCCATACCGGCGGCGCAGGCTTCGTTGACGTCGGTGGCGGAAGCCAGGTGAGCGGCGCAGCGCTGCAGCAGGCTCAACTCGATGCCGCGGACCTTGGCACCGGTCTTTTCCTTGACGAGGTTGGCAAGCAAGGCAGCCAGGCCGCCCAGCTGGGCATGGCCGAAGCCGTCGGTCGCAGAGGTCTTGGCCTCGGACACGAAGCTGCCGTCGGCGTAATGGATGCCCTCGGACACGGCAACCAGCACCTTGCCGCTGGCCTTGTAGATGCGCATCACGTCCTCCATGAACTTGTCCATATCGAAATCGGTCTCGGGCAGGTAGATCAGGTCGGGGCCGGAGCCGAACTCGGTGGCGAGAGCGGCGCTGGCGGCGAGCCAGCCGGCGTGACGGCCCATGATCTCCACGATGGTGATCATGCCGTTGTCATACACGCGGGCGTCCTTGTTGATCTCCATGCAGGAGGTGGCGATATACTTGGCGGCGCTGGCGAAGCCGGGGCAGTGGTCGGTGCCGTAAAGGTCGTTGTCGATGGTCTTGGGAACGCCCATCACGCGGCACTCGTAGCCGACAGACTCCATGTAACGGCTGATCTTGTTGCAGGTGTCCATGGAATCGTTGCCGCCGTTGTAGAAGAAGTAGCGGACATTGTACTTTTTGAAGATCTCCAGAATGCGCTTGTAGTCGGTATCGTCCTTCTCGGGATCGGCGATTTTATAACGGCAGGAGCCCAGCTCGGAAGAGGGGGTGTGCAGCAGCAGCTTGAGCTCGGCGGGATCTTCCTCGTCCATGACGTACAGCTTGTCGTCCAGGACGCCGCGGATACCGTGGGCAGCGCCGTAAACCTTGGTGATCTCCTCAGCGTCCAGTGCAGCGCGGATGACGCCGTAAGCGCTCGCGTTGATGACAGCGGTGGGGCCGCCGGACTGACCGAAGATGCAGGAGCCGATCAATTTCTCACTCATTTGTAATTTGCCTCCAGATTTTTAAAAAATTTGCAATTTGTTGAATGTGCTTCTTGATTCTGTACCGGATTGAGCATATAATATAAAAGCAAATTTGTAAATATGCTATTTTAACAAAAAATAAGAAGGAGACTGAAAAATGGCACTGGTTTCAACGAAAGAAATGTTCGCAAAGGCCTATAACGGCGGCTATGCTGTCGGCGCGTTCAACGTCAACAACATGGAGATCGTCCAGGGCATCACCGAGGCAGCAGGGGAGCTGAAGAGCCCCGTTATCCTGCAGGTTTCCAAGGGCGCCCGCGCTTACGCCAACCACACCTATCTGGTGAAGCTGGTGGAGGCTGCCGTTATCGAGAATCCCGAAATCCCCATCGCTCTGCATCTGGACCACGGCGACACCTTTGAACTGTGCAAGTCCTGCATCGACGGCGGCTTTACCTCCGTCATGATCGACGCTTCCTCCAAGTCCTTCGAAGAGAATATCGCCCTGACCCGTCAGGTTGTGGAGTATGCCCACGATCACGGCGTCGTCGTCGAGGCTGAGCTGGGCACCCTGGCCGGCGTGGAAGACGAAGTCTCTGTCGAGCACGGCCACGAGAGCTACACCCGCCCCGAAGAGGTCGAAGAGTTTGTCAGCCGCACCGGCTGTGACTCCCTGGCCATCGCCATCGGCACCTCCCATGGCGCCTACAAGTTCAAGGCTTCCCAGTGCACCCGCAACGCCGACGGCATCCTGGTGCCGCCTCCTCTCCGTTTCGACGTTCTGCATGAGTGCATCAAGCGCCTGCCCGGTTTCCCCATCGTGCTGCACGGTTCTTCCTCCGTTCCCCAGGAATTTGTGAAGATGGTCAACCAGTACGGCGGCAACATGCCCGACGCCATCGGCATCCCTGAGGATCAGCTGCGCGAGGCCGCCAAGCTCGCCGTCTGCAAGATCAATATCGACTCCGATATCCGTCTGGCCATGACCGGCAACATCCGCAAGTAC
>CAMOXI010000039.1 GCA_946628965.1 uncultured Clostridia bacterium | reverse complement strand
TGGTGGAGCCGGACGACAGCCCGGCCTATTTCTACTACCGGCTGATCCTGGTGCATGGCGGGAAGGAGTTTGCAAACCTCATCTTTGAAAAAGAGGAGGACGTGGACAGAATCCACGACCGCCTGCAGGAGATCCGGCCGGAGATCGAAAAGGGCTATGTCCCCCCGGCCGACGGGAAACGGAGATATTTTGCGTAAGAAAAAGAGGAAGGCGAAAGCCTTCCTCTTTTGTTAAATAACTACCATGTCTTCTTTTTTCACAAAGCAGGAAATAAAAGATTATTACTAACTTCTTTCCCACTATGAGCCTGAATCTTTCAGCTGTATTTTTCTGTATCTTTACGGAATTTCTCTATCTTTTTGTTAATTTTATCAGCATCCTTTGCGTATACAGCACTTCTCAAATCTGAGATAAAACTATAAACATCAGATTTTAATTCAGATATTTCGCTATAAACATCTGATCGTGCATCAGAAAGATTGCTATATTCATCAGATCGGAATTCTGAAACCTCACCATATGGTGCGATCTCGAATCCAGATTTCAGTATTTTCCGGTAAAAATACTTTGAGGCTTGTTTAAGTATGCCACTGTAAATTTCACGATTCATTGTATTCCCAGCACCATAATAGATAGCATCTATTATATCAGACAATGCATCGTACTGCTCTTGATAATCCATCTCAGAACCAATTATAATCTCAGCATATCTGAGAGCATATGCTCGTAGTCTTCCACTAGCAAGCTCCACTTCCTCAACTACATGGTCATAATACTCTTCTGTTTTTGAAGAATTCTTCGTATATTGTTCATAATTTGAAATCTCAGATTGAAGAGTATCATATTCAGAAGAAAGGGAAGCTACCAATGTATCTATATCAGCTTCAATGATATAGTCCATTTCTTCAGCTGTTGTAACGGTTGACAAATCCAGTGTGCTAAGATCTATGGATATAAGAGGTTCAATTATCTGCCCATTCAAGCGATCTATTATTCTTTGGAATCTATCAATATCGTTAGTAGCCTTTTCAATATCTCTTCTATAGGTATGAGATCGAATTCTATCATAGAAATGGTAGATATCCGATCTAACACTATCGTATATGGAATACACTTCTGAACGAGTGTCATCCCATAAGCTGTATTCTACAGATCGTGCTGAATCCCATTCTTTATAAGCAACAGTATTATATGCATCATCTATAATCCCATCATAGATATCGTCGTACATATCATCAAGCAAATCATCATATATGGAATATAATTCATCTGCAGCATCCTCGTATAAATCACTGTAGATATTTTCAAGATCATCATATTTTTCATCATAATCCGAATCTTCATCTACTATGATTTTTGCGTACTCTAATGCATATTTACGGAGCAGAAGTGACAGAGCACTTGTCTCTGTCACTATTTTATCATAGAAATTTTGGGTTAATAAAGGATTTGCTTGATATGCGGCAAAATCGCTTAATGTTGTTTTGATGGTTTCATATTCTATAAACAAACCATCAATTGTTGCTTCTACATCTTGCTCAACATTATCACTTAGCTCATCAATAGTTGCCGCAGTAATAAATGCACTTTCTGCTATTGACTCCTCAGCATAAGCAGGAATGGATGCAAACATAATCAGACATAAAAATAGTGCTATAATTTTTTTCATGGTTACCTCCATTCTATGATCGGAACAGCCTACTTCAGCACGACTTTGTTGAAGTTCTTTTTGCCGCGCTTGAGGACCACGCCCGCCTTGAGCTCGTCTGCCGTGAAGACCTTGCCGATATCGCTGAGCTTCTCGTCGTTCGCGGTGACGCCGCCCTGCTGGATGTTGCGCCGTGCGTCGGACTTGGAGGGGCAGAGCCCTGTCTTCACCAGAAGGGTCATCACGTCGGCCGCGCCGTCCGTGAGATCGGCCTCCGTAAGCTCGGTGGTCGGCATATCCTCACTGCTGCCGCCGCCCGCGAACAGGGCCTTGGCAGAGGTCTCGGCCTTCTTTGCCTCTTCCTCGCCGTGCACCATCTTGGTCAGCTCGAAGGCCAGGATCTCTTTGGCGCGGTTGAGCTGGCTGCCCTCCCAGTTCGCCATCGCGTCGATCTCCTCCAGCGGCAGGAAGGTCAGCATTCGGATGCACTTCATCACGTCCGCGTCGCCCACGTTGCGCCAGTACTGGTAGAACTCATAGGGGCTGGTCTTGTTGGGGTCGAGCCAGACGGCGTTGCCCGCGGTCTTGCCCATCTTGTTGCCCTGGGAGTCCGTAAGCAGGGTGATGGTCATGGCGTGGGCGTCCTTGTCCAGCTTCTTGCGGATGAGCTCCGTGCCGCCCAGCATGTTGCTCCACTGGTCGTCGCCGCCGAACTGCATGTTGCAGCCGTAGTGCTGGAACAGGTAATAGAAGTCGTAGCTCTGCATGATCATGTAGTTGAACTCAAGGAAGCTCAGGCCGCGCTCCATGCGCTGCTCGTAGCAGCGGGCGCGCAGCATGTTGTTCACGGAGAAGCAGGCGCCCACTTCGCGCAGCAGCTCCACGTAATTGAGCTTCAGGAGCCAGTCGGCGTTGTTGATCATCTGAGCCTTTCCCTCGCCGAAGTCGATGAAGCGCTCCATCTGGCGCTTGAAGCACTCGGCGTTGTGGTTGATGTCCTCGATGGTCAGCATCTTGCGCATGTCGGTGCGGCCGGAGGGGTCGCCGATCATGGTGGTGCCGCCGCCGATCAGGGCGATGGGCTTGTTGCCCGCCATCTGCAGGCGCTTCATCAGCGTCAGCGCCATGAAGTGGCCGGCGGTCAGGCTGTCCGCCGTGCAGTCAAAGCCGATGTAGAAGGTGGCTTTGCCGTTGTTGAGCATATCGCGGATCTCGTCCTCATTGGTCACCTGAGCGATCAGGCCTCTGGCGACCAGTTCCTCATAAATACCCATTGTTATCTCCTTCTTTTATCAAAATCAATTGTTTTTCAGAACCTCTTCGGCATGCTCCGCCGCCCAGAAAATGAGCTCGTTGCAGGGATGCCCGCCGCGCTTCAAGTCAAAGCAGCGCATGCAGCCGAAGGTCTCGCCGAACTCCTTGGCAAACACCATCGTCAGCTTCGAGACTTTCGCCTTGGCCGCCGCATCCTCCGGATCGTTCCAGGGATGGGCCATACCGAAGGCCATCGTAGCGCCGGAAACCGTGCCGCAGAGCTCGCCGCAGCGGGCGCCGCCGCCGAAGCCGGCCGAGATCGCCAGTGCCGTCTTTTCATCCAGACCCGTATAGTCACCGAGAGCGCCCAGTACGCACTGAGCACAGTTGAAGCCCTGCGCCCGCAGCGCCATGGCTTTCTCCTTCGCCCCCATCTGTACACCTCCATTCAAATGATAAACCCTCTGTCCCAAGGGACAGAGGGCATTTATGCGGTACCACCTCTGAACGCCTACCCCTCACAGGAAAGGCCTCACGGAGTCGATGACTCCCGCGCTGTATCGGGCGCGCCCGTCGCAGCCTACTCTCCGCAGATTTCGGTGCGCCGCTCCGAACCGTATTCCCCTGCCGTGCCGGCCTTCTCGCAGCGACCGAAGGCTCTCTGAACGGCGAAAAACAGGGTACTTCTGTTCTTCTTCGCGTTAACGGTTTGCATTATACTGAAAGAATCAGCCCTTGTCAAGACTCTGCTTGAAGCGTTCGGCTGCGGCCATCTGTTCCTCGGCGGAGGCCAGCGTGATGAGCGTGATGTTGTCGCCCCCGTGGAGCCTTGCAAGCTCCGCGGCGCGGCCGTCCCGGTCAAGCTGGGTCACCTGGGTATAGGTGCGGCCCTCGCGCTCCTCCTTGGCGATGCGGTAGTGCCCGTCCGCCATGGCGGCGATCTGCGGCAGATGGGTGACACAGAGCACCTGCTTGCCGCGGGAGACGGTATAGAGCTTCTCCCCCACCCGCTGGGCCGCGATGCCGGAGACGCCGGTGTCGATCTCGTCAAAGATCATAGTGCCCACCGGATC
Source organism: uncultured Clostridia bacterium (assembly GCA_946628965.1). Lineage (GTDB taxonomy): Bacteria > Bacillota > Clostridia > Oscillospirales > Oscillospiraceae > Limivicinus. Next base: position 15,088 of record CAMOXI010000039.1, on the reverse strand, counting down.
CTTCTCGGCAAAGACGTTTTTCATCGCGAGCATGATGCGGCTCAGCTCGCCGCCGGAGGCGATTTTGCTGATGCGCCCCAGCTCCTCGCCGGCGTTGGCAGACATGACAAAGGCGATGCTGTCCGCGCCGTTTGCGTCAAAGCCCGGGTCGGATTCCAGGGGCTTGAACTCCACGGCGAAGCGGACGGAGGGCATGTTGAGCTCCCGCAGCTCGCGCACGATGCGCTCCTGCAGCCGTTCAGCCGCGGCCTTGCGCTGCTCGTGCAGGAGGGCAGCGGCCCTGCGGCAGCGCTCGGTCTGATCCTTCAGCTCCCGGCGGAGCTTTGCGATTCGCTCATCTGCGTACTGGATGTTGTCCAGCTTTTCCCTGCACTCGTCCAGATAGGCGATCAGGTCCGCGTCCGTGCGGCTGTATTTGCGCTCCAGCTTATTGAGCAGGGAAATCCGGCTCTCCAGCTGGTCGTATTCTTCTGGTGAAAAATCCAGATTGTCCCGGAAATCGCGCAGGGTCTCCACCGCGTCGGTAAGGGAAAAGACCGCGTCGTCGATGCTCTTTGCCGCGCCCTCCAGCTCCTGTGCGATGGCGGAGGCGCGGGAGGCGTAGTAAGACGCGTTCTGCGCCATGGAGACGGCGTTATCCTCCCCGCCGTAGAGGAGGTTGAGCGCCTCGTCCAGGGCCTCGGTCAGCTTCTCGCTGTTTCGCAGCAGATCCCGGCGGGACACCAGCGCGTCCTTCTCCCCGGCCTTCAGCTCCGCGCGCTCCAGCTCTTTGATCTGATACTGCAGGCTCTCGCTCAGGCGTTCTTTTTCCACCTCGTCCAGGGAGAGCTTTTCGATCTCCTTCTGGATCTCGCGGTACTTTTTATACTCGCCGCGGTACTTTTCCAGCACGGACTCCAGCTCGCCAAAGCGGTCCAGGTATTCCCGGTGGCGGCGCTCGTCCATCAGCTGCCGCCCGTCGTTCTGGCCGTGCACGTCCACGAGGAGGCTCCCCAGCTCCCGCAGCTGAGCCGCGGTCACCGGTGTGCCGCAGACGCGGCAGCTGCTCTTTCCGTCAAGGGAAATGCGGCGCTGGAGGATCAGCTCATCCTCACAGTCGATCTCGTTCTCCCGCAGCCACGCGGAGACATCAACGCCCTCGAAGACGGCGGTCACCAGGGCTTTCTCGGCCCCGTGGCGCACCAGCTCGCGGCTGACGCGGTCGCCCAGCACGGCGCCGATGGCGTCGATGACGATGGATTTGCCCGCGCCGGTCTCACCGGTCAGAATGTTCAGCCCGGGGCCGAAGCGGATGTCCGAGCGTTCGATGACGGCAATATTCTCGATATGCAGCTCACTGAGCATACTTGCCTCCCGATCAGAACAGCATCTCGATCTCGTGGTAAAGTTTCTTTGCGGCTTCGTTGTCCTTCATTGCGAGGAAGGCCGTATCGTCCCCGGCGAGGCTGCCCACCAGGCCCTCCACATGCATGGCGTCGATGGCGGAGCAGGCGCCGTTGGCAAGGCCGGGCAGCGTCCGGATAATGAAAAGATTCTGTGCCACATCATAGGAAACGATGCTCTCACGGAAAATCTTCCGGAGCCGCTCGTCATAATTGTCAGCGTCGTTGTGGGTGGCGACATAGCGGTAAGTACCGTTGGGTCCAAGCTCCTTTACCAGGCGCATATCCTTGATGTCACGCGAGAGCGTTGCCTGGGTGCTCTTGACGCCGCGTTCGGCCAGCGCCTCCAGCAGCTGCTGCTGGGTCTCAATGTCGCGCTCGGCGATGATCTGCAGGATTTCAGTCTGTCTTGCGGATTTCATTTCTTCCTCCGTCAGGTTAATTTCTCGTAGGCCATTTCGTAAAAGCTCCTGAGGCCCGGATCGACCATGGGGATACTGTGCTCGGAGCGGCTGACCGTGACGATGTCGCCGTTGGCAAGATCCGCCACCTGGTAGCCGTCCACCGAGAGATAAGCCCTCCGGCCGTGCAGCTTCTCCGCCTTGACGGAGACCACGCTGTTCGGCCCCAGCACAAAGGTGCGGGCGACCATGGTGTGGGCGCAGATGGGGCTGATGAGGATGTTCTCCGCCTCCGGCTCCACGATCGGACCGCCGGCGGACATGGAGTAGCCGGTGGAGCCGGTGGGCGTCGAGAGGATGATGCCGTCCCCCGAAAAGCTGGTGATCCTGTCGCCCTTGCAGAAGGCGGTGGTCTGGATCACGTCGCCGTAGCCGTGCAGCACCGCGTCGTTGAGGGCCAGATCCCGGTGGATGCACACGCCCTCCCGCCAGAGCTCCACGTTGAGGAGCATCCGGCGGCTCAGCCGGTATTCGCCCCGGGCCGCGGGAATGATGTGCGAAAGCTCCTCGGGCTCCAGATAGGCCATGAAGCCTTTGGTGCCGAGGTTCACGCCCAAGAGCGGGATCGCGGTATCGTGCAGCGTGCGGGCGACGGAGAGGATCGTCCCGTCCCCGCCCACGACGATGGCGAGGGAGCAGTTCCCGGCCAGATCCCCGAGTTTGCGCACAGGCAGATCTGCGGGGATGACCTCCGGCTCCTCGTCCGCAAAGACGGGGCAGATGGCGGTCTCAAAGCCTGCGTCCTCCAGCAGACGCACGGCCTCACGGGTGATCTTCAGTTCCAGATCGCGGAAGGGATTGGGACATACGGCTATCATGCTCTCACCTCAAAGACTCTCGTGGGAAGCGGATACTACCGCTTCAACGTCCGGTTCCGGCGCGTCGAAGGCGCCGTTTTTCAAATGGCAGATGTATTCGATGTTGCCCTCCGGCCCCTTGATGGGCGAATAATCCAGCCCCATCAAGGAAAAGCCGATCTCCCGGGCAAAGTCGATGATCCCGTGCACCACCTGGGCGTGTACCTTCGGATCGCGAACAACGCCCTTCTTACCGACCTCGTCCCGCCCGGCCTCAAACTGGGGCTTGATGAGGCAGATGTAGTCGGCCCCGGGTTTTAGGAGCGCCTTGACCGCCGGCAGCACCAGACGGATGGAGATGAAGGATACGTCCATCACCGCGAGATCCAGCGGCTCCGGGATCAGGCTATCGTCCACATAGCGCAGATTCGTGCGCTCCAGATTCACCACGCGCTCGTCGTTGCGCAGCTTCCAGGCAAGCTGCCCGTAACCAACGTCCACCGCGTAGACCTTCGCCGCCCCGTGCTGCAGCAGCACGTCGGTAAAGCCGCCGGTGGAGGCGCCGCAGTCGATGCAGATTTTCCCGGCGGGATCTACCGGAAAGACCTTCAGCGCCTTGTCGAGCTTGAAGCCGCCCCGGCTCACAAAGGGCAGGGCCACGCCGTGCACTTCGATCTTTGCCTCGGGATCAACGGCGGTGCCGGGCTTGTCCACCCGCTGGCCGTTGACGAACACCAGGCCGCTCATGATCGTGGTCTTGGCGCGCTCCCGGCTCTCGGCATAGCCCAGATCGAAGACCAGCTGATCCAGTCTCACCTTTTTCACGCGCGGCACATCCCTTCCGCCGCGCGGACCATGGCGTCACTGTCGACGCCGAAGTCCCGCAGGAGCAGCGCGCGGGTGCCGTGGGGCACAATGTTGTCCCCCAGGTTCAAAAAGCGGGCCGCTTTCAGATGGATCCCGGCTTCGCTGGCCTGGGCCAGCAGATGACGGCCCACGCAGCCAATGGCGCAGACCTCCTCCGGCATCAGCAGTCGGCCTGTTTTTTCCAGAGAAGCAAAGGTTTTGGGAAACTTTGCGTAAGTGATCTTATTGAGCTTGATGACTTCGGCGGAGATGCCCTTCTCCTCCAGCACCCGCACGGCCTTGAGCACGTCATTGATCATATAACCGTAGCAGACGATGGTGAGGTCTGAGCCCTCGCGGACGATCTGCTCGTCCTCGATGCTGACGGCCTTGTACTCCCCTTCGCCGCCGCGGGGATAGCGGATGGCCACCGGGCCGTCCACCCGGTAGAGAGCCTCCTCCAGCATGGCGCGCAGTTCGCCGAAGCTGGCGGGGCAGAACACCGTCATCCCCGGCACGGAGCGCAGGAAATTTACATCGTAGATGCCGTGGTGAGTCTCCCCGTCGCTGCCGACGAGACCGGCCCGATCCACGCCGAAGACTACGTGCAGCTTCTGGAGCGACACGTCGTGGATCAGCATATCGTAGGCGCGCTGCAGGAAGCTGGAATAGACGGCAAACACGGGCAGCAGACCCTGCTTTGCCATGCCGGAGACCATGGCCGCGGCATGCCCCTCGGCGATGCCCACGTCACAGAAGCGCCTGGGAAAGCGCAGGGCGAAGCGGTCCAGCCCGGTACCGGAGGCCATGGCGGCCGTGACGGCGGTGATGCGTTCATCTTTATCCGCAAGGGCGCAGAGCGTTTTGCCGAAGACCTCGGAGAAGCTCTCTCCCCCGCCGTAGATCTCGCCGGTTTTGGGATCGAAGGGGCCCACGCCGTGATAGCGCTCCGGGTGCTCCTCGGCAAAGGAGCAGCCCTTGCCCTTCTTCGTGACCGCGTGGACGATGACGGGTTTTTTCATATCCCGCGCCCAGCGCAGCACCCGCTCCATCAGCAGCACGTCGTGCCCGTCCACCGGGCCGAGATACTCATAGCCCATGGCGGAGAACATGTTTTCCGGCAGGATCTTGCTCTTGATCCACTCCTTGGTGCGGTGGTTGAAGGCATAGACCGAGGGCATCTTATAGAAGAGCTCGCGGTAGCCCTGTTTGAAGTGCATATAGCCGGGCTTGACCCGCAGCTTCTGCAGCAGGCTCGCCGTGCCGCCCACGTTCGGATCGATGGACATGTTGTTGTCATTCAGGAGGATGACCATCGGCTCCCCGCTGGCCGCGGCGGAGACCAGCCCCTCGTAGGACAGGCCGCCGGTCAGCGCGCCGTCGCCGATGAAGGCGACCACGTCGTAATCCTCTTTCAGGAGCGTCCTGGCCTTGGCCATGCCCAGCGCGACGGAGACGGAATTGGAAGCGTGGCCCGCGATAAAGGCATCGTCCTCGCTCTCGTAGGGCTTGGGAAAGCCGGAGATGCCGCCGTACTGGCGCAGGGTGTCAAACTGCTCCCGCCGCCCGGTGAGGATCTTGTGCACGTAGCACTGATGCCCCACGTCGAAGACCAGGCGGTCCTTCGCCGTGTTGTAGACCCGGTGCAGCGCGACCGTCAGCTCCACCGCGCCCAGGTTGGACGCGAGATGCCCGCCGGTTTTCGAAACGCTCTCCACCAGGAATTCCCGCAGCTCACCGCAGAGCGGCACAAGCTCGTTTTCATTCAGTTTTTTGATATCATTGGAACACTGGATTGTCTCTAATATACTCACAATTACTCCCGTCAGGCCCGGGGCAGTCAATTGCGTCTGACTGCCATGGAGTCAGCCAGCTCGCAGAGGAAGGCGAAGTCGGAAAAACCCTCGCGCAGGACCTGCTTGGCCCGCTCTGTAAGTTTCGCGACCATTTCGGCGCATTTTTCTTCCCCGTAAAGGGCCATGAATGTATTTTTCTGTTCCTGGGCGTCGGAGCCGATGGGCTTGCCCAACTCCTGCTCGGTGGAGAGCACGTCCAGCATATCGTCGCGGATCTGGAAGGCAAGGCCCACCGCCGCGGCATACTGCCCTGCGGCCTCCAGCATTTTCTCCGTCCCGCCGGCGGCCGCCACGCCCATCTGGCAGGCGGCGATCAGCAGCGCGGAGGTCTTGCGGTTATTGATGTCATTGAGCTGGTCGTACGTGAGCTTCTGCCCCTCCCAGATCATGTCCATATACTGGCCGCCGCAGATCCCATCGATTCCGGCAGCGCCGGCCAGGATCTCCGCGCAGGCGGCCCTGCGCTCCGCGGGAAGCGTGGAGCGCAGAATAGTGCCGAAGGCCTCGGCCTGCAGGCAGTCCCCCGCCAGGGTGGCGGTGCACTCGCCGTAGACCTTGTGGTTGGTGGGGCGGCCGCGGCGCAGATCGTCGTTGTCCATGCACGGCAGATCGTCATGGATCAGGCTGTAAGTGTGCAGCATCTCCACGGCGCAGGCCACGGGCAGCGCGGCCTCCATATCGCCGCCGGCAATGCGGCAGAACTCCAGCACCAGCATCGGGCGGATGCGCTTGCCGCCGGCAAGCAGGCTGTAGCGCATGGAGTCGGCCAGGCCCCAAAACGGGAAATCCTCCGCGTGGAAATAAGTCTCCAGCGCGGCGTCGATCTTCTCTTTATACTCGTTTGCCGTCATATCATTCTTCCTCAAAGGGCAGCTCCTCGGGCTGGCGGTCGGCGCCCTTGCGGAGCTTGACCACCTTCTGCTCGGCCTCGTCCAGCATTTGGCTCGCGGAAGCGAGCAGGGCTGTCCCCTCTTCAAACAGCTTGAGCGAGTCGCTCAGCGGCAGATCGCCCTTCTCAAGATGGCGGACGATCTCGTCCAGCCGGGCCAGAGACTGCTCAAAGCTCAGTTTATGTTCCGTCATTGTGCTTCTCCTTCGTATAGGGAATCCACCGTGCAGTCCGCGCCGCCCTCGGCAAAGCGCAGACGCACCCGATCCCCGGTCTTGAGCTGGGACGCGCTGCGCACCGTGTGGCCCTGCGCGTCCTGGGTGAGGCTGTAACCCCGTGTAAGTACACGCAGCGGGCTCATGGCGTCCAGCGCCGCTGCCAGTTTCACAAAATCCTGCTTCCCGGCGGCGAGCTTGCGCTCCGCCGCGGCGCCCAGCCTGTCGCGCATGTGATCAAGCTCCATGCGGCGGTTGTCGATATATACGCCCGGATCGCTCAGCACCCGCTTTTGGGCGATCGCGTCCAGCCGCTGGGAGAGCTGCGTCAGCTTCTTCTGCATGGCCTGGCGGGAGCGGATCTCAAAGCCGTCCAGCACATCGCGCATCTCGTGCCAGTCCGGCACGGCGATCTCGGCCGCGTTGGAGGGCGTGGACGCCCGGCGGTCGGCCACATAGTCGGAAATGGTCACGTCCGGCTCATGGCCCACCGCGGAGATCACCGGGATCTCGGAGGCGTAGATGGCGCGGGCCACGCGCTCATCGTTGAAGGCCCAGAGGTCTTCGATGGAGCCGCCGCCGCGGCCGGTGATGATCAGATCCGCCACATGAAATTCATTGGCATAGCGGATGGCCCCGGCGATCTCGGGCGGGGCTTCCACGCCCTGTACCCTTACCGGCAGGAGCAGCACCTTGGTCATGGGCCAGCGGTGGCCCAGGATGCGGATCATGTCGTGCACGGCGGCGCCGGCCGAGGAGGTGATGATCGCGATCTTTTCCGGGAAAGCGGGCAGGGGTTTTTTATGCTCGCTGTCGAAGAGGCCTTCGGCCGAGAGCCGGGCCTTGAGCTGCTCAAAGGCCACCTGCAGGTCGCCCGTGCCCTCAGGCTGCAGCGCCGTGCAGTAGAGCTGATAGGCCCCGTCCCGCGGGTAGACGGTCACGCGCCCGAAGGCGGTGACGCCCATGCCGCTCTCAGGCCGGAAGCGCAGTTTGGAGGCGCTGCTTTTGAACATCACGCATCTGAGGCTGCTCTCGGCGTCCTTGAGCGTGAAGTAATGGTGACCGGAGGGGTAGATCTTGTAGTTGGAGAGCTCGCCCCGCACACAGACGTCCGCCAGCATCGGCTCCCGATCCAGCAGGGTCTTGATGGCGTTATTGAGCTCCGTTACCGTCAGTGTCGTGCGCTCCATCGCTTATTCCTGCGCGGGGGCGTCCTCCGCCGTCGGGGCAGCCTGCTCCGTCTCCTCGCCCAGCTCACCGCGGACGATTCCGCCGAGCACGCCGTTGACGAAGGCCACGGTGTCCGGCTCGTCATAGCCCTTGCAGAGTTCCACCGCCTCGTTGATGGCGGCGGCGTTGGGAATGTCCTCCATATACAGGATCTCGCACACCGCGCAGCGCAGCACGGCCAGCGCCGTGCGGGAGATGCGCTCGATGCGCCAACCGCGGGCGTAGCGCTCTATGAGCTCGTCGATCTCGCCGCGCTTTTCCCACACGAGGCCGGTCAGACGGCGGATATAGGCCATCTGCTGCTCGTCGGGAAGCTCCCGGAAATTCTCCTGCTCGGCAGAGAGGCTTTCATAATACGCAGGGTCGAAAAAGCGATCGGCCAGCTCACCCGGCTCCTGATCGGCCGAGGCCGCGGCGAAGCAGAGCTGAATGGCGATTTCTCTGGCTGCGGTTCTTGTCATGTTCTTATCCTCCGCTATTTTATTTCTCGAATGCGATGCCGGAGACGTGCACGTTGACCTCGGCCTTCTCAAAGCCGGTGGCGGCGGAGACGGTGTTGATGACCTTCTCCTGCACGCTGCGGGCAACGTTGACCACGTTGTTGCCGTATGCGACGGTGATGATCGCATCGACGACCACCTTGTCGTTCAGAAACTGCACCTTGACGCCCTTGCTCAGGGTCTTGATGCCGATCAGCTCTGCGATTTCGGCGCCGGCGGTATTGGAGAGGCCTGCAACGCCCTCCACGTCCAGCACGGCGGCACGGACCATGGTGGAGATCACGTCTTCGGAGATATTGATGCTGCCGTTGGCTTCCTGGCAGGTGATATAGTTTTCGGCCATGGTGAATCCTCCTGTTCCTCATATATTGAGTCAGAGTATTTTACCACGTTATGCCGGAAAAAGAAAGGCTTTATGCATAAACTTTTGAATATTTTCATTTTACGGATAATAAATAAAAATTCGCCCGGCAGATTGGGTTCTGTCGGGCTTTGCCGTTCAGGCGCGCACTTCGATGATGTTGAGCTGGGCGGCGGCATACTCCGTCTCGCTGGTGATGATGTCCGTGATGCGGGCCACGGCCTCCTCGCTGAGTCCTGCGCTGGGGGCCGGCACCGCCACGGTGACAGCGCCGTTTCCGATGTAGACCACGCAGTCGGCGAAATCCTTTGCGATGAGCAGGTTTTCGATCTGCGCCTCCTTCATCGAGCAGGTGGCCATGGCCGAGATGGCATTCATGGCGCTGTCGATGGTCTCCTGAGAGGCGGTCTCCGCACTCGCCGCGGTCTGCAGCAGCTGCAGAGCCTCGTCCCGGGATACCTGGCGCGTGAGCCGCGCTTCGGCAAAGTACTCCGAGGCCGGGGCCGCGTCTTTTCCCTTGTATTCGGCGTTGGCCTTCAGCATGGCCTGATCCTCGGCCAGCACCATCTCCGCGTCCGGCGTGCCCCAGCGGCGGTTATAGGACCAGTTGAGCGCCACCGCAGCGCAGACAAACACCAGCACCGCCATCATCGTCAGATTGCGTTTCCGATTTTTCATGTTCTTCCTCCCCTGTCATGCTCCGTCATTTTCAGAATCGCTATGCGTTCGGATGTAAAGCCCGTATAGGCGCGGATCGCCTGCAGCAGGGCAAAGCGCACGGTGGGTTCCTCCGCTCCCTCGCAGACGACCACCACGCCCGTGTCCGAGAGGGCGATGCTGCAGTCCCCCACCCCGTCGATCTGCTCCACGAGCGAGGCAAATTCGCAGGTGTTATCCTCCCCCGCGGTCGGCGAGCGGATCCCGCCGGGCAGCAGCATCAGCAGCACGCCGACGAGCAGCACCAGCAGCGGGTACTTATAGTCTGAGAGCTTTTGCAGAATCTTCTTAGTTTCCATCGTCCCCATCCCATTTAAGCTTCCCGCGTTCGATGCCGAGCTCCGCGCCGAGTTCTCCCAGCAGGCGGGAGACTGCGGACTCATCGCCTGTCCCGCGGAGCGTGATCGAATCCGGCAGCCAGAGCCCATCCGTCTCCCAGCGCAGCGACAGCTCGACCGCTGTCAACGATACGCCAAGCCCGGCGGCTTTGTTCTGAATATATGTCCGCAGCTCCTCTTCTATGACGAGGCGGTTCATCCGCTCCCGGGAATCGGCGGCGGTCTGGAGAAGACGATTCTCGTTTTCCCGGAGCCTGGCCGTGTCCAGCGCGAGATCCGTCGGCAGAGACAGCAGACCGGAGAGAAGCTCCCCGAGCAGCAGGGCCGAAATGAGCACCTGCATCACACGCTTCACCCCGCCCTCCGGCGCAAGGCGCAGCGCCGCGCCGCAGAAGACGGCCAGCACGCAGAGCGTTCGCAGGGCGTCCCTCATCCGGCGCTCACCGCCCGCATGCCCGCCGTCAGAGAGAAAAAGAGCATCGCCGCGTGGCATCCCAGGAGACCCAGCAGCAGGGCAAAGACCGTGGAGCACTCCCCGAGGAAGCGGGATAGAAGCCCGCCGGGCAGCAGCTCCGCCAGGGTGGAGACCGCCCGCAGCAGAAGCATCTTGACAGACAGGAACACAAAAGGCCCCGCGCAGAGAAGGAGGACGGCCAGCAGGCTGAAAACCCCCGCCGTGCTGCGGATCACGCCTGCGGCGGAAAGCAGCGTCGCCGCGGAATCGGAGAGGATACCGCCCACCACGGGAAGCGCCCCGGAGAGCACCGAGCGCGCGGCTTTGACGGCCAGCGCGTCCGCGCTCCCGGCCACCACGCCGGAGAGGCCCGCATACAGGCAGAAGGCTGTGGTCACGGCGCTCATGGCCGTAACGGCCGCCCAGCGGATCAGCCGCTGCAGCCCCCGCAGGATCGGGTTATCGCAGATACAGACGGTGAGCGAGAGCGCAAGACAGGCGTAGATCATCGGCAGGATCAGATCACGGGAGAGCGTCATCAGTACCTCCATGGCGAGGGAGCAGGCCGCAAACTTCACCGGCGCGGAGCTGAGCGCCCCGGCGGCCGCCGCAGCGGTGTACAGTACGGGCAGCGCCGCCCGGGAATAGTCCGCAAGGCGCTGCAGCGTCCCGGTGGTCTGGGCGATGCCGCTGTCCCAGTCCCCCGCGAGCCAGAGGGCCGCGCAGGCGCAGGCCGCGAGGGAGATGCCGCTTTTTGCGGCGCTCTGCGGACTCATGGCGTCGGCAAGGGCGCAGAAGAACACCAGCGCGATCAGGCGCGCGGCGAAGGCAAACTGTGCCCGCAGTGCGGTGACGGCCTGCTCTTTTCCATACTGCAGCAGCCGGCGCAGCGCACCGCCGGCCTCGTACTGCGCGGCGTCCGGGGCACCCATGATCGTCTTTTCCTCCTCCGTCAGCCCCTCCGTGAGGGCTGGCAGATCCGCCGCGTCCTCCAGGCGCGCCAGCATGCTGTCCGCGTAAGCTGTGCAGGGCTGCAGCAGGAAGAGCGCAAGCAGCAGCGCAAAGGCAAGGCATTTTTTCACAGCATCGCTCCGATCCGCTTGAGCAGCGTCAGGATGAGCGGCAGGCTCACACCGAAGGCACAGAAGCTCCCCGCAAGCTCTACAAGGGCCGCGAGGGCAGCCTGGGACGCGTCCCGGCAGAGCTCACTGCCGAGCCGGGAAACAATAGCGCAGCCCAGGCATTTGAGCACCGGCAGCAGAAGCTCTTCCCTGCCGCCCAGCATCTGGCGAACGGTCTGCGTCAGCTCCCGAAAGGGCGCGGTATAGCGCAGCACGCCGCCCATGGCGACGGCGATGGCCGCGATGCTCAGCAGGCTTGCCAGCTCCGCGCTGCGCTGGCGCAGGAGAAGTCCCAGCAGCGCCGCCGTCAGCGAGAGCGCGGCCACGCGTATCATCAGCTCCATGGCTACAGCCCGAAGAGGGTCTTGATGAGGGTGAAAAGCTCGCTGATTTTCTGCACCACCATCATCAAAACCACCACCAGCGCGGTGATCGTCGTCATCAGCGCCTGCTCCTCCCGGCCGGAGCGGGTCAGCAGGATGTTCAGAACGGCCACGAGGATGCCCACCGCAGCGATGCGAAAGATCAGATCAATGTCCATAGCTACCTCAAATGAGCAGGATCCAGAGGAGAAAGCCCAGGGAGGCGGAGAGCCCCCAGCCGAGACGGAGATCGTCCTTCAGGCTGTGGGCGAGGGCATCCCGCCGGGCGGTAAGCCGGTCCCGGCAGCGGCGGATGGCGGCCGTCTGCTGCTCCAGCGGGTAGCGCCCGAGGGCGGCGCCCAGCTCGCAGAAGGCATCCCTCTCGCGGGAGGAGAGCATTGAGAGCGCTAACTGCGCGGCGTCCTGCCAGAGCGCCCGGAAGCTGCGCTCCCCCAGGGATGAAAGCCGCTCATACAGGAGCGTAAAGAAGGCCGTTGCCGGGGCGGCTGTCTCCCGGGCCAGCAGCGCGATCAGCTCCGGCAGGGGCAGCGCCCGGGCGGAGAGTTCCCTTTCCATCCGCTCCAGCGCGGCACAGAGCGCGGTCAGGCTGCGCAGCTCCCGCCGCCTGGAGAGGGCGTACTGCCTGCCGGTGAGCAGGCTCCCCAGCAGGATCAGGAGCGCACCGGAGAGCTTCATGTCTCGAGCCTCTGCAGGGTATAGCGCCGCTCGCTCCCCTGCCCCTGGATGCAGACGGCGAGGGAAAAGATACCCGACGAAAGCAGCTCCCGATAGAGGGGGCGGCGCTGCATCTCCGCCGGGTCAGACGCATGGGCTGTGGCGAGGATGCCCACGCCGCAGCCCGCGATCTGCCGCACGGCCTCCAGATCCCGGGGCGAGCTTACCTCGTCCATGGCGATGAGCTGCGGGTTCATGCTCCTGAGCAACCGGATACTCCCCTCCGCCTTGCCGCAGCCCAGCAGCAGGTCGGTATGGCAGCCCAGGTCAAAGCCCTCGCCGCCGTCCGAACCGAGTAGCTCGCGGCGCTCGTCCGCGACCGAGATGCGCACGCCCCCGTCGGAGAGACAGCGGACGCACTCCCGCAGCAGCGTGGTCTTACCCCCGCCCGGCGGGGAGAGCAGCAGCGTGCCGCCGCGGCTGTTTTCCCGAAGCGCCGGGAGGATCCCACGCGCGATGCCGCGGCACTCTCGGGGGATGCGCATGCAGAGGGAGCTGACACGGCGAAAGCCGCCGCCGGTATCAGATGGCAGCAGCGTCCCGCAGACGCCGATGCGCACGCCGTTTACGCTGAGATAGCCCTCCTTCAGCATGTCCGCCACCGCATGCAGGGAGGCGCCGCTGGCCTTCTCCAGCACCAGCTGCAGATCCTCCTCCCGACAGAGCCGGTCGGAGAAAGCCTGTTCCTTCCCGCAAATCAGTAGCGTGGGCTGCCGATGGCTGCGCAGGCGGATCTCCTCGACGGCGCTGCCGTCCGCTTGTTCAAGTTTTATCCGATAGGCCTCCGGCAGCAGCCGCAGCGCTCTTGTCCATCCGTCCATCGCTTCACTTCCTGTGAGCAATCTATGCGCGATGGCAGGAATTATTCTTGAATCTTGCAGTGGCCTGTGCTAAAATAAATGCCAGTCCGCATCTGGAGGGTTTGAATCTATGGAAATGAAAATCATGCTGACCGGCGCCGTCTTCCTCGGCGGCTGGCTCTGGGCTTATCTGTTTATCCGTCAGCTCATGTTCAACTTCATGACCGCCCTGCCGCTCATCAAAAAGATGAACGCCCTGCAGGAGGAACTGATCGCCATTGGCGCGAAGCGCTACACGGTCATCTCCATCATCACCTGCTCCGTGGTGGCGGCGGCGATCCTGGCGGCCATTTTGATCTGGTGCCCGCTGTACGTCAAGATCTCCTTCGGCGTGGGCGCGCTGCTCGCGATCGTGCTGCTGATCCCCCGCGTCTCCGCCGACAACCGGGACATGTTCGATACCTTCTGCAATTCCTACTACCGTTTTGTGCCGGATGACGAGCTGCGCACCGCGATCTTCAACAAGAAGACCGGACAGATCAAGTCCCGCCTGAAGGCCATGGGCATTCAGGGCAGCTTCGTCCCCGACTTCAAGGAAAAGAAAGCATAAGAGAAAGACCCGATGGAAGATGTTCCATCGGGTCTTTCAGTTTTGAGGCGTGAGTTTTGAGCATTGAGGATCACTCTCAAAACTCAAAACTGAAAACTCAAAACTGTAACACAGAGGATGCAATCTCCTGCATCCTCTGTGTTTTTTACTTTTCTTCCGCGTCACGCATGCGTCTGAGGCTGGCAAAAGCGAAAGGTACGGCCAGCAGGAAGCTGAAAAAGTCGGCGACCGCCTGGGTCATCTCCACGCCGCGCAGGCCGAAGAGCCGGGGCAGCAGCAGAATGAGCGGAATGAAAAACAGGCCGTTTCGCGCGCTGGAGGTGATCGTGGAGCGGATCCCCTGGCCGCTGGCCTGGAGCATCATATTGGTCAGCACGAAGAAGGCCAGCAGCGGCAGCACCGCCGCCTGCCACCGCAGGGCAACGGAGCCCACCGCGATGACCGCGGGATCGTCGCGGAAGAAGGCCACGATCTGCGTTGGAAACAGGAAGCACAGAATGGCCGCCAGGGTCATCAGGGCGGTGCCCACCTTCACACAGAAGAAAAAGCCCTCCCGCACGCGGCCGTAGCGCGCTGCGCCGTAGTTGTAGGAGCAGACGGGCTGATAGCCCTGGCCGAAGCCGATGAGCGCTGAGGACAGCAGCTGCATCGCCCGCGTCACAATGGACATGCCTGCGATGGCGGCGTCCCCGCCGTAGAAGCGTGCGTAGCGATTCAAGAGCACCACCGACACCGCGGCGAGGCCCTGCCGCGCAAGGGACGGCAGCCCGCCGTTCACGATCTGGCCAAGGTTGTGGAGAGAAAAGCGGATGTTCTTCGCGTTGAGGCGGATGTTCTCGCCCCGGAAGCTGCCGACCAGCAGGGCGCAGAAACCGATGCACTGGCCGGAGACCGTGGCGATGGCCGCGCCCGGAACGCCGAGGCCAAAGCCGAACATCAGCAGCGGATCCAGCCCGATGTTGACGGCCGCGCCGCACATCATGCCGATCATGGCGTAAAAGGCGCTGCCCTGGAAGCGGAGCTGGTTGTTGATGACGCACTGACCCATCATGAAGGGCGCGCCCAGCAGAATGATGCGCAGATAGGCCACTGTGTCCGCCCGCGTCGTGTCCGACGCGCCGAGCAGATCGGCCAGCGGATGGGCGAAGACATTGCCCAGCACGGCGACGACCAGCCCCAGCAGCAGCGCGAGGGCAAAGCCCGTCACCGCAATCTCATTGGCCTTCTCCCGGTTCCCGGCGCCGAGCAGCCTGGACAGGTAGTTGCCTGAGCCCTGGCCGCAGAAAAAGCCCAGGGCCTGGATGATCGCCATCACGGAGAACACGAGGCCCACCGCGGCGGTGCCCTGGGTGGAGATGCGGCCGACGAAGAAGGTGTCCGCCGCGTTGTAGATGCCGGTGACCAGCATGCTGAT
>CAMOXI010000038.1 GCA_946628965.1 uncultured Clostridia bacterium | reverse complement strand
AGGGATCGATGTACTCCAGCTTCTGGCCGCTGTACTCCTGGTGACGGCTCAGGTCGAAGTCGGTGCGGTTGTGGGTGCCGTTGATCTCGCCCCAGCCGAAGGGGAAGAGAAACTCGATGTCGCAGGCGGCCTTGGCGTAGTGAGCCAGCTTCTCATGGTCGTGGTAGCGCAGGTGCTCCGCGGGGATGCCGAGGTACATGAAGAACTCCTTGCCGAACTGCTTGAAGTAGTCGTAGAGCTCAGAGTCGGTGCCGGGCTTGCAGAAGGTCTGGAACTCCATCTGCTCGAACTCGATGGTGCGGAAGGTGAAGTTGCCCGGGGTGATCTCGTTGCGGAAGGCCTTGCCGATCTGGCCGATGGAGAAGGGGAGCTTGGTGCGCATGGCGCGCAGCACGTTGGGGTAGTTCACATACTCGCCCTGGGCGTTCTCCGGGCGGAGATAGATGACGCTCTTCGCGTCGTTGGTGACGCCGCGGAAGGTCTGGAACATCAGGTTAAACTCGCGGATGTCGGTGAAGTTGTGCTTGCCGCAGTTGGGGCAGGGGATGTGGTGGGCCTTGATATAGTCGAACATCTGCTCCTTGGTCATACCGTCGGCATGGGCGTCGGGGTCAAAGTCGTCGATCAGGTTGTCGGCGCGGAAGCGCATCTTGCACTCCTTGCAGTCCAGCAGGGGATCGGCGAAGCTGGCCACGTGGCCGCTGGCCTCCCACACGCGGGGGTTCATGAGAATGTCGGCGTCCACTTCAAAGCTGTTGCGCCGCTCCTGGATGAACTTCTTGCGCCAGGCGTCCTTCACGTTGTTCTTCAGCCGGGTGCCGAGGGGGCCGTAGTCCCAGGTGTTGGCGAGGCCGCCGTAGATCTCGGAACCGGCGAAGATGAAGCCGCGGTTCTTGCACAGAGCGATGATCTTGTCCATGGTTTTTTCGGTGTTGTTCATAGTATCTGTTCCTTTCCCGCGGCTGGCTGCCGCGGAGATAAAATATTGAACGGTTCTGACCGTTTCACAAATAAACAATATACCATAGTCTTCCCCTGGAAGCAAGAAATGATAAAGAGTTATCAGAGAAAAGACGGAAAATAAAAACTGAAAAACAGAAAAAGAAAGCAGCACAGCGCCGCCAAATGGTGTATACTAGTGACACTTGAATTATTTGAGGCAGAGAGATGAAAAGAGAGAGAAAAACAAAAAAGCGCGGGATCCTCCGCTGGCTGCTGGCGCTCTACGCCATGCTGCTGCTCGCGGCGCTGCTGTTTGTGATCGACGGGCGGCATGTGCGCTTTTATCTGAACGGCCCTGCGGAGACGGAGCTTGCCCTGGGCAGCGCCTATGAGGAGCAGGGCTGCCGCGCGGTCAGCGCCGGGCGGCTCTTCGGCGAGGGGCGTGAGCTTGCCGTTACCGCGAGCGGCGAGGTGGACGGTGAAACGCTGGGCGACTATGCGCGGGCGTACACGGCCCGCTGGCTTTTCCAGGATTACCGCGCGGTGCGCACGGTCCATGTGGTGGACCGGACGCCGCCGGAGATCGTGCTGCAGACCCGGCTGGGCTATGCCCCCAGCTGGCTGGAGGGCTATGAGGAGGAGGGCTTCACGGCCATCGACAATGTGGACGGTGATCTGACCGACCGGGTCGAGCGCCTGGAGCACGGCGAGAATGTGGACTATATCGTCACCGACGCCGCGGGCAACACGGCCGCCGTCAGCCGCAGGATCCCCTATTCCGTCGGACGGCCGACAATCGAGCCCACGGGCGGCGAAAATCTGGAGATCCCGGCCGCCTTCAGCTTCACGGATCCCGGCTTCACCGCGGCGGACGCAAAGGGCCACGACCTGAGCGCCTTTGTCACGGCGGAGGGCGGCGTGGACCCCACCCGGCCCGGGCGCTATGAGCGGGTGTACGCCATCACGAACCGCGTCGGCGACACGATCTCCGTCACGCGGCAGATCGATGTGGTGCCCGCCGTGCTGCCGGAGGCGGTGATCCCGGAGGAGAAGACCATCTATCTCACCTTTGACGACGGCCCCGGCCCCTACACCGGGCAGCTGTTGGACGTCCTGAAGGAATACGGCGTGAAGGCCACCTTCTTCGTCACCTGCCGCTACCCGGACTTTTTTGACATGGTGGGCCGGGCTTACCGCGAGGGCCACACCGTCGGGGTCCACTCGGCAAGCCACAACTATTACGAGATCTACGCCTCCGAGGAGGCCTTTTACGAGGATTTCCGGCGCTGCGAGGAGCTGGTTTACAAGCAGACCGGACAGCACACCACGCTCTTCCGCTTCCCGGGCGGCAGCTCCAACACGGTCAGCTCCTTCAACGAGGGGATCATGACCCGCCTCACGGCCAGCATGAACGCCATGGGCTATCAGTATTTCGACTGGAACGTGGACAGCGACGACGCGGGGAAGACCCACACCAGCTGGGGCGTGCTGAAAAACATCCAGGACGGCTGCGAGGGGAAGGATTATTGCCTGGTGCTGCAGCACGACGTGAAGGACTACAGCGTGGCCGCCCTGCGGGATCTGATCCTCTGGGCGCGGGAGAACGGATACAGCTTTGAGACACTGAGCATGACCGCCCCCACAGCGCACCACCCGCTGGCGAATTGAAGAGAAGAAGACAGAAGGGTCTGTTGTATGAGCGCATAACTGTGCACCTGCGTTTGTAGGGGCGGCGGCTCTGCCCCGCCCGGCGGCGCAACAGGATACACGCAAAAAAATGTTCGGCGAATTCGCAGTTTGTACGAATACGCCGAACATTTTTTTCAATATTTTGCATAAAGCTGCCGGGAGGGCACAAGGCCCTCCCCTACGATGCAGCCAGGGCTTTCGCTTCTTTTTCGTATTTCGCAACAGTCCCGTCGTTGTTATTGGGTGCAATCTCAGCCCCGGGCGAGGCCCAGGACGGACCAGTTCAGGTCGGGATCGGGATCGGCCTTGACCGGAAGCGCTGTCGTTCGCACCTCCATGCCCTCGCCGATGGCCTCCATCTCTTCATAAGAGAAATAGTCGGGATCGGCGATCATGGCGATCAGATACTGCTCCTCCGGCTCAAAGAGGAAGAGGCAGCGCAGCGGCAGCTGCGGGTCCTTCTCGCAGTTCGAGACCTCCGCCTCCAGCCGCTGGTACGGGCCGAAGTTGTCCTCTTTTACAACGGTTGCCTCGCCGCCCAGCCAGCCCAGCACCAGGTCATGGTTATAGAGCATGTCCACGTCCATCAGGTCGATCCGCATGGCAAATTCCTCGTCCCGCCAGCATTCTGCCGCCCTGAGCGTCCATTTCTCCGCTTCGTCCTCCGTCAGACCCATCTCCGCCAGCTTCTCCTCGTCCACCTCGGTTTTCGGCGGGAACTGCGGGTCCCGGTCCGGCTCCTCCACAATGCGGTGCGGGACCGCGTTTTGCCCTGCGGCGCTCACACCCTCGGGGAGTTCCCCCAGGCGAAACAGGTGCCTTACACCCTCGTCCTCCGTGTCAAAATGCAGGAGCATGGCGGCGTTGCCCCAGTTGAGCTGCAGCGTTTCGTTCCCGCTCTCGCCCGCGTCGGTGAGATAATAGCCCGGCTCGTCCGTGGGACTGGGCGCCCGATGGGCCATCGTGCCCCGGAAGGCGGCATAGGCCGTGGCCCCCAGCAGCAGGCTCAGCGCCGCGGCCAGCAGCACCGTGCGCAGCAGCGGCCGCACCCGGCGGGGCTTCGCGGGCGAACGCATGGTCTGCATCATGTCCTCAATGTAGTCGTCCCGCGCGTCATTCATGGCCTCCATCAGATCTTCGCGTTTCATGCGTATCCCTCCTCCCGGAGCTGCTTCTGCAGCTTCAGTCTGCTGCGGCGCAGCATGGTCTTGACCTTGCCCTCGGTAAAGCCGTGCCTCGCGGCGATTTCCGTGATCGGTGCGCCCAGCCAGTAGCGGGCGAGAAAGACCGAGCGCTCATCGGGCTTCATGGTATCCAGCATCCGGTTGATGCTGCGGCTCAGCTCCCGCCTTTCCACGATTGCGGCGGTGTCCGCCCCGCCGGGAAGGCACTCGGAGAGCTCGTCCAGTACCAGATCAGTCTCACTGCCGCCCCGGATCTCACGGGTTTCCCGTCGCCGGCGGCTCAGGCAGAGCCAGCGGGTGAGCTTGCCCAGATAGGGCCCCAGCTTCTCCGGCCGGTGCTCCGGCATACTGTTCCAGGCGCCGAGCCAGGTGTCGTTGAGGCATTCCTCGCAGTCCTCCTCGCTTTTCAGAAGACTGCGGGCGATGCTGCCGCAGTAGGCGCCGTAGCGCTTCCGGCTCTCCTCGATGGCGGATGGATCGCGCTGCCAGTACAGCGCGACGATCTCCGTGTCCTTCATCGCGGCATCCCCCTCCTTTCACCCTGATAAACGCCGCTTTTGCAGAAAAGGTTTCATGTGTTTTCAAAAATGCCTTCCCCTTGAGGGGAAGGTGGCCCGCAGGGCCGGATGAGGTGTAATGTCCGGTATCGGCGGGAGGAGTTTCTCATTTTCCTTGTAGGGGCCGACGCCCTCGGCGGCCCGCATTTTGGATTTGCAGCAACGCTGCAAAACGGGTCGTCGGGTACGCCGACCCCTTCTGCCGCTTCATTCTATCCCACTCCTGTCAAAAAGAAAAGACGCAGCGGGGAACCTTCGTTCCGCGCTTGCGTCTAATTCTTTGCTGAAAGAGTCCTGCGGCTTGACAAAGGCGGGCCGCAAGATTACAATCACAGTTGCGCCGCACCCGGCTGGATCGGGGCGACAGCAGAAAGGAATTGAATATGGAACAAAAACGCATCGCAACTCGCACCCTGACGGGGCTGGCGCTCTTTACCGCCATCGTCGTCGTCCTCCAGCTGCTGGGCAGCTTCATCCGCTTCGGCCCCTTCTCCATCTCCCTGGTGCTGATCCCCATCGTCGTGGGCGCTGCCCTGTACGGCCCCGCTGCCGGCGCCTGGCTCGGCTTCGTGTTCGGCATGGTGGTGCTCCTCTCCGGTGACGCCGCGGCTTTCCTCGCGGTCAATCCCATCGGCACGGTCCTGACCGTTCTGGTGAAAGGCGCCGGTGCCGGCTTCCTCGCCGGACTTACCTACCGCGCACTGGAGAAGGTGAACGACTGGCTCGCCGTCATCGCCGCCGCCGTGGTCGCCCCCGTGGTGAACACCGGCATCTTCCTTGTGGGCTGCCTGCTCTTTTTTATGCCCACCATCACCGAATGGGCCACCGCCATGGGCTTCCCCAGCGTGGGCAACTACATGATCTTCGGCCTTGTGGGCGCAAACTTCCTGTTTGAACTGCTGTTCAACATCGTCCTCAGCCCGGTCATCGTCCGCCTCATCACGATCGGCCGGAAAGAAAACCACTAAAAGGAGCGTGCCCTCATGATCCTCGCCATCGACGTCGGCAATACCAACATCGTCCTCGGCTGCATCGAGGACGGCAAGATCCTCAACATCTTCCGCATCCACACGGATGCGAACCAGACCGACGCGGAGTATGCCGTCAAGCTCAAGCAGCTCTTCGATCTCTACGGCGTGGGCGCCGCGGACTTCGAGGGCGCGATCTACTCCTCCGTGGTGCCGCCGGTGAACCGGGCCCTGCTCGGCGCCATCAAAGCGGTCACGGGGCATGAGTGCCTGGTGGTCGGCCCCGGGCTCAAAACCGGGCTCAACCTCCGGGTGGACGATCCCGGCACCGTGGCGGGGGATCTGGTCCTGGGCGGCGTGGCGGCCATCGCCTGCTACGGCGCGCCGGCCATCGTCATGGACCTGGGCACCGCCACCACCATCACCGTCATCGACAAGGACGGCTGCTTCCGCGGCGGCGCGATCCTGCCCGGCGTGAAGCTGGGCATGACGGCCCTGGCCTCCGGCACGAGCCTGCTGCCCGATATCTCCATCACCGCGCCGAAGAAGGTCATCGGCACCAACACCGTGGACTGCATGCGTTCCGCCGCGGTCTACGGCACCGCCGCCACCATCGACGGCATGATCGAGCGTATGGAGGAGGAGCTGGGCTACGCCTGCCAGCACGTGGCCACCGGCGGCCTCGCCCCGGCCATCGTCGCCTGCTGCAGGAGCGACATCGTCTGCGACGACGACCTGCTGCTCAAGGGCCTCTGGACCCTGTGGGAGAAAAACCGGAAATAAGAAAAGGCAAAGGAGATGTGCACGGCACATCTCCTTTTGTCTTAGTTTTGAGAGTTGAGTTTTGAGGAAAGCGGGTTTTCCGGGACCATAAGGATGATCCGCTTTTTGACCTTGGTCATCTGCTCCCGTCAAGAAGAATGAGCCCCATGCTCTTCAAAACTCAAAACTCAAAAATGGGGCTGTGAAAAAACGATGTTTTTCACAGCCCCATTGCTGTTTATTTGCTTACTCCTCGCCGAAGGCGACCTTGACGGCCTTGATGGCGAAGGTCATGGTACGGCCCATGGCGATGCCGGCCATCAGGCAGGGGTAGTTGTTCACGAAGAAGCCGCCGGAGCAGTCGCCGGTCACGAACAGGCCGGGGATGGGCTCGCGGTTCTCGTCGATGGCGCGGGCGTTCTCATCGATCAGGATGCCCTGCTCGGTGGTCAGCAGGCAGGCGCCCATCCAGAAGCCGCGGAAGGGGGCCTTCTCGATCTTGGAGAGGTGATAGGGCAGCTTGCCGAAGTCCTCGTCCTCGCCCTTCTCGGCCAGCTCGTTGTAGCGCGCGACGGTGGCGAGGAAGGTCTCCTTGCTTTCGCCCTCGAAGCCCAGCTTGTCAGCCAGCTCCTCCAGGGTGTCCGCCTCGAAGGCGTTGCCCTTTTCGATCTGGCCCTGGTACATCTGATCCGCTCTCTCAATCCCGTTGCGGGTACCGGCGGAGCAGCCGATGGTGTGGAAGACCTGCACGTCCTCGCGCCAGTTGTCGTCGAAGATGGAGGCGTAGACATGGCCGGGCTGGTTGAAGGCGGCGTAGGACATCTGGTCGTAGGTGCCGGTCTCGCAGGCGAAGCGCTCGCCCTTGCGGTTGACCTTCAGGAAGGGCTGGCTGCCGATGTTGAACTGACCCTCGGTGGCGGGGAAGATCTTGTCGCCGGCGGCAGTGACCTGGTAGCCTGCGTCGATGCCCGGGGCGATGATGCCGCGGTCAAAGAGCATGGGGGCGGGCTCGGCCTGCATGGCGGCGCCGATCCACTTGGCGGCCTTGATGCCGTCGCCGGTGTCGCCGGGCCAGCTGTTGTCATAGGTGGTGACGGCGGTGCCCATGGGGTCGAGGGCCTCCATCATGACGGGGTTGCGCGGATAGCCGCCGGTGGCCAGCAGCACGCCGTTCTTCGCATTGATGCGCAGATAGGAGCCGTCCTCCTTCTTCGCGATGACGCCGGTCACGCGGCCGCTCTCGTCCTGCTCCAGCTTCACCATCGGGGTGGAGAAGAGGATCTCGTTGCCGGCGTCCGCAATGACCTGCTGGAACATATCCAGGCGGTTGAGCTTGCTGTTCCAGAAATGCTCCTCGGCGGGGAAGAAGTAGCCGGTCGTCTCCGGTTCGGGCCAGTGGGACTCGTCACCGGCGGTCACGTTGAGCTTGGCCTCGGGGTCATACTTGGCATAGCAGTCCTTGACGAACTTGTGCATGTCGGCGGACTCGTTGAACCAGGTGGAGAAGGTCTTGAGGTTAGTCTTGCCGGAGGAGAACTTCTTCAGCTCCCGGCGCATGGCGGCGCGGTCCATTGGGGCCTCGCCGGCGGCCAGCATATCCTCGGAGTCGCAGGCGCCGTACCAGCCGCGGACACGGGCATGCTCGGTGCCCTTCTCGATGACGAGCGCGTTGTAGCCCTTGCTGGCGGCATAGGCCGCGGCGGCAAGACCGCCGTTGCCCGCGCCGACGATGAGGAAGTCGGTATCGATGGTCTCGGCGATGTCAGCTTCGGCGATTTCGGGGGCGGTGCCCAGCCAATCGGCGGGGCCGGCTTCGGCTTCTTCAGCGCCGCCGATGACTTCCACGGGGATCTCACCCTTGGCCTGGGCGATGCACTTCGCGGCGGCCTCGCGGACGGCCTTCGAGGTGATGGAGGCGCCGGAGACGCCGTCGATCTCGGCGGCCTGGGCGGCGAGGACCTGCTCCTTCAGTTCGTCGGCAGCGGCCTGACCGATGGTGGCGGTCTCACCGGCGACGTCGAGCACCACGTCTGTGATGGCGTCTTCCGAGAAGGTCATGGTGACAAGGACGGTGCCCATGCCCTGGGCGGTGGCGGAGTAGGTGCCGGGGGTGTAGATGCCCTCGGCGTGGGCGGTGGTGCCGAGACCGAGACGGGCCAGGGTCAGGGCGGCGGCTCCGGCGACGGAGCCCTTCAGAAAGTCTCTGCGGGAAAGATTTTTCATGGGTTTCTCCTTTCAGATTGTGTGCTTTTGCCCTTGCAAAGGATTCTGCTTCAGATTATAGGGCTGGGACTTGGCCGCAGGTCAAGAAAAAAATACGGGGCTGCCGTCAACCGCCGGTTCATCTGGCCCGCACATACGGATACTTGAAGAATGTGGGAGAAAAAGGTATAATCCCAATTAGCAGAGAATCACACTGCATCGGCCTCGCGGCCGGGGAGAGGGACAAGATGAAGCAATACCGGATCGGCGATTTCGCCAAATACCTGGGGGTAACCCCCGACTTGCTCAAGCACTATGAGGAGGTCGGCATCCTGCAGCCGCAGCGCAGCGAGAGCGGCTACCGCTACTTCCCCTTCAACGCGGCCTCCATCATGATCGAGAGCGTCCGGCTGCGCAACTACGGCCTGACGCTGCGGGAGATCCGGGAGATCCTGGTGAACCACAGCGTGGACAATGCCGACATGGAGCGCCTGTTTGAGCAGAACCGGGAGCGGCTGCGCCAGGAGATCCAGCTGGACGAGGCGCTGCTCCGGGAGCACGAGGAATTTCTGCGCTGGAAAGCGCCGCTGGAGGAGCGGAACTGGGACTGGGAGATCCGCCGCAGCGAAGCCATGCTCTTTCTGCCCCACACCAATCGGGACGATTTTCTGCAGGATCCGAGGATCTATGAGATCGTGAGCGACTGGATGAGCTTTGTCCCGCTGGTGAAGTCCGCCATGCGCGTGGACCCTGAGGGCGTGCTTACCTGGGGCTTTATCACCCCGGCCCGGGAGGCGGAGCACCTTGGCCTGCCTCTCAACGGCGCGGTGGAGCATATCCCCGCGAAGAAGATATTTTACTATAAATACAAAGGCGAAGTGCCGCGCTTTATTGAGGAGGACCGCGGCCTGCCCGGCCACCCGGCTTTTCAGATCCTGCACTCCCTTGGCCTCAAAAACGAGGGCAGTTATTACCGTGCCGCGCTCATGCCGGCCGACTGGCAGCAGCAGCTGAGATACCACTACGGCTATTACGCGATCCCGATCGCGGAAACGTGAGGAAGTAAATGGGAACAAACAGCACAGCGCCCGGAAGAGGGTTCTTCCGGGCGCTGTGCTGTTTACAAAAAGACCCGGGCGCTCCGCCGGGATTACGGTTATCCTCTCTTTTTCCTTCTGTTCATGTTGAAGTCCCTGCTTTCGCTTCGCAAAAGCAGGGACTCAAGGTGTCGACAAAGTGTCGACACCTTGAGCATCAAAAATGAGAACTTCCGGAAAAGTTCTCATTTTTGAGATTATCAAACGCGAGAGGGAATAACCAATCCCCTCTCGCGCTCTCCCCATGCGTGTCCTGCTTCCGTCGCATGAGTTCGTCTACAGTCTGCGCCCCTGCTTTCGCTTCGCAAAAGCAGGGACTTTTTTGACGATCAGATCGTATGAGGCGACGGCTTTACGGCTGCGCCTCCAGATGTTCGTAGCATTTCCTGAGATAATAGCCGTTGTCGTAATCGCCGTCCAGCCACTGAAAGTAGGGGATGGCCTTTTCATATTGCCCATCGTGGTACATGCCCACGGCGGAAAGATAGACTCTGACCCTGGAATCCTTATACCCTTCCATGGCCTGAAAGGCTTCGGCCGCCCTTTCGTATTGCCCGGCGGTGAAAAACTCTGCCGCGCGGCTGTATCGCTCAAACTGAAGCATGGTGACGGTGGTGGCCACGGCCACGGTCAGAAGCAGCACAGCCAGAGCGATGAACCCGGCCTTCTTCCAGCGGGCCACCCTGGCTTCAAACCGGTCTTCCTCCGCCTTCAGCCGGGCGTACTCCTTCTGCCAGAGTATCCGGCTCAGTCTGGTGCGGCAGAGAGCAGCTTGCCGGTCTGCGTCCTTCCAGCCACGGATCGCGGCAAAGAGGGCCATGGCCTGCTCCAGACTCTCTTCGGTGTCCTTCTGCATCAGGGCCGCAGCCTGGATGTAAATACTGTTTCTATTCTCGTCCATATCTGTCATAAAAGAGTGTGAGCATTCCGTTGATCAACTGCGCAGGGCTGCCCGGAGGGCGGCGCAGCGGCCTCGGGAAAACGGAAGGGTTTCAGCGCCCGCCAATCGCAGGGAAAAAGCCTTTTGCCGGCTGTGTTTTCGCTTGTGAATGCCTTATGCGTTCCAGGCGGTGATCTGCTCGCGCAGCCACTGGGCAAACTCGTCGATGCCCTCGCCGGTGCGGGCGCAGATGGGGATGATCTTCATGTTGGGGTTCAGGCGCAGGACGTACTTTTTGCACTCCTCGATGTCGAAATCAAAGTAGGGCAGCACGTCGATCTTGTTGATGAGCAGCACGTCGCAGATGGAGAACATCAGCGGGTACTTGAGGGGCTTGTCATGCCCTTCGGGGACGGAGAGGATCATGGCGTTCTTGACGGCGCCGGTGTCAAACTCCGCGGGGCAGACGAGATTGCCGATGTTCTCGAGGATCGCAAAGTCGATGTCCTGGGTGCCGAGACCGATGAGGCCCTGCTTGGTCATGCCCGCGTCCAGGTGGCACATGCCGCCGGTGTGCAGCTGGATGACCTTGGCGCCGGTCTTCTCGATGGTGGCGGCGTCCACGTCGGAGTCGATATCGGCTTCCATGACGCCGATGCGGAATTCATCCTTCAAGGCGGCGATGGTGGCCTTCAGAGTGGTGGTCTTGCCGGAGCCGGGGGAACTCATCAGGTTCAGGAGGAAAGTCTTCTCCTGCTTGAGCTGCTCGCGCAGCTTGTCGGCCTCCCGGTCGTTGTTTTCAAAAACGCTCTGTTTGATTTCCAGTACGCGATATCCTTCCATGATTGCACCTCATTCTGTTCATATTGGGTCATGACTTCGCGCAGCAGCGGATTTCGAGATTCTTCGCTCCGCTCAGAATGACACATATCCTAAATATATTACCACGCCGCAACTATTTTAGCAAGTCCAGCACGCTTCGGAATTCCTGCTCAAAGGCCGCGCGGTTTTTCACATAGTCGCTGCCGCCGTCGGCAAAGAAGAGGGGATCGTCCCGCAGCTTAAGCAGCAGCGACCGAAGCGCATCCGCTCCCTCGCCGCCTGGCAACACGGGGATCAGCCCCGCCTCCAAAGCCAGGCGCGCGGGCCGCTCCCCGGAGAAGAGCCAGTGCAGAAAGGCCGCAGCGCTCTGCTGCGGCCGCCCCTCCCGGGCCATGACCGCAAGGCAGCGCAGATCGGCCAGCCTGGGCAGCCCCCCGGTATCCGGCGTCGTGAGCGTACAGCCCGCAGGAAGACCGGCGGCGAGAGAATCGCTATAGACATAAGCGGCAGGCAGCCCGCCTTCCAGCAGGGAAAGCGCCGAAACCTCCCCAGCGGCGATCCCGCCCGAGAAGGCGGCCTCGGCCAGGGCGTTCCAAACCTCCCGAAAAGCTTCGTTAAAGCAGTCCTTCTCCCGGTCAGCGTGAAATTCGCCGCTGCCCAGCACGGCCTGACACAGCAGGTCCGTGTAGGAGTCCGCCGCAAGGAACGGGCCGCCGGATTGCGCGGCAAGCGCGCACAGCGCCGCGAGGTCGGCGGGAACTTCCTCCCGGCTTACCAGCAGCTGCACCCGGCTCCCCACGGGAAAGACGCTGCGGCCGATGCCATCGGCCCGAGCATGGATGCCCTCCGGATAGGAGAGCGCCAGCCCCGCGTCTGTCGTGAGGCCGCGGTCGGAGAGGGAGAAGGCCAGCGTGTGGGAGCAGAGCAGCAGATCGGGCCGGGTGGTATTCAGTGCGTTCGTGAGCGCCGCCGCGTCCTCAAATTCCCGGATCGCGACCGGCAGCGCGCCGCTCTTTCTGCTCTGGTTATAGCTCTCCGCCGCCTCCCGCAGGGCGGGCAGCAGCGGATCGTCGGCCGCGCACCAGAGGGAGAGCGCGGCAGTGTCCGTCTTCTGCGCGCCGCAGCCTGTGAGCAGCAGGCAAAGAAGCAGCACGAGACAGAGCATGCGTCTCATAGCGGCTGTTTTTTCATCTGCGCCCAGCGGCGCGGATAGCGGGCGGGCGTATCTGTGACCTTGCGGATCAGCACGGCCGTGTGCGTCACGTCCGTACCCGGGATCGTGTACTCCGCCACGCGTTCGATCTCGCCGCCAAGCGTGCGGATGGCCTTCTTCGCCTCCGCGAGCTCCTCGGCCGCGCCGGGGCCCTTCATGGCCGCAAAGAGGCCGCCCACCTTCACAAAGGGCAGGCACAGCTCCGAGAGCAGATTGAGCCGGGCTACGGCCCGGGACACCGCCGCATCGAAGCCCTGCCGGAAAGCCGCCGGGGCCTCCTCGGCCCGGGCGTGGACGCAGGATACGTCTTCAAAGCCCAGCAGATCGCAGGTGTTCTGCAAAAACTTCACGCGCTTGTCGAGGCTGTCCAGCAGCGTGAGATTCATGTCCGGCCGGGCGATCTTCAGTGCGAGGCCGGGAAAACCAGCGCCGCTGCCCACGTCGATGACCGACTTCCCGCCCGGCTCGCAGAGCGTCAGCAGCGCCGCGCAGTCGAGAAAGTGCAGCCGCGCGGAGTCCGCCTCGCCCTCGATGGCGGTCAGGTTCATGACCTTGTTCTGCTCCGTCAGCGTCTCGTAATACAGCCGGTAGCGGCGCAGCGCCTCCCCGTCCAGGGGAAGACCCAGCTCCGCAAAGCCGGATTCCAGGATCTCTTCCAGTACCATAGCGATTCCTCTTGCCGCCCACAGAGCGGCTTACTTATAAAAATGCAGATCGTCGATCACGCAGACCTTTGTGAGCGCTCGCTCGAACCAGGAGGCGTCGCCCCGGGCGGGGTTCACAAAATACAGGCTCTCGCCCGCGGTGTTGTAGCCCTCCAGACAGAGATAGGCCGCGATCTCAGCCTCCTCGTCCGGCACGGCGGTGACTTCGCCGGTGCCCACGGGCTCAAACTGCAGCGTGTGTTCCCGGTCCAGCACCACCGCCATGATCGTGGCGGGAAAATCGGCGCTCTTCACCCGGTTCAGAACCACGTTGCCCACGCCGATCCGGCAGGCCAGGGACTCGTGCCGCGCCTCGGCATAGATGATGTGGATCAGCCAGTAGAGGTCGTCCGCCTGGGTCGTGCGGGTATAGTAATCCTCTCCGCCGCGCAGCAGCCGGCAGCCGGTGCTGCCGACCTCAGCCCGCGTCAGATCTTCGGACAGTTCGACGCCCAGGCCGAAGAGATGCTCGATGGCATCCGCGGGCAGATAAAGCCGATCGTCGGCCTCAAGCCAGCCCTCCGGCGCGTAGAGATAGCGCCCGTCCGCCCGAAAATACGGCAGCGCCGCGTCCCCCGTGACCGTGAGAGCGCCGATCGTGAGCGTGAATGCGTCTTCAGAGACTTTGCTCTCGCAGTCGAGACCGTAATAGGCGCAGACAGTTTCCGGCGCGAGATAGGCGGCGCCGTTTCGCACATAGCCCCGGTCCGTCAGCAGCCCGTCGAAGTACACCCGCAGAGGGGCATAGGGATGCTCTGCCGCGGTGGGCAGGGGAGCGGGCGAAGCAGCGGCCGTCGGCTCCGGCTCCGGTATCGGGCGCGGCTCCCCGCCGCCGGTCTGCCCGCAGCCGCAGAGCAGCAGGCAGACGATCAGCAGCAGGGACAGCGAGCCTTTCATGCCTCCGCTTTGCAGGCCTTCAGCGCCTGGGCCAGCTGGTCGGGGCAGGAGGTGGGCTTGTAGCCGCAGCGGATGCCCTCCAGGCGGGAGATGGCCTCGTCCACGTCCATCCCGGCCACCAGGCGGGAGATGCCCTGCAGGTTCCCGTCGCAGCCGCCGATCACCTTCACGGACTGAATGGTATTGCCCTCCAGCTCAATGTCCATCCGCTGGGAGCAGACGCCGCGCGGGCGATAAGAATAAGTCATAATAATCAACTCCTTTTGGGCCAATATACCATGCCGGGCGGCAATTTGCAAGGCGGGCGGCATGTTCCCGCCCCGCCGCGCATATCCTGCCTCGTGGAGGTGAGGACATGCGAGTATCCAGAGCGCTTGCCGTGCTGGGCATGGCCGCGCTGTGTCTGTATCTGGCCGCGTCCATCCGGCTGCCGGGGGAGACGGCCGCCATAGAGGAGAGTGTGATGCCTGCTGCCGCGGCAGACCCCGAAGAGCGCTTGACCACCCCCACGGCGGCGGTGAAAGCGGATCCTGCTGCCCCGCCGCCGGCCGAGGCGCCTGCTGCGCTGTCTGAAAGCGCGGTGCTCACGGCAGTGATGGAGAGCGTTTCGCCTGACGAGATCCGGGAGACCACGATCCGCGGCGGTCTTACGATCAAGAACGAGACCGGCTACACGGTGGATATAGGAGAGCTGCTGCGGCGGCCCCCGCGGCTGCGCCTGCCCGCGGAGGGGGCGCAGATCCTGATCCTCCACACCCACGGCAGCGAGGCCTACACCCCGGCGGGGCTGGACCGCTACGAGGCCAACGACAACCGCCGCACCGCGGACGAGAAGTTCAGCGTGATCCGGGTGGGGGACGAGCTGGCCGCCATCTTCGAGGCCGCGGGGCTCCGCGTGATCCACGACCGGGAGATCTTCGACTACCCCAGTTACACCGGCTCCTACACCCGTTCGGGCGAGGCGGCGGCGCGTTATCTCAGCGAAAACCCGGGTATCGCCGTGGTGCTGGACATCCACCGGGACGCCCTGGGCTCCGACGGCGTGGTGTACAAGACCATGGCCGAGGAGGAGGGCACCGTGGCAAGCCAGATCATGCTGCTCTGCGGCACGGACGAGAGCGGCCTGAGCCACCCCGACTGGCGGGAGAACCTGGCGCTGGCCCTCTATCTGCAGGCGCGCGTCGACGCCCTGCATCCCACACTGATGCGGCCGGTGTCCCTGGTGCCGCAGCGCTACAACCAGCACCTGACCCACGGCTCGCTGATCCTGGAGGTGGGCAGCAGCGGCAACACGCTGCAGGAGGCGCTCGCCGCCATCAGGATGTTCGGCGAGGCCGCCGCGCCGGCCCTGGCGGAGCTGGTGGAGGCCCCTTCGGAAGAGAGTTCAAACCCGTGAATTTTTTGCAAAGACACTTTACAAAAAACCATGCTCATGATAAATTGTGGGCAAGCGAGCAAACGCTAAAAGATTAAATTTCAGGAGGATTATTCTTATGAAAAAATGGGTATGTCCCGTATGCGGTTACGTCCATGAGGGCAATGAGCCCCCCGAGAAGTGCCCCGTCTGCAAGGTTCCCGGCTCCAAGTTCACCCTGCAGGCTGAGGAGCTGAGCTGGGCCGCCGAGCATGTGGTCGGCGTCGGCAAGGTGTTCCCCGATGAGGTGCCCCAGGAAGTGCGCGACGAGATCATCGCCGGTCTGCGCTCCAACTTCGAGGGCGAGTGCTCCGAGGTCGGCATGTACCTGGCCATGGCCAGAGTCGCCGCCCGTGAGGGTTACCCCGAGATCGGCCTGTACTGGGAGAAGGCCGGCCTGGAAGAGGCCGAGCACGCCGCCAAGTTCGCCGAGCTCCTGGGCGAGGTCGTGACCGACTCCACCAAGAAGAACCTGCAGATGCGCGTCGACGCCGAGAACGGCGCCACCGCCGGCAAGACCGATCTGGCCAAGCTCTGCAAGAAGTACAATCTGGACGCCCTGCACGACACCATCCATGAGATGGCCCGTGACGAGGCCCGCCACGGCAAGGCCTTCAAGGGCCTGCTTGAAAGATATTTCAAGTAAGCAAAATCGCCAGAAAGGCGCGGCTTTCAGGAGATAATCTGCAGCCGCCCGAACAAAAATATTACAGGAGGTTGCCATCATGCGTTATGTCTGCAATGTCTGCGGCTGGGTCTATGATGAGGACGAGGCCGGCGTGAAGTGGGAAGATCTGCCCGATGATTTCGCCTGCGAACTCTGCGGCGTGGGCAAGGAAGACTTCTCCCCCGAGGAGTAAAACTCAACCATAAGAAAAAAGCCACGGTTCAAACCGTGGCTTTTTTATGTCCCGAAAAGCACAGACCAGGGCAAGAGGCGTCCTGCAGCGCCGAGCAGTACTCGGCGTTTCCTCTTCGCCGACCGATGGTCGGCGCTACTTTTCATACTTCGCGAAGACCGGCTCCATCAGGAAGGACCAGAGCAGCGCGACGATGCCGGGCACAAAGATGATGGGCGTGGTGTAAAGCCAGCAGAGGGCTGCGCCGAGGACCGTGAGCAGCGCGGCGGCCAATGAGCGCAGGATGTTCCCCAGCGCAAGGCGAAGGGCCGTCCGGTTCAGGTCGGCAAAGCCGAAGGTGAAGCGGGAGAGGAGCGGGAACACCCAGCACAGCACGGAGAGCAGCAGCAAAAGCAGCACCGGCCCATAGACCCAGGCGATCATGCCGAAGCGGGGATCCGGCAGCCCGATCAGGATCCGGAAGCTCCCGTACAGCGCCGCCAGCAGCGCAAGCCAGAACAGGGCCGAGAGGCAGCCGCCTTTCAGCTCTGCCCGGAAGGTGCGGAAGAAGCGGGGGAAGAGATCGTCCTCCCGGCGGCGCAGCACATGCACCACCGTGTCGTAGAGCGCGGCGGTGGCCGGCCCCGCCGTCACCAGCAGGATCGAGCAGATGCCCCAGAGCAGGCTCAGCACGAAGAGCTCCCCGATGTAGCCGAGGGGCTTCCAGAGAAGGCCCTCGGGGTCAAAGAAGCGCTTCATTTCAGCAGCTCAGGCACAAGCTCCGAGAGCTTCGCGGCAAGCTGCGCATGGCCAAGACGGGTCAGATGCATGCAGTCGAGTTTGTTGAACTCGGCGACGCCCTCCGCGTCCAGAAACGCGCAGCCAAGGCGCTTCGCGGCGGGCTCCATGTATTTTGCCAGCTCCCGGGACTTCTCCGGGCAGCCGCGGCCCATGGCGTCCCCTTCGGGGCGGAGATAGAGGCCGTCGCCGATGTGAGGCGGGCAGATGAGCAGGATGTTGGGCTTTCCGCCCCGCCAGGCGGGGACGGACTGAGCCTTCATCACGAGCCGCTCCATCCCGATCGAGATGCAGGCGGCGTTGGCGCCCAGGCGCTCCTTGGTGTCGTTGGTGCCCAGCATGATAATGAGCAGGTCCACCGGCTCATGGCTCATCAGCGTGGAGTAGATCACGTCCAGCCCGGCCATGCACTCGTGCAGGGGGTCGGGGAAGACCGTAGTGCGGCCGGAGAGACCCTCCTCCAGCACCAGATACTCCTCGCCCAGCGCCTGCTGCAGCAGGCAGGTCCAGCGCTCATTTTCGTTGAAGCGGTCGCCGCCGTCGGCGCAGTCCGCGGGATCGGCGCAGTAGCCGTGGGTGTTGGAATCCCCGAAGCAGATAATGTGTTTTTTCATTACAATCCTTTCCTTAGCAGAGGTATTTACGCCTCAGGCAGGGAGGCGGCCACGGCGGACTGGCCGACCCGGCGGAACTTCTCGTCCGGCAGGGCCAGGCGCAGCTTCCCGGCAAGCTCCGGGTACTCGTCCGCCAGCACCTTCCGGCAGCTGTCCAGCAGCGTGTCGCCGCCCTTGCCGGACATGACGCGGCCCAGGAGCAGCAGATTCCCGCAGCCGTAGAGATCGTGATAGTAGGCGAGGGTGTGGGCCAGATAGCAGCCGATGCTGCGGTAAACGACGGCAGCGCGGGGATCGCCCGCCTCCATCAGGCCCTGCACCACCTTGAGCTTCTCGGCGGGAGACAGGCTCTCGTCCAGTTCGATGCCCGCGGGGGCCGCCAGCTTGATGACGCCGTCCTGGGAGAAGTACTTGACGCCGCAGCCGATGTCGCCGCTCCACTCGTCGCGCATGGCGGCGGGGTTGGCGTCCACCGGGACGAAGGCCAGCTCGTTGAGCCAGCCGGTGATGCGGCCCTGGGTGTCCACGAAGCCGGCGGCCTCGCTGGTGCCCATGGCGATGCCGAGGAGGTTGTTGGTCTCCAGGCTCATGGCGCCGGCCAGGGCGGTCACGTCGCCGTCGTTGACCACGCTGTAGGGCACGTCGCCGAAGGTGTCGGTGATGGCGCGGATATAGATGTCCTTGACCTTCTGCTCGAAGAGATCCTTCGGCACCTTGAGAAACAGGGAGGCGACCATGGTGCGGTTTTTGATGTAAATGCCCGCCGAGGAGACGCCCACCGCGTCCACCCGGGGCAGATGCGCGGCCGCGGACTTGAGCGCCGCGACGATGCCGTTATAGTGATAGTCGGGATCGGCATTGGTCTTCGGGAACCAGACCACCTCTTCGGAATAGACCGGCTCCCCGTCGATAACGGCGGAGACCTTCCGGTCGCTGCCGCCCGCGTCGAAGCCGATGCGGCAGCCGCTCAGATGCCCGCCGATGGCCATGGGCTCATCCAGCGTCTGCGGCAGCTCGTCCACGGTGACGATCTCGAAGGGCCGCTCAAAGACGTTCGCCATGAAGTCCCAGTCAAATTCCTGCCGCCCGCCCGCGCAGTAGAGGGAGCGCAGATAGTCGGCCATGTCCTCGTTCCCGCGGACATAGACGCGGAAGCCGCCCTTCATCCACAGAAGGGTCTTCACCAGGCGCTCGATGTAATAGCGGTCGGCGTCCCGGAGCGTCTCTGTGCCGTGGATAAAGGTCTCCACCGCGGCCATCTGCCCGCCGGCGCGCTCCACAGCGATGCCGATGGGCTGTTTCGCGTCAGCCAGAAAAGCCTGATTGAAAACGTGCAGGGGAAGAAAAGCGGGATCCAGCTCGGGAACATTTCGGATACTGCAAGAGATACCAAGATGATTCATAGTGTGACCTCCCGACGGTGAGTAATCATTCGTGATCCGCACAAAGGCGCGGTGTACAAAGTCATTATAACATGACCGTTCACCGCTGTCACCGTCTATTTGAACAAAATTTTCAGAAAATATTTGTATTGAAATTTTC
>CAMOXI010000037.1 GCA_946628965.1 uncultured Clostridia bacterium | reverse complement strand
GGCGCCATAGCCAAGTGGTAAGGCAGCGGACTGCAAATCCGCGATTCCCCAGTTCAAGTCTGGGTGGCGCCTCCAAAAAAACAGACGTCAAACGACGTCTGTTTTTTTTGGAGGCGCTGCTTCGCAGCGAAAGATCCGCTTCGCTCAATTATCCGGGAGGGAATAAACAATCCCCTCCCGGGCCCGCCCCATGCGGTTCGTCCCGCTATTTCGTTTTCATTTCCCTGCTTTAAGGTGTGACCTCATATGAAACAGAAAAACAAAGATGCTGTCGGTTCCCTGCTGGTCCTGCTGGCCGGCATCCTCTGGGGCAGCATGGGTCTGTTCGTGCGCAGGCTCTCGGCCCTCGGCTTCGATTCCATTCAGATCACCGCGGGCAGGCTCGGCTTTGCCGCACTCCTCTTCTGGCTGCTGCTTCTGCTGCGGCGGCCGAAGGAGGAGCGGGCGATCCGTCTGCGGGATCTGCCCCTGTTTCTGGGTCTGGGGCTTGCCAGCATCCTGTTTTTCACTGTCTGCTACTTTGCCGCCATCGCCATCATGCCCCTCTCCACGGCGGCAATCCTGCTCTATACCTCCCCCATCTGGGTCACGCTGCTCTCGGCCCTGCTCTTTCACGAGCGGCTCACGGCCGCGAAGCTCATCGCCCTCGGCATGGCCTTCGGCGGCTGCGTGCTGGTCTCCGGTCTCGGCGGCGGGCTGACGCTGCGGGGGCTGCTGCTGGGGCTCGGCGCCGGACTGGGCTACGGGCTCTACAGCATTCTCGGCAGCATCGCGCTGCGGCACTATTCGCCCTATACGGTCACGGCCTGGACCTTCCTGATCGCCGGGATCGGCGCTCTCTGTATCTGCCGCCCGGCGGAGATGCTCTCCCTGGTCGGTGACAGCGCTTCCCCTGCCGGCACCGTGCTGTTTTTCCTGCTCACGGCCTTCGTCACGGCCGTCATCCCCTTTCTGTCCTACACCCTGGGCCTGCGCAGCGTGGAGGCGGGAAAGGCCGCCATCCTCGCCACGGTGGAGCCCATGGTGGCAAGCCTGCTGGGCGTCCTTGTGTTCCGCGAGGCGCTCAGTCTCAGCGCCCTGCTCGGGATTTTGCTGATCCTCGGCGCCGTGGTGCTGCTCAGCTTGCCGGCTAAGAAAGAATGATGCTTCGCCTCAGTTTTGAGGCGCGAGTTTTGAGGAGAACGCGGCAATTGTATATTGTCAGAACCCATCCATTTGAACGATGTGCTGTATGATCCGAAACAAACTCCGGACTCAGATCTCAAAATGCAAAACGCAATGCTCAATACTTAAACCGGGGGCTTTGATAAAACGCAGTTTTATCAAAGCCCCCGGTTTATTCCTCCGCTTTCTCCACCGCGAGGATGTCCGCCAGGGGGACGCAGCGGGTATCCAGACAGAGGCGCTGCAGCTCCTCGTCCAGGCGTTTGACCGTGCCCAGCGCCCGGGTATAGCGCCCCTCCCGGTACCAGGTCACCGCCACCCGGTCGCCCCGGCGCAGATGCTGCAGCTGCCGGTTCAGCTCCTCCTGGGCGTCCTCCCCCAGCAGGATCCGCTCGTCCCCCCGCTCTTCCGCGCCGAGGATATAGCCGCCGAAGCCCTTCAGGGCCGCATAAGGGGCGAAGATCTTCGCCCGCTGTCCGTTCGTCATCCCGCTCGATGTCCTCCTACCTGTGTGTTCCGCTCCAGGGTCTTCGCCCCCGCCAGCAGGTTCATGCCCTTGAAGATCCCGTTGCTGCCGTATTTTTTCTTGATGGACACAATGGTCCGCTGCAGGCTCTTCTCCGCCTCCTGCCGCGCCGGCGGGGAAAAGATGTCGTACTGCCAGTCCCGCTCGTCGCGCACCCGGTTGAAGCACACGCCCACATGGTAGACCGGCACGTCGTTCACCGCCACCCGGTCATACAGGGCCGCCACATGCTCCAGGATCTTCTTGGTGGAGCTGGTGGGCGGCCCGGTGGAGATGGTGCCGGAGGCGGGCTTCAAGTCCGAGGAGAAGGAATAGGCCAGGGAGATCGTGATGGAATTGGTGGCCAGGCCCTTCTCGCAGAGCTCCAGGCTCAGAAGCTCCGCCATCTCCAGGATCAGGAGCCTGGCCCCGGGGATATCGTAGCCCGTGTGCAGCACCTGCCCCGAGGACAGGGACTGCTCCCGCGGCACATAGGCCTTGATATCCGCCATGGTGG
The DNA here is from genome assembly GCA_946628965.1 of uncultured Clostridia bacterium. GTDB lineage: Bacteria > Bacillota > Clostridia > Oscillospirales > Oscillospiraceae > Limivicinus. The sequence continues at coordinate 17,168 of CAMOXI010000037.1, read as the reverse complement.
CCGGCTCCCTGCCCCAGGCGTGGTCGATGAGGAGCTGGGCGTTGACGCCGAACTCCTTGTAGAGAAAGCGCTCGTTGCCGTGCGCCACGTCCCGCATGGTGCGAAGGCCCATGGACGCGAGCCTGCGCACCGTACCGTGGCTGACGGACCAGAAATCCGTCAGCGGCAGATGGTCCCAGAGCTTTTCCCGGTAATCCTCCTCGCTGAGGATGCCGATATGGTCCGGCGCGTGCTTGGAGATGATGTCCAGCGCGATCTTGGCCAGGTACAGGTTCTCCCCGATGCCGCAGGTGGCGGTGATGCCGGTGCTTTCCAGGATATCCGCCATGATCAGCTGCGCAAAGCCCTTCGCGTCCAGGTGGCGCGGGCCCATGTAGCGCGTCGCGTCCAGGAAGGCCTCGTCGATGGAATAGACATGGATGTCGTCCTCCGCCACATATTTGAGCATGATCTGATGGATGCGGGCCGAGCAGGCCATGTAGTGCGTCATCTGCGGCGGCGCGACGATGTAGCTGAGCTCCAGGGACGGATCCCGCTCCAGCTCTTCCGCAAGCCAGGAGCTGCCGTAAAAGCGGCGCCGGGGCGCGCGCTGCAGGCGCTGCCGGTTGATCTCCGCCACCTTCTCGATCACCTCGTAGAGCCGGGGCCGCCCGGGCACGCCCAGCGCCTTCAGACTGGGCGAGACGGCAAGGCAGATCGTCCGGTCCGTGCGCGTGGGGTCGGCCACCACCAGATTGGTGCGCAGCGGATCCAAGCCCCGCTCCACGCACTCCACCGAGGCGTAATAGGACTTCAGATCGATGCAGAGATAGCTGCGCTCCCAGCTCACAGGTATCCCCTCCTCCCTTAGCCCAAATAGACGGTTCCGCGCTTTTTGCGTCCTGTAATAGCTTATCACGCTTTCCATTGCGATTATAGTAGCGCAAAGGGCGATTTGTCAAGAGGGCGCTGCGATCTTTTCTCCGCAGGCGGGCACAGTGTCCCATTGTCCGGACTTTGGGGCGCTTTTTCCGTGTTTTTTTACCAAAGTCTACCTTAATAATTCTTAAGAACACCTGTACTTTCCTTTTCCGATAGATTGATGTATAATGCACTCTGTATGGTGAAACAAGCGGGATCCTATCGATTCGCCCGCGATTCACAGCCATCACAAAAGGAGCGTATCCCATGAAGAAAAACGAGCAAGCGATCCCCGGAGGGAGGCACGAGGCGCGCCCCGCGCCCGAAGCGCCTGTCCGGGATCTGGACTGGGAGCCCGGGCAGGAGTTCGAGCAGGCCTTCGCGCAGGAGCAGGAACAGCAGAAGCGCAGCCGCCGCAGGCAGAAGGCAGCCCCCGCGGAAGTATCAACCGCGGAGAAGCCGCCCCGGCGCAAGCCCTGGCTGATGCCGCTGCTGCTGGTGCTGGTGGTGATCTTCGGCATTATCTTCGGCTACAGCGCCTATCAACTCTACAGCATCCTGCACGAATACAAGGAGTCCGAGCGGCGCTATGACAGCGTGGCCAACTCCGCCATCTCCACCGCCTCCCCCGCCCCGGTCACGACGCCCTACGCTGTGCAGCCCGGGGAGGAACAGCCCAGCGCCCCGCCGGTAGAGCAGTCCCCCATCAACGTGGACTTCGACAATCTGCTGGAGCAGTGCAAGGACATCGTCGGCTGGATCTACTGCGAGGACACGGTCATCAACTACCCCATGGTCCGCGGCAACGACAACGACTACTATCTGCACCGCTTTATCGACGGCACTTACAACGGCGGCGGGACCCTGTTCATGGACTTCAAGTGCAACCGGGATTTCAGCGACCCCAACTCCATCATCTACGGCCACCACATGAATGACGGCTCCATGTTCGCAAGCCTGAAGAAGTACCAGACCGATCCGGAGTACTACAGCAAGCATCCCACCCTCTACGTCAACACCCCCACGCAGAACTACCGGGTGGACGTGTTCGCGGGCTTCGTGTGCGACGCGGACTCCGACACCTACACCATCGGCTTCACCGACGATGTGAGCTTCCAGAACTGGCTCAACCGCATGAAGTCCCAGTCTGATTTCCAGGCGGACGTGGAGGTGACGGCGGACGATCACATCATCACCCTCTCCACCTGCTCCTACGAGTGGTACGACGCGCGCTACGTGGTGCTGGGCAAGCTGGTGCCGATCGGCTGAAAGAGGCGGGCGGACTGGAAAAATCCGCCATGGCCGACTTAAGAATTCTTATGTTGTTTTCTGGAAATCCCCCCACTATAATGGCATTGTAAGAAGGCGGGGCCATCCCCGCAGAAGCCACAAAGCATTTTGAGGTGAATGATATGAAGAAGAATTGGAAAAGCGCACTGAGTCTCCTGTTCGTTCTGGTCTTCATGCTCCAGATCGCAGGCGTGACCGCCAGCGCCGACTATGACCCCTCCGTCACCGGAGACGAGCCGCTGTCTCTTGTGGTCTACATCCCCGTGACGGACGAGAACGGCAATACTTACTCCGACAGAATGGACGGCGAGGCCGTGAAGCTGCCGGAGGGCAAGAACCTGAGCGTGAACCTGGGCGGCAGCGAACTGAACATCTGGTCCGCCGTCCGTCTCGGCGATCTGATGAACTCCGATCTGGTCATCACGCCGCCCGAGGGCTACTACGTGGCCGCCGCGTATCTCTGCGCAAGCGAGCCCGATCCGAGCCAGACGCCCGCCAGCCTGGAGGGCGAGGCCGAGTACCCCAGCCTGACCGGCACCCGCGTGACCCTGAAGAAGGAAAACTTCGCCGACGAGGAGAACCCCTGGTACTTTGACTCCTCCCGTCTCACCAACAAGGGCGGCAGCTACATGCTGCTGATCCGCCTGGAGCTGCTGGAGGACATCCAGTATGTGACCGTCTCCTACAGCAGCGGCGAGGTGTACGCCAACGTTCCCCCCGCCGAGGGCGGCGACATCGGCACCAGCTTCACCGTGCAGCCCATGTTTGAGAGCGTGCCGGGCAAGATCTTCCAAGGCTGGCAGCTCACCTACGACAGCGGCTCCGTCGTTGACGTTTCCACCGGCTCCCAGATCCAGCCCTACGCCGACTGCACGCTGGTCGCCCAGTGGGAGGATGAGGAAGCCCCCGCTCCCGTGGAGCCCGAACCCGCGCCGGTCGATCCTGAGCCCGTGCCGGTCGATCCCGTCCCGGTGGAGCCCACGGTGCACGAGCATGAGTGGTATGAGAGCTCCGTCGTCCCCGCCACCTGTGAGGCTGACGGCGTGCGCTACCTGACCTGCGCCACCTGCAACGAGACCATGAGCGAGGTGCTCCCCGCCACCGGCCACAGCTACTACGAGCAGAGCAGCACCGAGCCGACCTGCACCGAGCCGGGCGTCAAGACCTATGTCTGCGCCAACTGCGGCAGCTCCTATACTGAGGAGACGCCCGCCACCGGCCACAGCTTCACCGATCAGGTGACCACCGAAGCCACCTGCACCGAGCCGGGTGTGCGCACCTACACCTGCACCTACTGCGGCGGCTACTACACCGAGGAGATCCCCGCGCTGGGCCACAGCTACTCCGAGACCGTGGTGGCCCCCACCTATGAGGCCGAGGGCTACACCGAGCATGTCTGCGCCAACTGCGGCGACTCCTACCGCGACAACTTCGTGCCCAAGCTGGAGCATGTGCACAGCTACACCGAGGCCGTCACAAAAGAAGCCACCTGCACCGAAGCGGGCGTGAAGACCTTCACCTGCGAGTGCGGCGACAGCTACACCGAAGAGATCCCCGCCATCGGCCACAGCTACTCCGAGGCCGTCACCAGGGAGCCGACCTGCACTGAGCCGGGCGTCAAGACCTTTACCTGCGCCAACTGCGGCGACACCTACACCGAAGAGATCCCCGCCATCGGCCACAGCTACTCCGAGGCCGTCACCAAGGAGCCGACCTGCACTGAGCCGGGCGTCAAGACTTTCACCTGCGCCAGCTGCGGCGACACCTATACCGAAGAGATCGCGATGAAGGATCACAACTATGAAGTGACCGTCATTGAGCCCAGCGTCCAGGCCGAGGGCTACACCCTCCACAAGTGCAAGGACTGCGGCTACGAGTACCGTGACAACTACACCCCCAGGAAGGAAATGCAGGTCCTCCCCGCCCCCGTCTTCAGCGCGAATACCTGGACCCGCGGCAGCAGCACCGGCGTGACCGCCACCGTGAACTATGACTACAATAAGTTCGTGGACGTGCTGCTGGACGGCGCCCGCCTGACCCGCGACGCGGACTACACCGTGCGCGAGGGCAGCACCATCGTGGAGCTGAAGGCCGGCACACTGGAGAAGTTCGCCGCCGGCGAGCGCGAGATCAAGGTCGTCTTCACCGACGCTGAGAGCACCGGCAAGCTGACCATCGCCGAGGCGCCCGCCCCCGAGAAGGTGAGCCTGACCATCAAGGCCAAGGACCGCACCGCCGAGTACACCGGCGAGAACATCACCGTCAACGACTATGAGATTCTCTCCGGCAAGCTCAACGACGGCGACACCATGAAGGTCGAGTACAGCGGCGGCTCCGTGAATGTCACCACCGGCGCCACGGGCAGCATCTCCCGCGTCGTCATCACCGACCGCAGCGGCAAGGACGTGACCGCCTCCAACTACAACATCTCCGTGCAGAACGGCACCGTGGTCGTCAACCGCCGCACGCTGAACCTGTACGGCCAGAACGTGGTCAAGACTTACGACGGCAGCGCCTACAGTCTGGCCAACGACTACGCTTCCAAGATCAGCTCCGACAAGATCAATGGCCACAGCATGTCCGTCAATCTGGACATCTACCAGAACGGCAGCCGTGTGAACGAGGCCCGCAACGGCGGCAACTACGACATCATGCTCAGCGCCTACACCGTGCGCGACGCGAGCGGCAATGACGTGAGCGGCAACTACATCCTGAACGGCAGCCTGCCCTATAAGCTGGGCACCCTGACCATCCAGGGCAACCCCGCCGCCATGACGCCGGTCACCGTCACCGCCAAGTCCCAGACCTGGACCTACGACGGCGCGGCCCACAGCTGCAACGAGTACAGCCTGTCCATGAACCTGCTGGACGGCGACACGATCTCCGTCAGCTTTGATCCCTCCAGCAACATCACGAACGTGGGCACCGTGACCAACAAGATCAGCACCGTCACCATCAAGGACGCAAGCGGCAACGCCGTGGCCTTCGCCCTCAACGGCCAGGGCTCCGGCAAGTACAACGTCACCCTGGCGGACGGCACGCTGAAGGTCGATCCCTTCAAGCTGACGCTGACCGCCGTCTCCGCTGAGAAGTACTATGACGGCACCGCCCTCAAGAACGACAACGTCAAGGCCACCGCACTGGTCAGCGGCCACAAGTTCTCCGTCGTCCGTTTTGCGGTCACCGACAGTCAGGGGAACCTCATTAAGAACGGCCCCGTCTCCGTCGGCACCTACACCAAGAAGGTCACCGATGTGACCATCGTGGACGCCAAGGGCAACGATGTGACCCGCAACTACGACATCTCCAAGGTGGACGGCACGCTGAAGGTCCTGCAGGGCAACGGCAACAACAACTCCAAGAGCCCGAAGACCGGCGACGAGAACAACCTCGGCCTCTGGGTCGGATTGCTCGCCGTCTCCGCGCTGATCGTGCTCGGCATTGTCGGCTTCTTCTACTACCGCAATAAGAAGAGCGCCGCCAAGACCCGCGCCAAGTCCGGCAATCCCACCCAGGGTAAGCACTAAAGCAAAAGCGTAAACAATACAGCAAGGAGCCGGGATTTGATCCCGGCTCCTGTTTTTGCGCCTGGTGCTTCGTAGCGCCGGGCATTGCCCGGCGTTTTCTCTTCGCCGACCAGTGGTCGGCGCTACGATTATCCCCCAGTCTGTCCGCTGCGCGGTGAGCCAGCCCCCTTTAGGCAAGAGAGCCTTGGTGCAGCCTTCGACTTCGTATCGTGTCCGTCCTATGCCGTAGGGGAGGGGCTTGCCCCTCCCGCAATGTCCGATGCTGCAGCGTGTCGGCATGTCGGTATGACAGCATGACAGCAGCAGGGCCGGGCCCCTTGTGCTGTCATTGCCGTCACTGCCGCCACGGTACCACGTCTGCGGGAGCGCAATGCGCTCCCCTACAGTGAAATGTCTGTTCTGCCTCGTAGGGGCGCGTATCACGCGCCCGCTGTGTCCGATGTGGTACCGGCGGGAGGGGCAAGCCCCTCCCCTACTGACTACTAACCACTGGCCACTGACCACTGTATTGTAATTTCCCCCGCGCTGTGGTATCCTGTCAACAGTATGAAACGCGGAGGGACGGCATGAGAATCGCAGTCATCACCGGCGCGTCCTCCGGCATGGGCCGGGAGTTTGTGTACGCGCTGGATCGGGAAGAAGCATTTGACGAGATCTGGGTCATCGCCCGGCGGGAAGAGCGGCTGGAAGAACTGAAGGCCAGATGCCGCAATCCGATCCGCCCCCTGGTCTGGGATCTGCAGAAGCGGGAGAGCCTCTACGCCTACCGGGAGCTGCTGGAGAAGGAACAGCCGGAGATCGCCGTGCTGGTCAACGCCGCGGGCTTCGGCCTCTTCGGCGTCTTCACGGAGATGGACATGGACCGGCAGCTGGATATCATCGACCTCAATGCCAGGGCCCTGACCGGGATGTGCCACCTGAGCCTGCCCTACATGAAGGCGGGCAGCCGGATCTGGAACATGGGCTCCATGTCCTCCTGGCAGCCGGTTCCCTATATCAACGTCTACGGCGCGTCCAAGGCCTACGTGCTCAGTTTCTCCCGCGCCCTGGGCAAGGAGGTGGAGAAGCGCGGCATCCGCGTGATGGCGGTCTGCCCCGGCTGGATCACCACCGAGTTTTTTGAGCACGCCGTGCACGACGACACGATTCAGTATTATAACCGCTTCTACCCGCCCGAGCAGGTGATCGCCAAGGCCCTGAAGGACATGAAGAAGGGCAGGGCGGTCTCCGTTCTGGGCTTGCCGGAGCGGCTGCAGGTGCAGCTGGTCAAGCATCTGCCCACGAGCTTTATTATGAACACCTGGTGCAAACAGCAGGGAAAGTGAGGATACAGCATGTTTCAGCCCAATGACGTCAACAATGTCCCCGAGGAAGAATGGGAAGAATTCAAGAAGAAAGCTGCCCAGGACGAGCTGTACTACAGCGGCCCGGGCGATCTGCTGGACACGGCGGAGGGCCGTGCCAAGTTCTGCCGCCTGAACGAGTCCGGCGCCTTCCGCAAGCCCGACCCGGCCTATCGCGGCTATTACATCTGGGTCTTCAACAACCAGGGCGAGGGCATGGTGGTCAAGCGCCGCAGCCGCGTGGATCCCGCGCTGATGGAGGACGTGGAGTTCAACGCCGAGGGCTTGGAGATCAGCCGGTCCTACGAACCCGCATAACAAGTGGTCAGTGATCAGTGGTCAGTGGCCAGAAGGGCGTGACGTACACCCTGCCGCGCAGCGGACAGACAGGGGGATACAACATCAGCATGGGCGCGATGTATAACCTACCGCGCACAGCCCAGCAATGCAGCAGCCCCGCTCCCAAATCAGGGAGCGGGGCTGCTGCTGTTCACCGTGAGAAGAGGCGGCGCTTTTTTTCCTGTACGGGCGGGGCGTCCAGCTCCAGCACGTATTTGCCGCAGGCGTTGATGATCGTCGTCTCCCCGTACTGCAGGATCCGGGGCTGACGGCTGCCGTAATTAAGATGCACGTGCCCGTGCACGAGATATTTAGGCTTCCACTTGTCGAGCAGCGGCTGAAAGGCCTCAAAGCCCCGGTGGGTCACATCGTCCAGATCGCCGTAGCCGCGCATGGGCGCGTGGGTCAGCACGATGTCCACCCCGCCGGCCCAGCGGATCTTCCAGTTCAGCTTCCGGATCCGCTTTCGCATCTGGCGCTCGGTGTACTGGTGCTGCCCCTTGTTGTACATGGGGCAGCCGCCGAGGCCCAGGATGCGCAGGCCGTTGACCTTCACCAGCCTGTCGTCCACGCACTCACAGCCCTCGGGCGGATGCTTCTCATAGCGGGCGTCGTGGTTGCCGTGCACGTACAGCAGCGGCCGGTTGGCCATGGTCACAAGAAAGCTCAGATAGTCCGGCTTCAGATCCCCGGCGGAGAGGATCATGTCATAGCCCGCGAGCCGTCCGGGCCGGTAGTAGTCCCAGAGGAACTTGTCCTCCTCATCGGAGATCAGCAGGAGCTTCACAGCTGCGGCGCCTCCTTCTCGGGCGGCAGGCTCTCCCGGTAGACGCCGAGGAGCCGCACCGTATCGCGGGACATGGGCAGGAGCTTCTCGAAGGCCGGGATCTCCCCTTCCACGTTGTCGCAGAGCCAGTCCATCTTCATGATCTGCTCCGGACTCAGTGCTTCGCTGCCGTCGGAGCGGAGATTCCCCGCCTGGTCGCGCAATTCGAGCCGGAAGGGCCGGATCGTGCCGGAGGCAAAGCCCCGGCGCAGGATCTCCCCCAGACCGCGCACGCCCGCGGGCAGGGCCGCACCGTAACTGAGGTCGATCACGCCGCTGTCCATGCCCCACCAGTAATGGATGGACTTGCTGCGGGCGATATCGGCCCAGGCGCCGGAGAAGATGCTGTTGACGATCTGCTCGTAGAGCCTTCCCCAGTTCCACAGCGGCGTCACCAGCGGCACCGAGCCGCCGTCGTCCGTCACCATGTAGGTGCCGAGCTCCATGGCTGTTTTTGTCTGGCCCGGGCGGATCACGTCCCGGTTGGAGAGGATGCGCACGCCGCTGTCCAGCAGCTCCTGCACGGGGTCTCCGCCGATGCAGGTCCAGCGCAGCAGGACCCGGGCCTCGGGATTGGTGCTGCGGGCGCCGAGAGCGAAGGCGTTGATCTCCGCCGGGACCCCCTGAATGGGGTAATTGGCCACGTAGCCGATGGGCTCCTTCCCTGCCATGATGCCCGCGACCACGCCGGCCAGGAACTTGACCTCGTAATTGCGGGTGTAGTAGGTACGCACGCCGGAATAGGGCTGCGACAGGGCGCAGCAGAGGATTTTCAGCTCCGGATGGAGCGTGGCGGCCTTGCGGCAGTCGGCGGCCATGGAGGGCGTGGTGGCGAAGATGAGCTTTGCCCCGTCTGCCGCCGCCCGCTCAATGGCGGCCAGATAATCGTGATTATAGGCCCGCTGGATCTGGATGTGCACATGCTCGCCCATGGCCTGCTCCAGATACCGGCGCCCCTCGTCGTGGGCGCGGGTCCAGGCGCTGGTCTCCGGGTCGAAGGCGTAGAGGAAGGCGATCTCGATCCGGTCGGCGTGGGCGACGCGGCGCAGGCGCTGCAGCACGCTCTGCCCCTTGGCCTCGGGCACGGTGCTGACGGGGATGGCCGCGCTCTCTGCGCGGGCGGCGATGTCCGGCCAGATCTTGTCCAGCTGCTGATAGAGCTGGGTCGCGGTCAGATCGCGCAGAGAGGAGAAGGGATAGAGATCCAGCCAGCCCAGCAGAGCCTCAGCCGCGGTGATCTCCGGGTTGCGGTCGCTGCAGCGCTCATAGACGCCTTTGAAGAAGCTGAAACCGGAGGAGAAACGCCTTCGCTCGTCCTCGGTCCAGACATGATCCGGCTCAAAGCCCAGAGCGGCCTGGAGTCTGGCATAGTCCCCCGTGCGGCGAAACTCCACGCCGTAGAGCCGGGAGAGGGCGTAGAAAGCCATGAACTCATAGTAGAGCCGCACATGCTCCTCCTCACTGTAGGGCGGGATGATGCGCGTTACGATGGCGGGGATGGACGGCGCGTCGTAGCTTTTCAGGACGCTGACGCGTTTGTTGCCCTCCTGCACATAGAAGCGGCCGAAATACTCATAGCACTTGATGGGATCGCGGATGCCCTCCTCGCTCAGGTGGGCGTCGCAGAGGGCGATCCACTTCATGCCGAATTCGCTTGTCACCGGCAGCAGTGGCATGAAATTGCCCGCCAGGGCGAAGGTGCGCCCGGCGCTCTTGGTGCCGACGATCAGCTCCGTCGGGACGTTGACGTTGCCCAGATCCGCCATGCCGTTGGCGACGGAGCCCTGGGTCAGCTCGTCCAGGACGGTGGGATAGGGGCTGCTGCCGCGGGCGACCGCGGCCTTATAGTAGCGCTGGCCCGCCTTCAGGGCGGCGCTGTATTGTTCCAATGCTTCGTTATGCATAGTAACTCCTTTTTGCTATGTGCCGCTCCTCTGCGCCCGGCGATACTGCCGGTGCAGCAGGATGGCATAGATGAGGATCGAGAGGCCTGTGGTGACGGCGATGGCCCCCGCCCCCGCTATAAAAGCGGGCGACGTCGGATCGTCTGCCGCGGCGCCCATGACGGCGTAGCTGATCATGACGGGGATGAGCCCCGTCAGTGAGCCCGCGAGATAGGGCCCGAAGGCCATGCCGGTGGCGCCCATGTAGACGCTGGCGATGGTGAGCGGGGTGCTGGCCACGCGCAGGAACATGGCGGTGAGAAAGCCGTTTCCCAGGCGCAGCTTTTCGATATTGGCAAGCTTGGGGTATTTCTCCCGCAGGCGGCGGGCGACGGGCGTGCCCAGGCTGCGGCCCAGGAAGTAGGGCGCGGTGACGATGATGCTGGCGCCGATCAGGTTGAGCAGCAGCGCGATCGGCAGCGGGAACATGACGCCGCAGGCGGCGTAGAGGACGCCCGAGTGCATCACAAAGTCCAGGCTTTTCAGGCAGAAGAGCCCCAGCATGGCGAAGGCCGCCTTTACCGGCTCCTTCGGCGTATAGTCCAGCAGCTGCTGCACCGTAAGGCTGCCGTGGTTCCTCAGAAAGATCGCGATCACCGCCGCCCAGACGCACAGCAGCAGCGCGCTCCAGAGCCATTTTCCCTTGCCTTCTACGATTGACATGTCCGTCCCCTTTCTTTCCGCGGCCACAGTATATCGCATCCTGCCCGGAATCGCAAGAGGAACGTGAGTGGTCAGTGGTCAGTGGCCAGTGGTCAGTAGGGGCGAGGCTTGCCCTCGCCCTCAGCTGCCGTACCGGTTCCGACAGGGCGGGAGGGACAAGCCCCTCCCCTGCGAAGCAGGACGGACATCATCCGCTCTCGCCGACATGGTACCGTGGCGGCAGTGACGGCAATGACAGCACAGGGGGCCCGGCCCTGCTGCTGTCATGCTGTCATACCGACATGCCGACACGCTGCAGCATCGGACATTGCGGGAGGGGCAAGCCCCTCCCCTACGGCATAGGACGGACACGATACGAAGTTATTCGTAGGGGCGGCCCTAAAGGACTAGCTTCGCGTCGCAGGATGACAGAAATGAACATGGTACAGCGTCGGACATTACGGGCCGTTCGTGAACGGCCCCTACGGCGCGGGACGGTCATTTCATCGTAGGGGCGGGGCTTGCCCCGCCCGCGGACACGGTACAAGGTTTCCTCCGCATCCGCCCGTAGCGCCGACCATTGGTCGGCGAGGAGGAAACGCCGAGCAATGCTCGGCGCTACGAGTTGGGACGGATATTTACGCGTAGGGGCGATTTCCCTAAAGGGACTACCTCGCGGTGCTCGGGTCGCATGAATCGCCCGAGGGCGGCTCGCAGCAAAATCTGTGATTTCAACAAAAACTTGAATGGTTTTTGTCGCTTCTGTACAAAAGCGACTCTGAAAACTCATACGAAACGCCGGAGTTATTGACAAAATGCCAAAAGCGTTCTAAAATATCCACAGTTGCTCCGGCAATATTTTTTATGTAAGGAGAAGAACAGTATGAAAAAGTTTCTCGCACTGCTGCTTGCGCTCGTCATGGTCGTGAGCCTCGGGAGCTTCGGCACCGTCGCCTACGCTGATGACGAAATCACGCTGGACGTCATCATCTGCCAGTACGGCCCCAACACCAATGAATGGTTCCTGGGCAAGGGCATGGACGGCTCCAACTTCGTCGAGAAGTTCGAAGCGGCCAACCCCGGCATCAAGCTGAATCTGGACGTGGTGTCCTGGAACGATGTCTACACCGAAGTCGATACGCGTATCGCCAACAACAACGCGCCCGACATTCTGAACATCGACGTTTTTGCCAACTACGCGAATGAAGGCCTCCTGCTTCCTGTGAAGGATTACTGCCCGGATGACCTGTTCGCCGATTTCTTCCCCTCCTTCATTGACCAGTCCATCATCGACGACACGTGCTGGGCGGTTCCCGATCTGGCTTCTGCCCGCGCCCTGTTCTATAATGTCGACATCCTCAATGAGGTCGGCGTGGAAGTGCCCACCACTTGGGCAGAGCTGCAGGACGTTTCCCAGGCGATCATCGACTACTATGACGGTGAGATCTATCCCTGGGGCATTGACATGACCACCGATGAAGGCCAGGCTGCCTTCGCATACTACACCTGGGGCAACGGCGGCGGATTTGTCGACGCCAACGGCGACTGGGCTGTCAACTCTCCGGAGAACGTTGAAGCCATCAACTTTGCCATCAGCCTTGTGAACGACGGCTACACCAACCCGAACCCGGCCACCCAGACCCGTTATGACCTGCAGGATATGTTTGCCGCCGGCAAGCTCGCCATGGTCATCGCTCCGAACCAGCTGCCGACCTACGTCGCTGACAAGGGCGGCGAGATCAACATGGCCACCGCCGGCATCCCCGCCAACGAGGGCAAGACCGGCTCCTCCGTCGGCGTCATGGACCGCGTGATGGCCTTCAAGGATGAGTCCGCTCCCGATCAGGAGGCCCGCAACGAGGCCATCGGCAAGTTCCTGGAGTTCTTCTACCGTCCCGAGAACTATGTGGGCTGGGTCAGCATGGAAGGCTTCCTGCCCGCCGTGAACTCCGCGGTTGAGGCGCTGGTCGAGGCCGATCCTTCCTTCGGCGCCTGGCTGGACGTTCTGGGCTCCTGCCAGTTCTACCCCGCCGCCAAGGCCGAGTGGGCACAGGTCCGTCAGGGTGTCACCACCGTTGAGCAGGAGGCTCTGATCGGCGGCGATATCCAGGCCGGTCTGGATGCTCTGCAGGCCGAAGTCGCCGGCTGACGCACAGAATCGCACGGACTCGGCTGCAACATGCCGGGTCCGTTTTTTTGACATCTGCGGGGAAGCGCGAACCGCTTCCCCGGATCAAATCCCGAAGAGGGGGGCAGCGGAGTGAATACCCGTCTCAACCGAAACAAATGGGAGCCTTATCTCTGGCTCCTGCCCAGCATGCTGCTGATCGCCGTGTTTGTGGTCTTCCCGATCCTGATCGTCTTCAAGCTCTCCTTCAGCTACATCTCCCAGGGCGGCGTGATCGGCGGCTTCATCGGCTTTCAGAATTACGTGGACGCGGTGAAGCTCCCCGCGTTCAAAACCGTCATGCTCAACACCATGTGGTGGGTGATCTCCGTCGTGGGGCTCTCCACGCTGCTGGGCTTCATCATCGCCATGGTCCTCAACCAGAAGTTCCGCGGGCGCAAGATCGCCCGCTCCATCCTGGTCTTCCCCTGGGCGACCTCGCTGGTCATCCAGGCCTCCGTCTGGAACTACATCATCAAGTACGAATACGGCAACCTCAACAATGTCCTGCTGAACCTGGGCATCATCCAGCAGGCCATCAACTGGCGCTCCAGCTACCAGATCGAATTCATCTGGGAGTGCGCCGTCGGCATTTTCGTCACCGTTCCCTTCGTCACCTTCTGCGTGCTCTCTGGTCTGCAGTCCATCGACGGCTCGCTGTATGAGGCCGCCACCATGGACGGCGCGGGCTTCTGGGGCAAGCTGCGCCACGTCACGCTGCCCATGGTGCGCCCCTCCCTGACCGTCAGCACCGTTTTGAATATCATCTACGTCTTCAACTCCTTCCCCATCGTCTACACCATGACCAAGGGCGCCCCCGCCCACAAGACGGACACCATGATCACCTATCTCTACATGCTGTCCTTCTACGAGCGGAAAAAGGGCCCGGCCACGGCCCTGTCCGTGATCGGCTTTCTGATCCTCTGCGTCTGCGCCGGGGTGTACATGATCGGCGTGATGCGAAAGGAGGATGAGCAGTGAGATCTCCCGAGATGAAGAGCCAGAACCGCCGCGCGCTGCTGTTTCTGCTGCTGGGTCTGGCCCTGGCCCTGATTTTGATGAGCCTGCCGCTGTTCAGCTTTGAGGCCCAGGTCTACACGAAAAAATCCGCCAACACCTTTGTGGGCGATGAAAAGTACGTCGCCGCCAAAGCGGAGGCCGAAGCCGTGGCCGAGGAGTACCGGGCGCAGGGCTTCTCCGTGAGTCTGTCGGAGGACGTGCTGGAGCGCGTCAACTCCAAGGGCAAGACCACCTCCCTCGTCACCTTCACCCTGAGCCAGAGCTATGGCAAAAATCTGTTTTCCCTGCTGGGGCAGGGCTTTGCCGCCTCAAAGCTGACGGCGGCGCTGTTGCTGTGCCTGGGGCTGAGCGCGGCTCTCGCCGCGGCAGGGCTCGTCGGATCCGGGGATCTCCTGCCCCGCTATCTGGACGGGCGCAGCCGGGCCCTGCGGGGCGCGGCCTGTGTGACGGCGCTGCTGGCCCTGCTGCTGGTGCCGGTCATCCTGATGATGAACACCTATGCCTTCTCCCGGCAGATGGGCCTGCACAACGCGGGGCTCCTGGAAGAAGGCCGGGCTCTCTTCTTTTCCCGTATGGACCGCCTCCTCTTTGACGGGCAGATGGGCGAGAACATCGAGCAGGTGCTCTCCGGCCTGAAATACCATTGCTCGGGCCTCGCGTGGCTGCTGCTGCCGGCGATCTGCATCATTCTCCTCTCGGCGATCCAGATCCGCTTCGGCGCCATCAAGGGGACGCTGCTGCGGGGATTGCTGTACTTCTTCGTGGTCGTCGTGTGCCTCGTCACGCTCTACCCCTATTATGTCATGCTCATCACGGCCTTCCGCTCCAACGCGGAGACGCTGGACATGTACTTCCTGCACATGTTCCCCACCAAATGGATCTGGAGCAACCTGACGGACATCGTGCGCCGCGGCGTGCCCCGCTATCTCTTAAACTCCCTCTTCGTTGCCGGCGGGGCCACGGCCATCGCCATGCTCTGCGGCATCCCGGCGGCCTATGCCATGGCCCGGATGCAGTTCAAGGGCAAGAAGGCCTTCCTGGGCTTTGTGATCATGAGCCAGATGTTCTCCCCGGTGGTGCTGCTGATCGGCATCTCCCAGCTCATGAACACCCTGCACTTAAACGACTCCATCGTGGGCCTCATGCTCATCAACGCGGCCTTCAACCAGGCCTTTGCGGTGTGGCTGCTGCGCGGCACCTTCGTGTCCATCTCGCCGGAAATGGAGCAGGCGGCCCTCATCGACGGTTGCGGCACCATGGGGGCGCTGACCCGGGTGCTGATCCCCATGGCCGCTCCCGGCATCGTGACGGCGCTGATCTTCGTGTTCATCAACGCCTGGAACGAGTATACGATCTCCACGGTGCTCATCTCCACGGCCTCCAACCGGCCCATCACCGTGGGCATCACCCAGTTCTCGTCCTTCAACATGATCGAGTGGCAGTACCTCTTCGCGGCCTCCCTGCTCGCGACGATCCCGGTCGTGATCCTCTTCATGTCCATCGAAAAGCACCTGACCGCGGGCCTCACCTCCGGCGGCGTCAAGGGCTGAGCGTGGTCAGCGGCCAGTGGCCAGTGGTCAGTGATTAGCGCCGGTCGCCTGGCGCTTAGTGCTTAGGAGACGCGTGCCGCGAACATGGAAAAAGCCTCCCCTGAAAAGGGAGGTGTTGAGCGCAGCGAGGCGGAGGGGTTATGCACATCCGGCCGTTCGTGAACGGCCCCTACGCTGAGGAACGAAGGTTTTTCGTAGGGGCGGCTATCAGCCGCCCGCGGATAAGGTACCAGGTCGGTCAAGCGGGCGGCCGAGGGCGTCGGCCCCTAACGCGAAGGACGGACGTTTCCCTGTAGGGGCGGCCGCCCTCGGCCGCCCGCAGACGCGTTACAACGCCGGACTCTGATATGGCCCCCTTGCCTAAAGGGGGCTGGCTGGACGCGCAGCGGACAGGCTGGGGGATAGTGGTCAGTAGGGGCGAGGCTTGCCCTCGCCCGCAGAAGCCGCACCGGTTCCGACATAAGGGCATGGGCAAGCCCCTCCCCTACGGTGAGGGACGGACGTGATATGCACAAACGGAACCACAGAAAAAAGATGGATGTGAACCTTCACATCCATCTTTTGCGTTCTTTTTTCTTTATCGAAACTGATTGTGTTCGCTGTCGTAGACATAGCCCGCGGCGCGGAGCTTCTCTTCCAGCTCGCCGCGGTCCTCGTCCAGATCCTCGCAGAGTGCATCCAGCGAGTCATAGGCGTCCCGCAGCTTCATGTTCACAACGCTCAAAAGCAGTATCGGATCCTTCGGCAGCATCGGCATCACTCCGTTTCGTTGTGCAGGGCGTCCAGCAGCTCCCGCTGCGTCGCCAGCGCGTCATAGATCCCGTCCTCCGAGAGGACGCCCCGGGGCAGATCCGCCGGCAGCTCTCCCCTCTCGTCGGCCTCGAAATCGGCCTGCCATTCGGGGCTCTCCAGATACTCCGCCAGGATTTCCTCGTCCTCCCGTGCCTGTGGCAGCTCGTCCAGCAGCCGTGCAAGCTCCTCCTGCCACTGCAGCAGCCGGTTCAGCCGCGCCTCCATGGCGCGGATGCGCTCTGCCCTCTCCATGGCTCAGAAGCCCAGGCTGTCGTTCACCAGGATCACGTGGATGCGCCCGGTGTGGCGGGAGTAGCGCGTGATCAGGAACTGGCAGCAGATCGTCTCGGGCGACTTGCAGTCCATGCAGGAGCCGGTCTTGGCGCAGGGGGTGGAGATGCCGAAGCGCTGGGCGTTAATCGGCGCCGCCACGTTGCGGGCGCGCTTCATCGCCCCGTCCACGTCCTTGCAGACCTTGTTCATGCCCACGATCAGGACGACCTTCTTCGGCCCCTGGGCGATGGCGGAGACACGATTTGCGTTGCCGTCGATGTTCACCAGCACGCCGTCCTCAGTGATGGCGTTTGCGCTCGCGAGAAACACGTCCGCATCGTAGGCCAGGAGCATGGCCGCGCGCTTGTCCGTGTACTCGTCGCGGTCGATGAAGTTCCAGTTTCCGTCCTTCAGGGCCTTGACCAGCCCGATCTCGTGCACGCTCATGCCACCGCCCATGGTGACCGTGGACCCCTCGGGGATCAGCGTCAGGGCCAGCTTCAGGGCTTCCTCCCGGCTCGCGGCATAGTAGCCGGACATGTTGCGGCTCTCCAGG
>CAMOXI010000036.1 GCA_946628965.1 uncultured Clostridia bacterium | reverse complement strand
GCATCCTGCCCCTGACCATCGCGGGCACGCCCTGGTTCTGGCAGTACTCCCCCTACGTCTACTACAACGAGCACTGCATCGTCTTCAATTCGCAGCACACGCCCATGAAGGTGGACCGTGCCGCCTTCCGCAAGCTCTTCGACTTTGTCACGCTGATGCCCCATTACTTTGTCGGCTCCAACGCGGATCTGCCCATCGTGGGCGGCTCCATTCTGAGCCATGACCATTTTCAGGGCGGTCGCTACGAGTTTGCCATGGCCAAGGCCCCGGTGGAGACCCCGCTCAGGTTCAAGGGCTATGAGGACATTGAGGCCGGCATCGTCAAGTGGCCCATGTCCGTCATCCGCCTGACCGGGCCGGACAGCGAGCGCATCGTGGACCTGGCCGACAAGATCCTCGGCTGCTGGCGGCGCTACACCGACGAGGCGGCCATGATCCTCGCCGAGACCGAGGGCGTCCCCCACAACACCATCACGCCCATCGCCCGCCGCCGCGGCGAAGCTTACCAGATCGACCTGGTGCTGCGCAACAACCTGACCACCGAGGAGCACCCGCTGGGTCTTTATCACCCCCACGCGCCGCTGCACCACATCAAGAAGGAGAACATCGGCCTCATCGAGGTCATGGGTCTGGCCGTTCTCCCCTCCCGCCTGAAAAACGAGCTGGAGGAGCTGAAGAACTGCCTGATCGCGGGCGGCGATCTGCGCGCCACCCCGTCTCTCGCCTCCCATGCAGAGTGGGCCGAAGGACTGAAGAAGCAGTATACCTTCACCGCCGAGAACACCGAAGAGATCCTGCGGCAGGAGGTTGGAAAGGTCTTCATGCAGGTCCTCTGCGATGCGGGCGTCTACAAGCGCGACGCCGCGGGCAAAGAGGCCTTCCTCCGCTTCGTCGACGCGGTCAACGAAAAGTAATATCCCGCCATATAGTAAACAAGCCGGTGCGTAAAGCACCGGCTTGTTTATTAGCCTATACGCTTTTATTCCCTGCTCAATATCCAGTCCCGCAGGGAGTCGGCACTGTCGAAGATGCGCTCTGCGCCGGCTTCCAGCAGCTGCTCCCGGCTGCGAAAGCCCCAGCAGACGGAGGCGCAGTCGATCCCCGCGTTCTTCGCCGTCAGCACGTCCACCTCCGAGTCGCCCACATAGAGGCAGCGGCTCTTGTCGAGCCCCAGCCGCGCGGCCGAGACCTCGATCATATCCGGCCAGGGCTTGCGCCGCACCTGGGCGGTCTCCCCCACGGCCAGATCCAGAAGGCCCGGGAAGTGATCCTCCGCCAGCAGCCGCACCGCGGAGTCAGGCTTGTTGGAGATGATGACGAGCCGCAGCCCCGCCGCGCGAAGCTCTTGCATCAGCTCCGGGATGCCGGCATAGGGCCGGGTCTTGATGTTGCAGTGGGCGTCGTAATAGGGCTTATACCAGTCCAGCACCGCCTGCCGCGTCTCCTCGGATGTGCCTTCCGGGACCGCCAGCTCGACAAGCCTCGCCGAGCCGTTTCCCACATAGGCGCGCACCTGCTCGAGTGTGAGCGCCGGCATGCCGAAGTGGGCCAGGGCCGCGTTGATCGCGTCGTGCAGATCTTCCAAGGTGTAGAGCACCGTACCGTCCATATCAAACAGAATTGCCTCGTATCGCATACTATCCTCCGTTATTTCATCGCCGCGAGCACCGCGGGCAGCGCATCCAGTTTCTCGATCGCGGGCACGCCCTCCGGCACTTCTCCCGTATCAGAGCGCCGCAGCCACACGGCGGGCATCCCCGCCGCCAGCGCTCCCCGGATGTCGCGCTCCGGATCGTCGCCGACGAACAGGCATTCCCCGGCGGCGCAGCCCGCCTTCTCCGCGCAGCGGGCAAAGAGCTTCGGATCCGGTTTTTCGGCGTTGACCTCCTCGCTGCAGACCATGAAGTCCACAAGCGCCAGCAGGCCCAGCAGTCGCAGCTTCTCATACTGCTGCGGCGCGGTCATGTTCGTGCCGACCCCGACGCGATAGCCCTGCTCCCGCAGGTTCTCCAGCGTCTCCCGGGTACCGGGCTCAGGCTTTACCTCCGCAAAATAGGCGTCCCAGTACCGCTTTTCCATCCGCGGCGCGTGGAAGATCGGGAGGCCCAGCATCTCCAGAATGAGCTGATAGCGGATCAGCCGGCTGTGGATCGCGGCGGCGTTCTCCCCCGCATGGGCGCGCAGCAGCAGGTCTCCCTCCCGGTGCAGGGCGGGAAAGTCCTCCGACGCAATGCCGAGCGCCGCCGCGGCATAGTCCGTCACCGCGCGAAAGCCCGCCGTGTGGCAGGGGTCATAGGCGTAAAGCGTATTGTCCAGATCGAAAACAATGGTTTTGGTCATAGGGCGTCTTCCTTTTCCAGTCTGCGAGCCTGATTATAGCAGAATCGCCCTCCGCTGGCAATCCCCGCCCCTTGCAATCAGGGAGACTTACCGTTATAATGTAGTCAATACGATTACAGGAGGGCACAGCGCATGCTGGAAGAACTGAAGCAGAAAGTCTTTGAGGCGAATATGGAACTGCCCCGCCGGGGCCTCGTCACCTATACCTGGGGCAACGTCAGCGGCATCGACCGGGAGAAGGGCCTTTTTGTCATCAAGCCCTCCGGCGTGGAATATGACGAGCTGCGGCCCGAGGATCTGGTGGTCATGGATCTGCAGGGCAACAAGGTGGAGGGCGAGCTGAACCCCTCTTCCGATACGAAGACCCATCTGGTGCTCTATAACGCCTTCCCCACCGTGGGCGGCATCGTCCACACCCACAGTCCCTATGCCGTGGGCTGGGCCCAGGCCGGGGAGGACATTCCCTGCTACGGCACCACCCATGCCGACTATTTCTACGGCCCGGTCCCCTGTGCCCGCCATCTGACGAAGGAAGAGCTGGACGAGGACTATGAGCTGAACACCGGCAAGATCATCGTCGAGACCTTCCGGGAACGGGACATCGACCCCAAGGCCGTGCCCGCCGTCATCTGCCACAGCCACGGCCCCTTCACATGGGGCAAGGACGCCGCTCAGGCTGTCTACCACGCGGTGGTGCTGGAGGAAGTGGCGAAGATGGCCATCTTCACCCGCCAGGTCAATCCCGCTGCCGTCCCCGCGCCGCAGCGCATCGTGGAGAAGCATTACCAGCGCAAGCACGGCAAGAACGCTTACTACGGCCAGGCGAAGAAATAAGCAGTATTCTGTATAAAAGAAGAACCGGGTGTTACCCGGTTCTTCTTTTATACGCCTATATTGCGAAGAGGCAGCGTATCCAGCAGGCTCAGGCCGAGCCGCTCCGCCAGGGCGCGGGCCGTCTCCTCGCTCTTTACGTCCGCGACATGCTCCGGCCGGTGGGCGTCGCAGCCCAGGATCACCGGGTTTCCCTCCTCCGCCGCGACGCGCCAGAAGCGCTCGTTGGGATAATGGCGGCCTTCCCGCAGGCCGAGGAGATTGATCTCCAGCGGCACTTCCGCCTGCAGCGCCGCGCGGCAGAGGCGGCGCATCTCCTGTTCGTAGACTTTTCCGCTGCCGATGTAGCGCAGCAGATCCGGGTGGGCAAAGCAGCTGAAAAGCCCCGTTTCCATGGCCTCGATGGTCTGGGACACATAGCGCTCCAGCAGTTTCCGATCCAGGGTCGGCCTGCCGCTGTAGGGCTCGCCGATCTCATTGCCGAGAAAGTGCTGCCCCAGGATCATGTACTCCACGCCGTTTTCGCGCAGCATCTCCAGCAGGCGCGGAAAGTATTTCGGGTAGTACTCTGCCTCCACACCGAGGTGGATCTCGATCCTGTCCCGGTATTTCTCCGCCAAATCGTGCACCGACCGGGCGTAGTCCGGCAGTTCCTCCGGCTTCATGCGAATGGGGCGGCTGCGGGGTTCTGCGTCAAAATAGTCGTAGGGCGTGTGATCGGAAAAGCCCAGAATTGTGAGCCCGCTTTCCACCGCCTGACGGACGTATTCTTCATCACCGCCCTCGGCGTGGCCGCAGCGGTATGTATGGGTATGGTAATTGGCGATCATGGGTTCTCCTTCCGCGCTCTCGCGCCGGCCAAGGGATCACTCCCCGGAGGAGCCGGAGGAGGACGAGGCCGCGGAGGCGTTCTCCCGATCCCGGATCATGTGCTGCAGCGTGACCAGGATCGCGACAACCGTCCGCTCATGCTCGGGTCTGTAAATATCCACGCAGTATTTGTCGTGCATGGAAAACAGCTTCTGGGCGATCACGGCGATGACCGCGCCGTTTTCATCGTAAAGCTCGAAGTTCAGCCCCAGGATATTTCCCTGCAGCTGCCAGCCCAGGCCCTCAATGTTGGTGATGTCCTTGATCAGGTGGAAGATCTCATTGGACAGTTCAAAGGCCGTGCCGTCGGCCATGGTGATAAAGTGCCGTTCATGGAGCGAGAAGAATTTCTTCTCCATATGGGCAACGAGCCTGTCGTCAGCGTCGTAGAGATCCGTCTTGTCATGCAGGGAGGGGAATTTGCTCTCGGCGCGGTAGACGACCTTTTCCTCCGCATCCGTGATCTCGATCCTGTGGTGCAGCGTCAGCACCTTGGTGCTGGTAAAGAGGGAGTGCGCAGGCTCGCCGAAGCGCTCCACGTTGTTCACGTTTGCCGCCTCGCCCGCTTCCCGAAAGCGTTCGACCTTTGAAAAAACACCCATTGTTATCTCCTTTTCTTTTCATCCGCTGTCTTTCCGGGACAGCGTTTTTGTTTTTTCAGGCTTCTCCGTCCAGGCAGGGGATAAAGCTGTCCGCCTCCTGCTGCAGCAGGCGGAAGACCCGGGCCAGCAGAAAGCCGTCCGCGATCGCGTGGTTCAGCCGCACGCTCACCGGCATCATCAGCCTGCCGTTTTCCTCCCGGTATCTGCCCCAGTTGACGATGGGCGAAAAATACAGATAGCCGTCCGGCAGCTCGATGTTCAGCGAGTCGTAGGAGAGCCAGGGGATGTAGGAGGCGTCGAACCAGTTGGGGTGGTTCTCCGTTTCCAGCCGATATTCCCGCGTCTCTCTGGCCTCCTCCAGATCCCGCAGGGCGCCGGCGTAAAAGCGGGCGTAGTCCGGGTCATAGAGCGTGTAGACCGGGGTGCAGGTCTCCGTGTCCTCATGGAACACGTACTGGGTCGGGTGGATCATGTCGTAACAGATCAGCTCCTTCGTCTGCCAGAGCCAGCCCATCCGGTAATCCTCCCGGGAGTTGAGCACTTTGGAGAGGATGTACAGGAAATTCAGCACAAACTTCGTCCCGCTCTCTTTTGAGCGGGCGGCCAGCGCCGTCACGTCGATCCGGGCTGTCATGGAAGTCGAGCACATACAGTCCTCGGAAAAGTGGCGGAACACCCCTTTGCGGTAGTAGGTCTCCTGATCGATCACTTTATAGTTCATGTTCTCCTCCGTTTCGCCGGTTGAGTTCCCGCTCCACCTTGTTGAGCGTATCGAAAAAGCGCGCCGTCGCCACGGCGGGGCCCATCAGGAAGAGGCCGAACACGTTCCAGTCGAACATGTGCCGAAAGGAGGTGAGCTTTCCCTCGATCCCCAGCTCCTGCGCTTTGGCCTTCAGTTCCTCGGCGATCCGCGCCATCCACACCAGTGTGTAGACAAAGAGCGTCGGGATGCCCAGCAGGTAGGCCACAGAATAGCGCTGCGTGCGCCTGCCCAGGATCTCGTCCAGCTCCTCCTGCAGCCCCATCTGCATGTAAATAAGGAAGAAGAGTCCCGCGGTAAAAAAATCGATAAAGCCCAGGAGAAAGCCCGGGCGATTGGTGTGCCTGAAATGCATCTTGCTTTTCCTCACTGCTCTGCGGCATTTTCGGACCCCAGCAGGCACCGCTGCCGCGCCAGCCGCTTTCGGATCTGCTCCACGAGGGTAACAGGCTCCAGCACCTTCAGCACCGGGCCGAAGGAAAGGATCCGGATCAGGATCTCGGTCTCATCCTCCCGCCGGTAGCGGAGTGTGACGCGGTAGTGCCGCTCGTCCAGCTTCTCGGTCTCTTTTTCCAGATCCGAAAAATGCAGCATCACGCGCTCCAGCGCGTTGCGCTCATCCGTCAGTTCCAGGATCAGGAAGTCTTCCCGCCGCTCCGCCGGTCGAAGCTCCTCCGCCGTGTACGGCTCCAGAAGCGTGACGGAGAGGATGCGCGAGACCTTGACCGTCAGCGTGCTGCCCCTGCGTGACGCGATCAGGCGGAACTTGTCGTCCTTGCTGGAGTATTCCAGCCGATACGGGACACAGTCATAACACCGCTCTGTCTCCCGCTGGCCCCGGTAGCGCACGCGGATCTTTCTCTTCTCCCGCAGCACCTGCAGGATGATGCGAAAGCAGGCGATATAATGCGCGTCCGTAAAGGGATCCCCGTCCGCGTAGCGGTCAAAGAAGACGAAAGCGTCCGGCGCGTACAGCGGCTCCACCTCTTCGAGTCCCGTCTCATCCGGGGCAAAGAGGCGGATCCGCGGATCCTGCAGCAGGGCCTTGAGCCACTGCAGCTGCAGGTTTGTCAGCGGCATCGTCGGCACGTGCCGGAGCGGGGTGGAAAAGTCGCTCTCAAGCAGCGGCCAGCGCTGCTCCTTCAGGGCCGCCGGGATGGAGAGCAAACTCTCGCCGAATGCGGCCTTCTGCACGATGGCCGTCATTTTTCTGCCCGTCAGCGTGCCCTCCGCCGCCTCCGCCAGGACGGTGGCAACGGCGTTGAAGTAGCTGCCGTAGATCTCATGAAACAGCATCGTCCGCACCCCCGTACAATCCCTGCATCGTCTCCAGGTCCTCGCGAAAGCGCTGCTCGACAGCCTTATTGCTGCACTCCAGGCGCACGATGCGGCCGATGAAGCTGCGGATCCAGGGCAGCATTTCCATGGTGTCATACACATCCGCGGTGAACCTGAGCATATGGGGATCCGGCTGTTCGACGCGGCCGCAGCGTTTTTCCCGCTCCAGCCGGTTTCGTATGTAGCCCTCCTTCTCCCCCACGCGGATCGTCATCTCCAGATGCTCCGGTTCGAGGCTGGCTGTGGAAACGCCCCAGAGCTTCCCGGAAAACGCCTTGGCAAGCTCCCGGTATTCCTCCGCCCGGGGCTCCACCGGCCCGGCCTTGACGCGACGGATGTTATCCAGCCGGAAGAACAGCGGGCGTTTCATTTGCGTTTGAAGGGCCAGCAGATACTGCCGACCGGTCTGGGTGCTGATATGGATCCGGAGGGGGAAAACGGTATTCTCCCGCTCCTCGTTCTGCCTGCCGACGAAGCTTGTCAGCGTCACGCTGCGCCTTTCCCGGATGGCCAGCAGCAGCTCACAGAGGATCTCACTGTCCAGCGCGTGCAGCAGATAGTGGTGCTTGTAGCTGAAATGCGTCTCCTGCCCGTCCAGCTTATCCAGCAGCGTAGAGCCCACGACCCCCAGCGGATCCGCCTCCGCGAAAAAGGATATGGCCTCCCGCCAGGATTCCAGATCCACGCCGCTGTTTTTCCGGCGGTAAATGAGCTCCCGGCCGTCTTTCGCGCGCTCCAGCAGGCCGAGCTGCTCGTATTCTTTCAGTTTTTTCCGGATCGTGGATTCGTCCAGCTCTTCCCCGTATGCAAAATGGGAGAGGTAGTCCCGGGAGATCCGATCCATGATTTCCCGGATGCTCAGCTCCTCGTCCCCGGAGAGGAGATCCAGCAGATAAAAGTGCAGGGTGATGTCGTTGTCGGTAAAGCTTTTGGCCTTGAAGGCCTTGTAGAGGGGGTTGTGCGAAACGCCGCGGTTGTCCACCGTGAGAAACACGGTTTTTCCCCCGGCATTCTGGCGGAAGCTCATGTATTCGCCCAGCCAGCTCTCGATCCTGCGCCGCTCGTTATCATAACTGCGGCTGCTCTTGCGGTCATACTCCTCCCGGCTTTTAAAGCCGTATACATAGAATTCCCGCATGTAGCCGCGGATCTTCTCAAAGTTTTTGATCAGTTCGCTGTAGGCCATGGTTCCACCCCCTGTTCTATACAGAGTCCTGCGTTCAGATCACCTGAAACTGTTTCCAGCGGCCGCTCTTCCAGCGCCAGATGTCCAGCGCCGCCTTGATGCACCAGTCAAGCCCCATCGCAAGCGCGATGCCGATCACGCCCATGTTCATCCAGAGCCCGAACACAAAGCTCAGGATCGTGCGGCAGACCACCGTGGCAAAGAGAGAGGCCCACATGGTGAACTTCACGTCCCCGGCGGCCGGAAGGCCTCCCGCAGGGCAAAAGCCATCAGCAGCGCAATTCCTTTTTTCATTCCGTGTTTCCTCGTACTGTCTGAATTTTGGTTTTCTGACGGCGGAACACCGCGAAGTGTTCCGCCCGCTTTTTCTTCGGATCAGAAGCTGTGCTCCGTGAGCCAGGCAACGGCCTTTTCCACCGTCTCCGTGATGTCCCGGCCGTCCGCCGTGACGACGCTTTGCCTGGAAAGGCCCCCGTGGAAGTCCACGCGCGCCTCTTCTGCAAAAGCGTTTTTCAGGTAGTTGTTGTCGTCCGAGAAGCCGGGGTCCGGCTGGATCTGGCAGATGCTCCAGGCCTGCAGGATCGCGCTGACGGGCACGCCGTGGTACAGGAGGCTCCTGTACTGCTCCAGCTTGCTCTGGGGGATCGGCGCGCTCTCCCGGTAAAGGCGCATGGCTTCCGCCAGGGCAGCCCTGTCTTCCGCCGAGAACGGCTCCGCCCCGCTCGCGGTTTTCGTGTTGTCCAGCACCTGCTCCAGCGTGCTCATGCCGGAGAGGACCGCGATCACGTCCTCCTTCTCCAGGCTGAAGCGCAGGGCCCAGGAGGCGATGCTCCAGTCCGGATGCTTCGCCTTGAGGATGGCTTCCGCCTCCACCGGCAGCTTTGCCAGGCCGCCGCCCTTGACCGCCTCCATGATGACGACATTGCGGCCGTGCTTCCGGATCACGTCATAGCAGGGCCCTGCCTGCACCAGCTCGCTGTCCCAGTCGATGGGGTTGAGCGCGATCTGTACAAACTCGATCTCCGGGTGTTCGCGCAGCACGCGGTCCAGCAGCTTTGCCGAGGAATGGAAGGAGATGCCGAGATGCCGGATCTTCCCCTCTTCCTTCCACTTTTTCGCGTGGTCGAAGAGATGGGTGGACTGCACGATGCCGCCCTTGCCATCGTAGCCGTCATAGTAAACAGTCTGTATGTTATGCAGAAGATAATAGTCGATGTACTCCACACCCAGGTTCTCCAGCTGGCTCCGGAAAACGCCCTCGATCTGCTCCTCCGGCACCTGCATGAAGGTTGGGAACTTGGTGGCCACGGTGAAGCTGTCTCTCGGATGGCGCTCCACCAGCGCTTTCCGGGTGGCCTCCTCACTTTTTCCGTTGTGGTAGACGAAGCTGGTGTCAAAGTAGGTATAGCCCGCCTCCAGGAAGGCGTCCACCATGCGGTTGAGCTGCTCATAGTCAAAGTCGGTCGGCCCGGAGAGGACCGGGAGCCGCATCATGCCAAAGCCAAGATTCTTCATTGTGTTTCCTTTTCATTCCATAGATTTCAAAACAGATCCAGCGTGCTGTCCAGATAGATCTCCTCCCGGACACGCAGCTGATACGCCGGTTTTGTCAGATAGTACAGCAGAAACTCCAGCAGCAGGGCGCTGCCGAGACTCCGCCCCTCGATCTTAAACTGGGAAAAGCCCATCGGCAGATAGGTATTCTGAATGTCCTCCACACCGATGAAGCCGGGGTTTTCCATCGCGTCGGAAAAGCGATAGCCCCGCGCGGCCGTGGGCGATACGCAGCGGTGCTCCGGGCAGTCCTCGCCCAGGTTCCTGCGGCTCACATTTTCGTAGCAGGCCTTCCGCTCCGGACAACCGAACCAGCAGCACTCGTTGCAGAGAAACTCCACTTTCCGCTTCTGTTCCTCCGGGAGGGCGCTGAGACGGTCAAAGGCTTTGTTCAGCCGGAAATCCGGCACCACGAAAGGGAAATCGGGCCGCGCAAGTTCTGTCTCCAGCTCGTCAAAACGCGTGAGCACCTTGGTGGTGGAGGAGACGAAATAGAAGCCGGGGTAGTGTTCCCGCAGATAATGGAGCAGCAGATCCGAGGCGAGGATCACACCGTTTTGCACCGCCCCGCCGTGTTCAAACATGCGGCAGAGCGCGTTGCATTTCGGGTCTGCCAGGTGTTCCTGCCGCAGCAGGGAGTTTGAGAAGGTGAGCCGTGCGGAGAACCCGTACTCCTGCGCAAGCGCCAGCGCGTCTTCCGGTCGGTCCTCGCCGAAGCCCACGCGGCCTCCGCCCCAGAGGCAGTCCGCCGGCGCGCCGTAAATGGAACCGATCTCACACCATTCGTAAAACCAGTCCCGGTGCTGCCGGTACAGCGGCAGGAAGACCCGGTAGAAGTCGATGAATTCAAACAGACCCGGGAGATGGTAATGCGCTTTCATTCTCTGTTTTCCGTGTCGTCGCTTTTTTCCGTATCTTCGCTTTTTTCTTCATCCTCGCCGTCCGCTTTCCAGCCGTGTCCCAGCGCCAGACCGAGGCACATGCCGATGGGCATCCAGAGGCCCAGGTTTTGCGTCGCAGCGCCGACGGCCGTGCCGATGGCGAGCCCCAGGCACAGCCCCAGAGCTGTGCCGAAGCCGCCGGATTTTTTCTTTTTGTCGTTCATGAAGAAATCTCCTTTTTTCCTGTCTCAGCCGAGCAGGATCATCAGCAGGCTGCAGAGAAGCAGCACAAGGCCGAGCACAAACTCGCTCAGTCCGACCCGTCTGGCATACCGTTCGTCTTTGCGTCCTGCCGCATATTCCGCTTTGAAATCATTGATCAGATCATACTTTCCGCGGAAATAGATGAAGTATCCAAACAGCAGAAAGGCAAGCCCCAGCACGGCGGTAACGATCTTCAGGATTGTCATCTCCGCTTCTCCCTTCGCTCCTCTGTCAGTATGTGAACCTGTCGATCTCCACACTCTCGCAGAAGCGGATTTTCAGCGCCTGCAGTTCGGCGAAGATCGCGGTTTCACAGTGGGCCTTCTGCAGCGCGGGGCTTTCCCAGCTCTCCACCAGCAGCAGATCGTCCGGCGCCTCCGCCGCGAAATAATAGTCATAGCGGCGGTTGCCCTCCTCGGCCCGGGAATTGTCCCGGATCCCGAGCTCACACAGGGCCCGGTAAAAGTCCTCTCTCTGTCCCTTTTTGCAGTGATAAGTCACGTTCCAGGTCAGCATTGTACTTCCTCCTTTATACGATCAGACAGCCGCGCCAGCCGCGGACGGAATAATAGGATTCCGCCCCGTTGTGGAAGGTGAAGACGCGGCCGTAGCGCCGCTCGCAGAAAAGCGCCCCGCCCTTCTCGCGGATCTCCGCCGGGGCCGCGATCCAGCTGGAGGTCTTCAGATCAAACTCCCCCAGCTCCTGCAGCCTGTAATAGAGATCCTCCGTCAGAAGCGTCACGCCCATGTCCCGCGCCTGCCCGCAGGCGCTCCCGGCCGGAGGATTCTTCGTCCGCTTCCCGAGCGCCTCCTCGTCATAGCATAAGCTGCGCCGCCCGGCGGGCGTCTCCTTCGCGCAGTCGCAGAAGAGGATGCCTTCGCCGTCCTCGGCTAGACCGATCACGTCCGGCTCCCCGCCGCTCTCTTCCATGGCAAGCAGCGCCGCGAGGGCCTTTTCGTTTCCCCGCAGCCGCGCTTCCACCTGCTCCCAGGTCAGATCGGGATGCCGCTGCCTGTTCTTCTCAAATCTGTTTTTCAGCGTCTCCAGCATGCTTCTCTCTCCCTTCACTTACGTTCCGAAAAGGAGTAGGCCTCATCCAGCCAGCCCATCAGTTCTTCGTCCAGTTCCTCTTGCGCGCCCAGCACCAGATGGGTCGTCCAGCGGCCGGGGGAAACCTCCGTCTTCACCGCGACCCGCTTTGATTCCAGCGGATAGGGCAGCCCCAGCGTCAGCGTGAGCCAGGGCTTCGGCAGTTCCGCTTTTCTTTTCACCCGGGTGAAGGACACGCAGGCAAAGACGTGCCTGTGATCATAGCTGATCTGCGTTTTCTGCACCCGCTTCCGCGCCTCCGGAAAGCGCGCCAGGAGCTTCTCCTCCAGTGCCAGAAAGAGCGGCAGCGCAGCCGGCTGCGCGTCAAAAAACAGCAGCGTATCCAGATCCGCTTCGTACATGCGCAGCCCTCCACACGTTTCTCCGCCGGTCTCCCGGGCAGCTCTTACTTCAAAGTATACCCCATCCTGCCCTGCGGCGTAAAGGGCAGAATGGACTTTTCCCGAAATAATCAGGAACAGGCGCTGATCCACGCAAAAAGCCAGAGCCGGGACACAGGGCCTGTTCGCCCGCGTCCCGGCTCTGACTTTTGCCGTTTCAGTCAAAGTACCGCTTGTACAGCATGCGGATCTGTGGATCCAGTTCCTGCCGGACATTCACCTTGTGCTCGCGCACCAGGCGCTCCACCCTCTCCCGCTGGAGCCGAAAGCCCTCCGAATCATACAGCCCGTGACGAAGGTGGAGTCTCGCCAGGCTTTCGATCTGCTGATTCAGATCCCGTATCATTTCCTGCCGTTCCATGCGTCCCCCCCCTGTCTGTGTCGTGTCGCTCACCCATCCTGAGAACAGTTTATCATGGTGCGGGCAGCGCGGGCAAGATGGGAAAAATGCCAAAAGGAAGAACAAAAACTTAGATAATCTGTCGGTAATTCAATATTTTAATGTAAATAATTGTATTCCTCCGGCATATATCAGGTTTCTTCCGTTCGTATCCACATGGCCGGACGGACGGCGTAATCGTCTGTATCCACAAAGCTGCCGATCCGCATGATCGCGCCCTCCGGCGTGATCACGGCGGCGAAGCTGTTATCAAAGCCCGGGCTGCGCAGCCACCACCAGCGATTCAGCGAGCGCGCCGCGTCCTCCGGGAGCAGTTCCGCCGCCTCCTCCGCGCTCAGCAGGAAGAGCCGATCCTCGGTCTGCGGGCCGCCGGGCGTCGCATAATTGGGATTGTCCGGCGTGATCACGGCGGCGGGCAGGATGCGCTCCCGCTCCGCCGGGGTGAAGCTCAGCGGCAGGAACACGGTATTGAGCCATTTTCGGAGCGCACAGCTCTCCCAGCAGACCTCCTGCAGTTCCGGATGCCAGGGCAGCACCGCGACGACTCTCTCACACAGTACCAGCGCGCGCCCTGCCTCCCGGCGAAGGATCCGCCAGCGCAGCGGTGTCTCGGGACAGCCCCGCTTTTCCATGGCCCGGCCGAGGAAAAGCGATTTGCCTGTATCCCCTTCCGGGGCTGTGTGATCGCTGAATGCCCTCTCCACGCGCGGCAGGGGATCGGGTGTGCAGAAGGCCGCGGCGTCCACTCCCACGACCGGCTTTCCGCCGATGGCAGCGGGGATCTCATAGCTGCGCTGCGCGGATTTCACACCGCAGATACAGACGCCCTCTTTCCTGTAGCGCAGGTGGAAGATCCGCCGCAGCTCCCCTGCTTCCGGCTCGCTCAGCCCCAGCTCCAGCTCCAGCTGCCGCTGCTCCAGGGCCTCAAACTCCGCCGGGCGGTAATGCGCCCGCCGGTATGACAGCAGCGCGGCCATAGCGTCCGGGCTGCGGCAGCTCTCCGCAAAGGCAAGGAGCTCCCGAAAGCGCGCAGGCTCCATGCGTTTTTGCGGCAGCAGGCGGGACAGCGCCTCGGCTCTGTCCTGCCGCAGGGCCTCGCGCAGCAGCTCGTCCCGCCGCCGCGAGAGCGTGCGCGGAGAGAGTTCCCCCCGGACCGCCTTTTCCAGCAGCGCCGGGATCGCGTCGATCGGGTCTTTTTCCTCCAGCTCGTCCTCGCTGACATAGCAGCACTGGTTCACCAGGCTGCCGCCGATGGGCAGGAAAAACTGCACGGCCTTTTCTTTCTTTTTGCTCATAGCGCCTCGTCTTCCAGGCTGTCCAGCTCGCGCAGGATGGTCTGCTGCCGCTCATAGAGGAGCAGCGCCTTGTTGTGCCGGTAATAGCCCTCGCTTCCGTAGCGGGCGATGAAATGGGCGCTGTGGCTGTCCGCCGTGAGCTCCGTCATCAGGATCAGCAGCTCCCGCGCTTCGCCGAAGGCCCGCTCGCAGAAGGCAATGCTGTTTTCCAGCGCTTTTCCGGCCTCGGCGGCGGCTCTACCCAGCTCCGTCCGCCGCCCGGTCATAAGACCGCGCAGCGCCTCCGTCAGCTCCCGGCCGGCCTTGCGCTCCTCCTGTATCTGCTCCAGCGCGGCGATGGTCCGCCGCCGGATCTGCTGCTCCGGGCGGGAGAGCTTTCCCGCCTGTCTGGCGGCTGCCAGCTCCTCTTTCTTTTCGTCGATCAGCGCTGCGAGGGCATCTTCCGGCCCTTCCCGCAGTTCCTTTGCGGCAGCCAGCAGGTTTTCCCCCACCTTTTCCTCCGCCTCGATCGCGGCGAACTTCTCCTCCAGGCCGGAGAGGATCAGCCCCAGCAGGCTCAGCTTCTCGTCAAACTTTGCCTCCCGGGCCCGCTTTTCGATCGCTTCGTCGGCTTCGCCCGCGAAGATGCGGTCGATCTGATAATCGGAGCGATACTTCCGGAACAGATCGTAATAGAGCGCAAAGCCTTTGGCGACTTCTTTGTTCTGCAGATACTGGATGACGAGATCGGCGTCCACCGCGAGAGCGTTTTTCTCATAGAGCCGGAGCATGTCGCTCAGGTCTGACCAGCCGCGGGCGGTGACGAAGGTCTTCCCGTCCACCGTGGACTCCACCCGGTAGAAATCGCTCTCCTTGATATCGAGGTAAGAGCGGATGGCCGGATGCACCAGGGTCTCGGCGGCGTATTCCTTCCAGGCCTTGTAGTCCGGCTCGATGTCGATGCGCTTGAGCCGGTCCCAGGTCACGATATCGAACTCCCGCACGGAGTTGTTGTACTCCGGGGGATTGCCCGCCGTGACCACGATCCAGCCCTCCGGCACCCGGTGGCGGCCGAAGACCTTGAACTGCAGGAACTGCAGCATGGCCGGGGCCAGGGTCTCGCTGACGCAGTTGATCTCATCGAGAAAGAGGATGCCCTCCTTCACCCCGGTCTCCTCCATCAGATCGTAGACGGAGGCGATGATCTCGCTCATCGTGTATTCCGAGACGCTGTATTCTTTCCCGCCGTAGCTTTTTGTCGCGATAAAGGGCAGGCCGATGGCGCTCTGGCGGGTATGGTGGGTCATGGAATAGCTCACGAGCCCCACGCCCAGTTCCTGCGCGATCTGCTCCATGATGGCGGTCTTGCCGATGCCCGGAGGCCCCATCAAGAAGATGGGCCGCTGCCGCTCCAGCGGGATCTCGTACTCGCCGAACTCGTCCTTGGAAAAATAGGCGGTCATCGCGTTCTTGACCTGCTGCTTGGCCTGTTTGATGTTCATAGGTCCTCCAGGATCTCCTCCGGTTCCAGCGTGAGCCTGATGGCCCAGGGCGGAACCTCGTATTGATTGCCCTCGTTTTCGAGAAACACGAAGGCGGTGTCATAGTCGGGTTTCTGCTGCGGATAGCTGCCGCAGCCGTCGGTAAAGTATAGAAGTCCCTTCATCTGCGGCAGCTCGCCCGCGCGGATCTGCCGGTCGACATATTCGAAAACCGGGCGGAAATCCGTCCCGCCGAAGCCCTTGAGCGTGAGGCTCTCCAGCGCCGCGTCCAGATCCTTCTGACTTGTGACGCGCACTTCGTCCTGGATCTGCAGATCGCACTGCAGGATCCGGAGATCCACGCGGGAGAAGAAGCTCTCGGATGCCTTCAGGATGTTGAAGGTCTTCTGCAGGAAGGCGTGCACCAGCTCCTCTGAGATGGAGCCGGAAGTGTCCAACGCGATCACGAAGGAACGGATGCGCAGATCCTCCCGGTATTCCAGCGGCTCGATCAGCGGCAGATTGCCGTAGAGCCGCAGCCCGTAGGTGTAGTAGATATAGTCAAACTCCGCCGGATCCAGCTGCATCACTTCGCCCCGCACGGCGAATTTCCTGAGGAAGGCCGCGTAGTCCCGCTTTTCACGGTTCAGCTTTTTCAGCGCCTTGCGGAGTCCGGCCGCGGCGTCGCCCGCCTCGCGGGAGATGGTCTCCAGATCCTCCTCAATGCTGTCGGAGACGTCTTTCCAGTCCTGCTCGGTCTCCATGGGCGGCTTATTCGGTTCCGGGATATCCGGCGACTCCTCGTTCTGCTCGTTCTGCTGCTCTCTGTCATTGTCCTCGGAAAACCAGCCCCGGTGATCGTCGGCGCAGAAGAGCTCCTCCAGCCGCAGCCGCTCCTCCTCCGGAAGCGGATTGTCCGCAAAATAGCGGTAGAGCTTCTCCGCCGTGAAGGGCTGCACCCGGCCGCGATAGCGCTCCAGCGCCGCCTGCTGGGCGTCCTGCCGTGCCACGGCCACGCTGCGCAGCTTCAGCTCCGCGATCAGATCCTCCACCACCATATCGCAGGCCAGGGACCAGTACTGCTTCTGAACCGGAGCGTGCAGGTACATATGCCGGAACACGCAGTGCAGCACGCTGTGCAGATACTCTCGGGCGGGGTTCGTCTGCTCCGCCTTATAGCGCAGCAGCACGTGCATCGGCGAATAGGAATAACGCTGCCCGTCCGTCCAGGTGGTTCCCTTGGGCATGGGTGTGAAATCCAGCCGCCCCAGCGCGCTCTCCATAAAGCGCAGGTGCAGCAGCAGGGAGGCATAGGCCATCTGCAGGATCTCGCCCGCCAGCAGATCGGCTTTCAGTTTTTTCGTTTCTTCGTTCATCATACCGACATTATAAATCATTGTCTGTCCCATGAAAAGGTGCTATTTCGCAAAAAATCCCAGCTGTGCAGGGTTTCCCCGGCGCAGCTGGGATCACTTTTCCAGACATCTTCTCTTGTCAGAGCTTCTCGGCAATCAGGGCCATCAGCTCCCGCATTTTGCTCTCGAAGGCCTCTGCCGGGATCAGCGCGATGCCCTGCTCGTCGCTGATCACGATCAGCCGGTCCCCGGCTTTCAGCGCGAACTTGTCGCGGGCGGCCTTGGGGATCACGATCTGCCCCCGCTCCCCGATGCTGACAGCGCCCCAGATGTTCTTTCCCTGCGGCCCGGGCGGGATCGGTCCGATGCCCTCCGGGCTTTCGGTTTTCATCAGCCCATCCAGGCTCACACCGTAGACCCGGGCAAGCTGGGCCGCCCTGTCCACATCCGGAACGGTCGCGCCGCTCTCCCACTTGGCGTAGGCCTGGCGGGAGATGTTGATCTTTTCCGCGATCTGCTCCTGCGAAAAGCCGTGCAGCTTGCGGAGCATGATCAGGTTTTCCTTGAGCATTCCCATTCCCTCACAAATCGATTTTATCAAAACGTGCGCAGGCCAGCCGATATCCCAGCCAGGTCAAAAGCACATAGGCCGCCGCACCGCCGGCGAGCAGCGACAGCTGCAGCGCGGCATGTTCAAAGCCGAAGGCGTTGAGCGCCTCCAGCCCCGGCACATGGTGCAGCGCCTCGGCAAGGCCGATCAGCACGAAGCAGACGACGATGTAGCTCACAAAGGGCCTTGCGAACTTGTAGGCGGTTCTGAAAAAGCCCGCGACAAAGATCAGGTTGAACATGCCGAAGAGCAGCAGGGCCGCCCCGAGGAAAAAGGGATTTGCGTTCATCAGCGCATTCTCACGGTAGACTGCATTGCCCGAGAGCACCGTCATGCGCAGGAGCGTCAGCACAGCCATCACGAAAAAGCCTGTCAGCTCAATGAACATGCAGAACAGGAACTTTCCCTTCACCACGTCGCGTTTGGCGATCGGCAGCAGCGCGGAATACACGATGTCGTTGGCCTCCCGAGCGTTCTGGAAGCTCTGAAACAGGCCCAGCGTGATGAAGAACACCCCGCAGAGGATCGGGTATCCGGGGATCAGTGCCATGAGGGCAAAGCCCAGGAACAGATAGGACAGGATGGAAGCGGCGAGGCGCATCTCCTTGTTCAGCAGCGCTCTCATGCTCTCGCCTCCCTCTCCAGTCTCAGGAAGATCTCTTCCAGTGTCTCTCCCTCTTTGCCGTAATTCTGCATAAAGTCCGCCCGGGAGCAGTTCGCCCGGATCTCGCCCTTGCTGATGTACACGATGTTGTCCGCGCAGCGCTCCAGATCCGAGGTGATGTGGGTGGAAAAGAGGATGGTCACGCCGTGCTCTTTCAGCGTCTGAAACAGTTCCAGCAGCTCGTCCCGCGAGAAGGGGTCCAGCCCGCTGGTGGGCTCGTCCAGGATCAGGACCTCCGCCCGGTGGGAGAGGGCCAGCAGGAGATTGAATTTGACCTTCATCCCCTCCGAGAGCTCGATGGGCTTCTTGCTCTCATCCAGCCCGAAGAGGCTCAGGTACTTCCGGAAGGCCTCCTCGTCCCAGTCGGGATAGAAGGCGGCCGTGATGGCGGCGATCTGTCGGATCGTCTTTCTCGGATACCAGCTGACTGTGCCGGTGGAATAGCCGACGCGCTGCTTGATCTCCGCCTCATGCCCCTGCAGGGGCAGGCCGAAATAGCGGATCTCTCCGCCGTCCGTGTGAATCAGATTCAGCATGGATTTGATCGTGGTGGTCTTGCCCGCGCCGTTTCGCCCGATAAAGCCGGTGATCTTCCCGCTTTCCAGGGCGAACGAGACCTCGCGCAGGCGAAAGGCCGGGTAGCTTTTGCATACGCCTCTCAGCTCTACAATATTCATGGCCGCCTCCTTACCGCATTCAGCCGGTATGATTTGTGTGATTATTGTAGCATCCGGTTGCCTTGCTCTCAACCAACCAAAGCGAACAAAAGCTGTTATATTTCGTTGCCTGCGCGCATGCCGTCTGCGTCAGGTGATCTCGTTCAGTTTCCGCTGCAGCTGGGCCAGATCCTTCGGCGTGAAGGAATCCGGGTCCACGCCGCTTTTGTAGCAGGCGTTGCGGAACTCCGCCGTGTCGATCGTATCGTTGGGGCTTTGGGCCAGTGTCCGGGCCACGCGGTTGATAAGCCCCGTGTTTGTATCCATCAGGCCATAGTCCTCCATGGCCGCAAGCTGCCAGGCTTCAAACATGCTTCTCTCTCCCTTCCCGTCAATGGCTGCTGGCGTGGGTCGAGGCCGTGCTGCTCACGATGATCATCATCAGGATCATCGTGATGATCGTAAGCTCCACGGAGGCGGCCATCATGGCGGACGCACCCAGGCTGTCCTCGCCGGGGCGGGAGGCGTTTACCATCTGCACGGCAAACATTCTCCGGCTCTCCCGACTGAGGCCGAAGAGGCCCTTGAAGGGCTTGTACTGCTTGAGGAACTCGTCCGTCTCGCAGATCTGATCCACCAGCGCGTCGGTGGGCAGACCGGAGTCGCCCAGCAGCCCGAGCATGGCCAGCCTGCTGCCTCGGCCGAGGGAATGGCCCGCGGTCTTCAGGCTCTCCGCCAGCGCGGACAGCTTCTCACATTTTGTATCGGCGCTGCCGCCGCGGATGGCCAGGATATGGCTCAGCATCTGCTTGGCATCGCTCTCCGCGTGCAGCTTATCCTTCAGGAGTGCATAGATCTCCTCCGCCTCGGCATAGACGGCGGAGGCCTCTTTCCCGGACACCGCCATCAGCGCGGCAAAGGGCAGATCGCTTTCGGAGGTCAGCCACGGGTGGGCCTCCTTCATCTCCTTGTAGATCTGCTTCGTCTTCTCCGCCAGTTCCCCGGTGTCTCCCTGCTCCGCCAGGATCATGGCGGCGAGAACGGTCTGCTCCCCGCTGAAGAAGGTCTTGAGAAGCTGATACTCCCGCTCCAGGTTCTCGAAATAGAGCTCCGGATCCTCGGCGAGGGCCATCTTGCAGCGGACAAGCAGTTCGTCCGTGCCGCGGAAGTTGGAGAAGATCCCCGCTTTGCTTTTCAGAAGCTTTTTGCACGCCTGCAGCCGCTCCGGATCCGGCTTTTTGCCCGCCGCGAGGTAGAGCCCGGCGCAGGCCATCAGCATTTCCGTAAACTCCAGCTTGTTGTCCTCCTGCAGGATCCGGTAGTTTTCCACCAGGTCCAGGCATTTGCTCTCCAATTCATGATTCATAGCTTCTGTCTCCTTTTCTTTCTCATGCGCTTATCCGGGCCGCACAGGCGCCGCACCTTTTCGGGCGGCCTTCCTGCCGGTTCCTGCGGGGCTTGCGTTTAGGACGATGTCTTTCCTGTATTGTTCCTCCGGGCCGCCGCTTTTGCCTGCGGTGCCTCCCGTTTTCAGCCTGCTGTTCCGCCTTCCCGCTCGCCGCGCAGAATTTGCCGGATGGCGTCCGCATACTGCTCCGCGTGGTTGAGCGAAAACTCTCCGTGCCGCAGCCCCGGCAGGCGGTGCATGCGGCAGGCCGGGCGCGCCCGGCAGATCGCCTCCGCGGAGCGCAGGATCTCACCGGTCTCCTTCTCCCCGACATACACATGGATCTCCGCAGTGCTGTCACGGAACGAGTCTTTTAAGGCATAGGACGTATTCGCCTTCATAAACGCGATCATGTCCTGCTTTTGGATCCGGCAGGT
>CAMOXI010000035.1 GCA_946628965.1 uncultured Clostridia bacterium | reverse complement strand
AGAAGTGCGAGGCCATGCGCAACTTCTGCAACAAGCTCTGGAACGCCAGCCGCTTCGTGATGATGAACCTCAGCATCGACAAAAACGAGCTGCCCGAGACCCTGGAGATCGAGGACAAGTGGATCCTCTCCAAGCTCAACGACACCGTAAAGGAAGTCTGCGAGAACATGGACGCCTACGAGCTGGGCGTGGCCGCCGGCAAGATCTACGACTTCATCTGGGACTCCTACTGCGACTGGTACATCGAGCTCACCAAGCCCCGCCTCAACGGGGAGGACGAAGCCTCAAAGATCGGCGCGCAGAAGGTGCTGCTCTATGTGCTGACCGAGATCCTCAAGCTGGTGCACCCCTTCATGCCCTTCATCTCCGAGGAGATCTGGCAGGCCCTGCCCCACGAGGGCGAGGCCCTGATGGTGGAGCGCTATCCCGCTTTTGACGAGAAGCTGAGCTTCCCCGAGGCCGAGGAGAACTTCGAGATGGTCATGAACGCGATCAAGGCCGTCCGCGCCCGCCGCAGCGACATGAACGTGCCGCCTTCCCGCAAGGCGCACCTGATCATCGCCACCGACCGGAAGGACGCCTTCGAAGCAGGCGAGGCCTATATCCGGAAGCTTGCCTACGCCTCTGAGATCTCCGTGGTCGCCGAGGCTCCGGCCGATACCAACGGCATGGTCTCCGTCGTCACCGACAACGCCCGTATGTTCATGCCCATGGCGGAGCTGGTGGATCTGGAGAAGGAGAAGGCCCGCATCGAGAAGGAACTGGCAAACGCCGAAAAGCAGCTGCAGGCCCAGATCGGCAAGCTCTCCAATCAGAACTTCGTCACCCGCGCGCCCGAGGCCGTCGTCAACGCCGAACGGGAGAAGAAGGCCAAGCTGGAGGCCCTGATCGAGAATCTGAAGCTGAGTCTCGCGCAGTTCTGATCCGCGTTCATCTTTCGACAGCTTTCTCAGACAAAGAACGATACAATAACACCGTACAGAGATGTGCGGTGTTATTTTTTTACGACAGGAGACTTGCACATGAATTTGACAACAGCCTACGCCTCCGGAAGGCTCACGATCTATCTTGCCGGGGAACTGGATCACCACGAGGCGCGGGAGACCATGCGGAGCATCCTGGAGCTGCTGGACGAATACCTGCCCCGGGAGTGCGTGCTGGATCTGGCCGGCCTGCGCTTCATGGACTCTTCGGGCATCGCCCTGATCGTCCGGGCGGGCCGCAGGATGCAGGAGCTGCAGGGCAGAATGTGGATCGAAAACCCCTCCGCCCAGGCGAGACGCGTGATCGCCTGCAGCGGACTGGAGCGGCTGTTTCAGGTCGCGGTGATCGGAGGATAAGATGAACATCAGAAATTACATAAGCATTGACTTTCCCAGCAGCAGCGCAAACGAGGCCTTTGCCCGCGCGGCAGCGGCCGCCTTTGCCGCCCAGCTGGATCCCACCATGGAGGAACTGGGGGATATCAAAACCGCCGTCAGCGAGGCGGTGACCAACTGCATCGTGCACGCCTACCCCAGCGAGCTGGGCCGCATCCGGCTGAGGCTCCGCATCCTGGAGGAGGACACGCTGGACATCACGGTGCGCGACTGGGGGCGCGGCATGGCGGATGTAAAGAAGGCCATGGAGCCCCTCTACACCACCGGCGGGGAGGAGCGCAGCGGCATGGGCTTTACGATCATGCAGAGCTTTACGGATTCCCTCTCCGTCCGCTCCCGGCCCGGAAAGGGGACCACAGTCAGCATGCGGCGCCGCATCTTCCGCCGGAGCCGCGGCGCATGAACGAGCAGCGCCTGCAGGATCTGAAGCTGGCCAGAGCGGGCGATAGGGAAACGGCGGGGAAGCTCCTGGAAGAAAACAGCGGCCTCATATGGAGCGTGTGCCGCCGCTACTTCGGGCGGGGCACCGACCCGGAAGACCTTTATCAGCTGGGCTGCCTGGGCTTTCTCAAGGCGCTGGAGGGCTTCGACCCCGATTACGGCACCCAGTTTTCCACCTATGCCGTGCCCAAGATCGCCGGTGAGATCCGCCGCTTTCTGCGGGATGACGGGGCAGTGAAGGTCAGCCGCGGGCTGAAAGAACAGGCAGCGCGGATCTTTGCGGCCCGCCTTGCGCTGGAGCAGCGCCTGGGCCGGGAGCCAACGGTGGGGGAACTCTCCGCCGAGACCGGCCTGGATCCGGAGGAGATCGCCATGGCGGAGGCAGCCGCCGGGCCGACCGAGAGCCTGCAGCGGGAGAGCGGGGAGGACGGCTTCACGCTGGAGCTGGTGCTGGGCGATTACGCGGCGGAGGAGCGCATGCTGGAGCAGGTGACCCTGCGCTCTCTGATCGAGAAGCTCCCGGAGCGGGAGAAAAAGGTGATCGCGCTGCGCTATTACCACGGCCTGACCCAGCAGAGCTGCGCCAGGGTGCTGCATGTGTCCCAGGTGCAGATCTCCCGCCTGGAGAAGCGGGCGATCGAACGCCTGCGGGAGAGCCTGAAGTCGTGATTTTGCTTAAAAAGCTTACACTGATCTTGTAGAGGATGACGAAAAATCACTTGACAGCTTTTTCATAAAGGAATATAGTAAGTCCAGATTTACCGAAAGGAATCGGGATCATGAAGGCTTACTTCTATACCGCATATGATTGCTTTACTGACAGCGCTCGGTAAGGATAATTTGTGGTGCAAGAAAAAGCCGGACTATACGCTTTCTGCCGCACAGGTTATCCTGTGCGGTATTTTTTTCTGTGCGCGGCTGCAGAATCGCCGCACGCATCCTGACGGCTGTTTTTCCGCCTGGCTTTGTCTCAAAAGCTTGAAATACACAAAGTATTCCTGCACTTTTTCGCCTTCGCCAGACAAAAAAACATCTCGCCATTCTGCGCACTTCGCTTCTGAAGCCGCAGCCCTTCATTCGCCCCCCCTGCACCGGCGCTCAGATACCCGTACGCGTGTAAAACGCTGTCATTCTGCGTGCAGCGAAGAATCTCGTAACCATTCCAACTGATATAGAGAAGGAGCATACCCATGATCGTCGTACTCAAACACAACGTCCCGCAGGCCAAGAAGGAGCAGCTCATCACCTGGCTGGAGCATCTGGGGCTGCGCATCCATGTCTCAGACGGGGACTACCAGACCGTGCTCGGCCTGATCGGCGACACCACCCAGGTGGATATGGATCTTGTCGCAAGCCTGGAGATCGTGGATTCCGTCAAGCGCGTGACCGAGCCCTTCAAGTGCTGCAACCGCAAGTTCCACCCGGACGACATGGTGGTCGAGGTCGGCGACGTGAAGATCGGCGGCGGCCATTTCGCCCTGATCGCGGGGCCCTGTTCCGTGGAGAGCGAGGAGCAGATCGTGACCGTGGCGAAGGCGGTCAAGGCCTCCGGCGCGACGCTCCTGCGCGGCGGCGCTTTCAAGCCCCGTACCTCGCCGTATGACTTCGCGGGGCTCAAGGCCGAGGGCCTGGAACTCCTGAAGATCGCCCGGGCGGAGACCGGCCTTCCCATCGTCACGGAACTTATGAACATCATGGACATCCCCCTCTTTGAGGACGTGGACGTCATTCAGGTGGGCGCGCGCAACATGCAGAACTTCGACCTGCTGCGGGAGCTGGGCAAGCTGGACAAGCCCATCCTCTTGAAGCGAGGTCTCGCCAACACGCTCAAGGAGCTGCTGATGAGCGCCGAATACATCATGGCAAACGGCAACGAGCGCGTCATCCTATGCGAGCGCGGCATCCGTACCTTCTCCGACTATACGCGCAATACACTGGATCTCTCCGCCGTGCCCATGCTCCATGAGCTGACCCATCTGCCGGTCATCGTCGACCCCAGCCATGCCACCGGCATCGCCCGCATCGTGCCGCCCATGGCGCTGGCGGGTGCCGCCTCCGGGGCGGACGGCCTGATCATCGAGGTGCACAACGACCCGATGCACGCCCTCTGCGACGGGGCCCAGTCCCTGCGGCCCGAGGAATTCGACGCGCTGGCGAAGAAGATATTCGCCGTGCGGGAGATCGTAAAGGCATGACGGTCGGGATCGTCGGCCTTGGCCTGATCGGCGGTTCCTTTGCCAAGGCATACAAAGAGGCGGGGCACAGGGTCCTCGCCTGGAACCGCAGCCGGTCCGTCCTGGACTTCGCCCTTATGGCGGGGGATGCGGACGCGGCTCTGACAGAAGAAAACCTCTCCGACTGCGATCTGGTGCTGCTCTGCGTCTATCCGCAGGCCGCCATCGACTGGCTCACGGCTATGGCGCCCCATGTGGGCAAAAAGCCTGTGGTCATCGACTGCTGCGGCACCAAGCGGGTGGTCTGCGCCGCCTGCTTTGCGCTTGCGGAGCAGTATGGCTTCACCTATCTGGGCGGGCACCCCATGGCCGGGACGCACAACTCCGGCCTCAAATACGCCCGCGCCAATCTCTACCACGGCGCGCCCATGGTCATCGTGCCGCCGGTGTTTGACGACATTGAGCTGCTGGACCGGGTGAAGACGCTGCTGGCCCCCGCGGGCTTCGGCCGCTTCTCCGTGACCACCGCCGAGAAGCACGACGCCATGATCGCCTTCACCTCCCAGATGGCGCACGTGGTCTCCAACGCCTATGTGAAGAGCCCCACGGCGTCTTCACAC
This sequence comes from uncultured Clostridia bacterium, assembly GCA_946628965.1. Classification (GTDB taxonomy): domain Bacteria; phylum Bacillota; class Clostridia; order Oscillospirales; family Oscillospiraceae; genus Limivicinus. The sequence goes on along the minus strand of CAMOXI010000035.1, from coordinate 15,784 downwards.
AAGGGCTTTTCCGCGGGCAGCTATAAGGATCTGACCCGCGTGGCCTGGCTCAACGCCCCCATGTGGGCGGAGCTGTTCATGGAAAACAAGGACTATCTGCTGGAGGAGCTGAATATCCTGATCGACAATCTCACGGCCTACAAGGAAGCCCTGGAAAACGACGATCAGGCGGAACTGACGCGCCTGCTGGAGGACGGCAAGCGCCGCAAGGAGGAGGTGGACGGCCGGTGAAAACCGTTTCCGTCGAGGCCTCCCGCTCCTATGAGGTGCTGATCGGCCGCGGCCTGCTGGACGAGGCAGGGGAGCGCATCCGCGCCGTCTCGAAGGCGGAGACCGCCGTCATCGTGGCCGGCGATCTTGTACGGCCCCTCTACGCCGGGCGGGTGCAGGCCACCCTCGAGCGCGCGGGCTTTCGCGTTCTCGTGTATGAGATCCCCCACGGGGAGCAGTACAAGACTCTGGAGACCTATGGGAAGCTGCTGAATGATCTCTGTGACAATCATATCACGCGAAGCGACGTGCTGGTCGCCCTCGGCGGCGGCGTCACCGGCGATCTGACCGGATTCGCGGCCGCCACCTATCAGCGTGGCTGCGGCTTCGTGCAGATCCCGACCACGCTGCTTGCGATGGTGGATTCCTCCGTCGGCGGCAAGACCGCCGTGGATCTGCCCGGCGGCAAGAACCAGGCAGGCGCCTTTTATCAGCCGCTTCTCGTCCTCTGTGACCCGGACACGCTCTCGACGCTCCCGGAGGAGCAGTACCGCAGCGGCTGCGCGGAGGTCATCAAATACGGCATGCTGGGCGATCGCCCCTTTTTCGATTCTCTCCGGCTCCCGGTGAGGGAACAGGCGGAGATTGTCATCGCGCGCTGCGTTTCCATGAAGCGCGACATCGTGCATGAGGACGAATTCGACACCGGCCTGCGCCGTCTTCTGAACCTGGGGCACAGCTTCGGCCACGCGGTGGAGAAATGCAGCGATTATACGATCCTGCACGGCGAGGCCGTGGCCATCGGCATGGCCGGCATTACCCGGGCCGCCGTCGCGCGCGGGCTCTGTGAGGCATCGGCGCTGGATGCGCTGCTGGAGATGCTCAGGGCTTACGGCCTGCCCACAGGCTGCGAATATTCGGCCGAGGAGCTGGCCGCCGCCATGCGGAACGATAAGAAGATGACGGGCAGCACCATGCATCTGGTGGTGCCCGAGACGGTGGGCAAATGCCGCGTGCTGCCGGCCCCGGCTTCGGAACTGACAGCCTGGCTGCGCCAGGGAGGCTTCGCATGAACCGTATCGTACTGCCCGGGCAGCGCTCCGGCAGCGTTCGGATCCCCGCGTCCAAATCCCAGGCGCACAGACTGCTGATCTGCGCTGCGCTGGGGGAGGGACAGACGGAGATCCGCTGTGACGGGATTTCCGCCGATATTGCCGCGACCATGGCCTGCCTGAACGCACTGGGCGCAAAGATCGCCTGCGAGGGCGAGCGGATCACGGTCGAGCCCATCGGCGCTGTTCCGAACGGTCTCTGTGAGCTTCCCTGCGGGGAGAGCGGCTCCACGCTGCGCTTCCTGCTGCCGCTCTGCGGCGCGCTGGGGGCGGAGGCGGTATTCCTCATGCAGGGCCGACTCCCGGAGCGGCCGCTTGCGCCGCTGGATGCGGTGCTTCGTGAGCAGGGCATGACGATCCGGCAGGAGGGCGGCAGGCTCTGCTGTTCCGGCAGGCTCACGCCCGGGGACTACAGCCTCCCCGGCAACGTCTCCTCCCAGTATATCTCCGGCCTGCTGATGGCGCTGCCCCTGCTGGAGGGGGAGAGCCGCCTGCAGGTGACCGGCCCTGTCGCCTCGGCGGGCTACATCGCCATGACCGAGGACGCGCTGAACCTGGCGGAGCTGGGTTTTGAAAAAGACGGCTGGCGCTATCGGATCCCCGGTCATCAGCGCAGCTGTTTACCGACCTCCCTTTCTGTGGAAGGGGACTGGTCCAACGCGGCCTTCTTCCTCGCCGCCGGGGCGCTCTCAGATAGGGGAGTGCGCGTTTGCGGCATGAACCCGGCTTCTTCTCAGGGCGACCGGGCCGTGCTGGAGATCCTGCGCCGCTTCGGCGCGGACATCAGCGTAGAAAAAGAAAGGATTGACACTCGCCGCGGGGCGCTTTGCGCGGTGGACATCGACGCCGAGCCCATCCCGGATCTGATCCCTGTGCTCAGCGTGGTAGCCGCCTGCGCGGAAGGGGAGACCCACATCCGTAACGCCGGGCGGCTGCGCCTCAAGGAGTCCGACCGGCTGCAGAGCACGGCGGCTTTGCTGACAGCGCTGGGCGGCGACGTGACCGAAGGGGAGGATTCCCTCACGATCCGAGGCCGCAGGAGCCTGAACGGCGGCACCGTCGACAGCTTCGGCGATCACCGCATCGCCATGGCCGCGGCGGTGGCGGCCTGCCTGTGCACGGAGCCGGTGACAGTACTCGGCGGCGAATGTGTCAGAAAATCCTATCCCCGCTTCTGGGATGACTGGGAGGGACTGCATCTATGAGCAGCACATACGGACAGAATATTCGGATGACCATCTTCGGCCAGTCCCATAGCCCGGCGATCGGCATGACGCTGGAGGGCATCCCCGCCGGAGAGCAGATCGATTTTGCGGCACTCTCCCGCTTCCTCTCCCGCCGCGCGCCCGGGCAGAATGCCTGGAGCACCGCGCGGAAAGAGGCGGATGCGCCGGAGTTCGTCTCCGGCCTGGTGGGCGACAGCACCTGCGGCACGCCGCTGACGGCCCTCATCCGCAATACGGATACCCGCTCGAAGGATTACTTCGCCCTCGCCGTGACGCCCCGCCCGGGCCACGCGGACTATACCGCCGCCATCAAATACGGCGGTCATCAGGACTTCGCGGGCGGCGGCCATTTCTCCGGCCGCATGACGGCGCCCCTCTGCATCGCGGGCGGCATCTGCCTGCAGCTGCTGGAAAAGGAGGGGATCCGTGTCCTCTCCCGCATCGCTGCCATCGGCGGGATTGAGGACGAAGGCGCCCTGCTTTCCTCCACCGCGGAGAAGGCCTTTCCGACTGTGAGCGACGCGCGCGGGGAAGCCATGTGCGAAGCCATTGCCAAAGCCAAGGCGGAGGGGGACTCCGTGGGCGGCATCGTGGAGTGCGCGGTGCTCGGCCTGCCTGTCGGGTTGGGCGACCCCATGTTTGACGGGATGGAGAACCGCATCGCTCAGATCGTATTCGGGATCCCCGCCGTTAAGGGTCTGGAATTCGGCGCGGGCTTTGCCCTTGCCGCTATGCGCGGCAGCGAGAGCAACGATGCCTTCCGCATCAAGGACGGCAAAGTCGTCACGGACACAAACCGCTGCGGCGGTATCCTCGGCGGCATCTCGGACGGCATGCCGCTCACGTTCCGCGTCGCCTTCAAGCCCACGCCTTCTATTGGAAAAACCCAGCAGACCGTCAATCTGCAGACGATGGAGGACGCCGAACTGAACATCATCGGGCGGCACGATCCCTGCATCGTCCCGCGGGCCGTGCCCGTGGTGGAGGCCGCGGCGGCCATTGCGGTATATGACGCGCTCCTGGAGCGCAGAAAGGAAGCCTGAAGCTATGGATCTGCAGGACTACCGTCTTGTATTGGACGGCATTGACCGGGAACTGCTGGCGCTGTTCAGCCAGCGCATGGAGATCGCGGCCAAAATCGGCGAATACAAAAAAGAAAACAACTTACCGGTCTTCGATCCCGCGCGGGAACGGCAGATCCTGCTGAACATCCGGGAGCGGAGCCCGGAGGGGATGGGGGACTATGCCGTCGCCCTCTACTCGCTGATCTTTGAACTCTCCCGGGCCAGCCAGAACCGGCTGATCGGCAAGAAATCGGCCCTGCAGACGCAGATCGAGGAGGCGGTCGCCTCCACACCCGCTCTGTTTCCCCAGAGCGCCATGGTGGCCTGCCAGGGCGTGGAGGGGGCTTACGCGCAGCTTGCCTGCGACAAGCTCTTCCGCCTGCCGAACATCTTCTATTTCCGCAGCTTTGACGCGGTCTTCTCCGCCATCGAGACGGGGCTCTGCCAGTACGGCGTGATCCCCGTGGAAAACAGCACCGCCGGCTCGGTGAACGCGGTCTATGACCTGATGATGAAGCACAAGTTCCACATCGTCCGCTCCGTGCGTCTGCAGGTGGATCACAATCTGCTGGTCAAACCCGGCACGCGCAGAGAGGATATCCGGGAGATCTACTCCCATCAGCAGGCCATCAGCCAGTGTGCGGCCTATCTGCAGTCTTTCCCCGGCGTGAAGATCGTCCCCTGTGAGAATACGGCGGTGGCGGCAAAGATCGCCGCCGAGTCGGACGGCAGCGTGGCGGCGCTCTCTTCCCGTGCCTGCAGCAGGCTCTATGGTCTGGACTGCCTGGAAGCTTCCGTACAGGATCGCGGCAACAACAGCACCCGTTTCATCTGCATCGCGAAGGATCTGGAGATCTATCCCGGCGCGGACCGCACCAGTCTCATGATGGTGCTGCCCCATACGCCAGGGAGCCTCTACAAGGTGCTGGCCCGCTTCTATGCCCTGGGGCTGAATCTCAACAAGCTGGAGAGCCGCCCGCTGCCGGAGCGGAATTTCGAGTTCATGTTCTATTTCGATCTGGACACACCCGTGTACTCTCCCGGCTTTCTGCAGCTCATGGGGGAGATGGACCAGATCTGCGAGGAGTTTATCTATCTCGGCAGCTACAGTGAGGTGATCTGAATGCAATGCGGACTTCTGGGGGAAAAGCTGGGCCACAGCTATTCGCCCGCCATCCACGGCGAGCTGGCCGACTATGACTATCAGCTCTTCGAGAAAGCGCCGGACGCGGTGGAGGACTTCCTGCTGCACGGCGACTGGGATGGCCTGAACGTGACCATTCCCTACAAGAAAACCGTGATGCCCTTCTGCGCGGAGCTCTCCGAGCGCGCACGGAAGATCGGCAGTGTCAACACCCTGGTGCGTCGCCCGGACGGCAGCATCTTCGGCGACAACACGGACGCCTACGGTTTTGAGAAGCTGATCGGCCGCGCCGGGATCGAGGTCGCGGGCAAAAAAGCCCTGGTGCTCGGCAGCGGCGGCGCCTCCGTGATGGCGGTGGAGGTACTGCGCTCTCTCGGCGCTGCTTCCGTGACGGTGATCTCCCGTCATGGGGAAGATAACTATGACAATCTCGCGCGCCATGCGGACGCGCAGATCCTCGTCAACACCACGCCCGTGGGCATGTTTCCGAAAAACGGCGTGGCTGCGGTGGATCTTCGGGCATTTCCTGCCTGCGAAGGCGTCGTGGACGTGGTCTATAACCCTGCGCGCACCGCTTTGCTGCTGCAGGCGGAGGCGCTGGGCATTCCTCATGCGGGCGGGCTCTATATGCTGGTGGGCCAGGCCAAGCGCTCCTGCGAGCTGTTTACCGGACGGGAGATCCCCGATTCGGAGATCGACCGGATCGAAGCGCTCCTTTCCCGGGAAATGCAGAATGTGATTCTGATCGGCATGCCCGGCTGCGGCAAGTCCACCATCGGGGCGGCGCTGGCTGAGAAGCTGGGCCGTCCGCTTCTGGAGGCGGACGCGGAGATCGAAAAGGCCGCCGGCTGCTCGATCCCGGAAATCTTTGCGAAGGGCGGCGAAGCTGCGTTCCGCAAAATAGAGACTACAGTACTCGCGGAGCTCGGCAAACAGTCCGGTGCGGTGATCTCCACCGGCGGCGGCTGCGTCACCCGGGAGGAAAACTATCCGCTCCTGCACCAGAACGGAAGAATTTTCTGGCTGCAGCGGGAGCTGAACCGGCTGCCCAAAGATGGGAGACCCCTCTCGCTCAAAAACGATCTGCGTGAGATGTATGCCAGACGCGAGCCGCTCTACCGGCGTTTTGCCGACCACGTGATCGACAACAATGGCAGCGTCGAAGAGACGCTCGCCGCGATTCTGGAGGTGCTGGGATGAAGTTTCTCATCATCAACGGCCCGAATCTGAACCTGCTGGGCCTGCGGGAGCCGGATATTTACGGCCGGCAGGACTATGCCGCCCTCTGCCGCTTTCTGACGGAGAGCGCCAATGATGCCGGCGTGGAGGCGGAGCTTTTCCAGTCGAACCATGAGGGCGCCATTGTGGACAGGATCCAGGCGGCCTACGGCGTTTTTGACGGCATCGTCATCAACCCCGCGGCCTACACCCACACCAGCGTCGCCATCCTCGACGCGCTGAAGGCGGTAGCCATCCCCGCGGTGGAAGTGCACATCTCCGACGTGTCGAAGCGCGAGAGCTTCCGGCAGGTGTCCTATGCCGGCATGGCCTGCGTGAAGACCTATATGGGCCTGGGCTTTGAAGGCTACCGGCAGGCGATCCTTTTCCTGCGCGACTATTTGCGGGACGGAGGGCATGGCGCATGATCGCGGTATTTGTAAACATGGCGACGGTGCTTGCGGGAAGCCTCCTGGGCATCCTGCTGAAAAACCGGCTGCGCCAGAGCCTGCAGGATGCGCTGATGAAGGCGCTGGCCCTCTGCACGGCGCTGATCGGCGTCTCCAGCGCCATCGGCACCCAGAACGTGCTGTGCGTGATCATCTGCATGGTGCTGGGGACGCTGATCGGCGAGCTTCTTCGCATCGATGACGGCATCGAGCACGCAGGGGACTGGATCAAGGGCAGGCTCTTCAAAAACGGGGGCGGGGAGAGCCGCTTTACCGAGGGCTTTGTCTCGGCCTGCATCCTCTTCTGCATCGGCTCCATGACCATCGTGGGTTCCCTGGAGGCCGGCATCAACCATAACTACAGCATCATCTACGCCAAGAGTACGCTGGACTTCGTCTCCTCCATGGCATTCGGCGCGGCGATGGGCTTCGGCGTGACCTGTTCGGTCGTGTTCATTCTGCTCTTCCAGGGCGGGCTGACCCTGCTCTCCGGGCTGGTGGCGCCTGTGCTCAGCACCGGAACGGTCACGGAGATGTCCGCCGTCGGCGGCGTCATTTTGATGGGCATGGCGATCAACATGCTGGGCCTCGGGAAAGAGCGCATCCGGGTGGCCAACATGCTCCCGGCCATCTTCCTGCCGATCGCGTATTTCCCGCTGGTCTCGCTCCTCACGGGTCTGTTTTCCTGAATATACGGCAATAAAAGAGCTGAGGCTTCCCAATTTGGGAAGCCTCAGCTCTTTATGTATCTCTTTTTTGTTTCAGCCCCAGCCCCGTCTCGGCCAGCAGCACGGAGATGAAGATCAGTGCAAAGCCGGTCAGCAGCTTCGGCGTGATTTGTTCGTGATAGAACAGGATCGAGGTCAGCGTGCCGAAGACGGACTCCAGCGTCAGAATCACTGCCGCGGTGGAGGAGGGAGTATAGCGCATGCCCCAGGCCTCCAGGAAAAAGCAGAGCCCGGTGCAGACAAAGCCCATGTACGCGATGTTGAGCCAGGCCTCAAGAGGGACGCCCACCGGCACAGGCTCCAGCGGGAGAGCCCCGGCCCAGCAGATCAGTGCCGCCGTGCCGAACTGAATGGCGGAGAGGCAGAGCGCGTCGCCGTCTTCCCCACCGTACTGCTCCACGATCACGATCTGCAGTGCGTAGAAAAGCCCGCAGGCCAGCGTGAGCAGGTCGCCGGGGTTGACGCCGGATTCCCCTCCCGAAAGCGAGACAAAGCCGATCCCCGCAAGGCAGAGGATCGCGGCCAGAACGTGCTGCAGCCCCGGTTTGCGCCGGTATATGCCCCAGGCGAGGAAGGGGACCATCACGCAGTAGACCGCCGTGAGAAAGGCGTTTTTGCCCGGCGTGGTCAGCTTGAGGCCGTAGGTCTGCAGGATGTAGGCCGCGGCCAGCGTGATGCCCAGCAGCATGCCGCCGCGTACTTGCCGGGGATTGAGCCGCAGCAGCCGCTTGCCGGCAAAGAGCATGAGGAGCAGCGTTGCCAGCGTAAAGCGGATCGCAAGGACCCAGAGGACGCCGATGCTGTCCAGGGTGTTTTTCAGAATGACAAAGGAGGTGCCCCACAGGAGGGCGGTGCCGAAGAGCGCCGCCTGCCCCGCAAGGCGCTGGTGCCTGGTATTCATGGGATCAGATCCTGTTCATGTGTAAGGCGGCGGCACGCAGCATCAGCTTCTTGCTGCCGATCTGGTCAAAGTCGATCTCGATCAGATAATCGCCGCCCATGGGCGTCATTTTGACGATGGTGCCGGGGCCGAAGGCTTTGTGCTGCACCCGGTCGCCCAGGGAAAAGGCGGCATTTGCTTCGGCAGGTTTCGCTGCTGCCGGGGCGGAGACGGCGTGGGGCTTCGGCTCTGGCGGGCGCTTGGGACGATGGCCGTATTCACTGCGCTGCTCGCGATAGCCGTAGCCCTTGGGCACGTTTTTGTGAATATGTTCCTCCGGGATCTCGTCCACAAAGCGGGAGACCCGGTTAGCGGTGGTGCGGCCGAAGAGCATGCGCTGCCGGGCGCAGGTCAGATAGAGCTGGCGCTTGGCCCGCGTGATCGCCACATAGCAGAGCCGCCGCTCTTCCTCCATCTCCTCCGGTTCGCCGATGGCCCGCATGCCGGGGAAGATGCCCTCCTCCGCGCCGACGATGAACACGGTGGGAAATTCCAGGCCTTTTGCGCTGTGCATGGTCATCATCACCACGCTGTCGGCCTCATGATCGTAGTTGTCCAGATCGGTATACAGCGCCACGTTCGCGAGATAGCCTTCCAGCGTCAGATCGCCGGAGTCTTTCATGAACTGGAGCATGGAGCTCTTCAGTTCCTTGATGTTCTCGGCCCGGGTCTCGTCCTTTTCGTCTTTGGACTCCTCCAGCATGCGCAGATACCCGGTCTTCTCCAGCAGCTCGTCATACACCAGATCGGGCGCGTTATTCTCCGCAAAGGCGCGCAGCCCGTCCAGCATCTGCACAAACTGCCGCAGCTTCACGGCGGCCCGGGTAAGCTCGGGATAGCGGTCAGCCTCTTTGAGGATCGCGTACATGCTGGTGTTGTTCGCCGCTGCCAGCTGGCGCACCAGCTCGATCGTGCGCTCGCCGATGCCGCGGGGCGGGCTGTTGATGATGCGGGCGAGACGCAGATCGTCCGAGGGAACGCAGATCACGTTCAAGTAAGCCAGCATGTCCTTGACCTCGGTGTGGTCAAAGAAGCGGGTGCCGCCGAAGATGCGGTAGGGGATGCCGTTGCGCTTGAAAGCAAATTCCAGATTGCTGGACTGGGCGTTCATGCGGTAGAGAATCGCGTGATCCCGCCAGTTGGCGCCGGCGCTGTAATCGGCCAGGATCTTGGAGGCAACAAACTGTGCCTCCTCGTGCTCGTTGTCCGCGCAGTAGAGCTCCAGCAGATTGCCGCTGCCCGCGTCAGTCCAGAGCTCCTTGCCCTTGCGGCCAAAGTTGTGGCGGATGACCGCGTTGGCGGCGTCCAGAATATGGCTGGTGCTGCGGTAGTTCTGCTCCAGGCGGATGGTGCGGCAGTCCCGGTACTGGCTCTCGAAGGAGAGGATGTTCTCGATCGTCGCGCCGCGGAACTTGTAGATGCTCTGGTCGTCGTCGCCGACGACGCAGATGTTGGGCCGCGCCGTCCCGCCTGCCAGCAGAGAGGCCAGCAGGTACTGCAGATGGTTCGTGTCCTGATACTCGTCGATCAGCACATACTGGAACTTGCGCTGCCAGTACGCGCGGCACTCCTCATCCTCCTGCAGGAGCTTCACGGTGAAGGCGATCAGATCGTCAAAATCCATGGCGTTTGCCGCGAAGAGCCGGCGCATGTATTCCTGATAGACCTGGCCCACCTTGACCCTTCTGGCGTCGCTGCCGGCCCTGGCCTGCTCCAGATACTCCTTCGGCCCGATGCAGGCGTCCTTGGCACGGCTGATCTCCGCCAGCATGGCGCGGGGCGGAAAGCTCTTCTCGTCCAGCTCCATGTCCTTCACGATGCGCTTCATCAGACTCTGGGAGTCGGATGTGTCGTAGATGGAGAAAGCACTGGTGAAGCCCAGCTTCTCCGCGTCCCGCCGCAGCATGCGCACGCAGGCGGAGTGGAAGGTGCAGGCCCAGATATCGTCCGCTGCGTCGCCCAGCATGCGGCCGAGGCGCTCCTTCAACTCACCCGCCGCCTTGTTGGTGAAAGTGATGGCGAGGATGCGCCAGGGGGCAACCGGGTCGAGCGCCGCCAGCTTCTGCGCCGCTTCGCCGCCTTGTTGGAGGATGCGGAGCTTTTCTTCGTCCGCATCGGCGGGGATCTCCTCAGAGTCGCCCGCTCTGCCGTATTTGAGAAGGTTTGCGATTCTGTTGATCAGCACGGTGGTTTTGCCGCTTCCGGCACCGGCGAGGATCAGCAGGGGACCTTCTGTGGCCATGACAGCTTCGATCTGCCGGTCGTTGAGATCGGCGAACTCTGCGCGCACGACGGCCCTTCGCGCGGCGAGATACTGTTGTTCAAAAGTGTTCATCATGCCGAGGATTGTACCACATTTTTAAGGCAGGTACAAGCCTTAAGAAATGTTAAGCCCAGCCCTCCTTGCACATTTTCCTGTGGTAGTGTATAATAACCTATCAAAATATGCGAAAGGGGACCGTGCACATGGATGAGCAGATTCTGACTTTGAAGAAGTGGGTCGCGGAGAGCGACAACATCGTGTTTTTCGGCGGCGCCGGCGTCAGTACGGAGAGCGGGATCCCCGATTTCCGCAGTGTGGATGGGCTGTATAACCAGCAGTGGCGCTATCCTCCCGAGACCATTCTGAGCCACAGCTTTTTCGAGCGGGATCCGGAGGAGTATTTCCGTTTCCACCGCGAAAAGCTGGTGATCGACGGCGTCAAGCCCAACCGCGCCCATCTGCGCCTGGCCGAGCTGGAGAAGGAAGGGAAGCTGCGCGCGGTCGTCACCCAGAACATTGACGGTCTGCACCAGGCCGCCGGCAGTGAAAACGTGCTGGAACTGCACGGCAGCATCCTGAGAGCCTACTGTTCCCGCTGCCGCCGCCCCTATTCCGCCGATCGCATGAACCATGGAACCGGCGTGCCCCGCTGCGGCTGCGGCGGTGTGATCCGGCCCGACATTGTCCTTTATGAGGAGCCGCTGGATCAGGACATCCTGCGCGCCGCCATCGACTATATCCGCAAGGCGGACGTACTGATCGTGGGTGGGACCTCGCTGAACGTCTATCCCGCCGCGGGGCTTATCAACTATTACCGGGGAAATAAGCTGGCGCTCGTTAACCGGGGCAGGACCCCTTATGACAGCTATGCCGATCTGGTGATCCATCAGAACATCGGCGAAGTGTTCAGTCAAATCTGATTTATTGACTTCTGAGGAGAAAACATGGCCAAAGGAAAGCTGATCGTGCTGGAGGGCATCGACGGCAGCGGAAAGTCCGCCCAGTACCGCCGCCTCTGCGCACGAATGGAAAAGGACGGAATCGAGTATAATCATATTGTCTTCCCGCGCTATGACAAGGAGAGCAGCGCCCTGATCCGCATGTATCTGGGCGGCGAGTTCGGGAGCAGACCCTCTGACGTGAACGCCTACGCAGCCTCCACTTTCTATGCCGTGGATCGTTACGCCGCCTACCGGACGGACTGGGGTAAGCTCTATGAGCAGGGCGGCCTGATTCTGTCTGACCGCTACACCACCTCCAACGCGGTGCATCAGGGCTCCAAGCTTCCGGATGAGGAGCTGCCCGCCTTTTTTGCCTGGCTGAGCGACCTGGAGTACGGGAAGATGGGCCTGCCGAAGCCGGATCTGGTCATCTATCTGGACGTGGATGTGGAGACCTCGCTTGCCCGCATGCGCCGCCGCCAGGAGAAGACCCACACCAGCGCCGATATCCATGAGAAGGACCTCGCCTATCTGGAGCGCTGCCTCCACACGGCGGACAAGGCCGCGGATTTCTACGGCTGGACGCGTATCCCTTATCGGAAAAACGGCGTGGAGCGGGAGCTGGACGAGAAGAACGAGGAGATCTACCGCATCATTCTGGATAAGCTGAAATAAAACAGGGCCTCCGAAGAGGCCCTTCCCTGTGCGCTCAGCAGCCGCAGCCGCAGTTGCCGCAGCCGTTGTTGTTGTCACAGCCGCAGCCACAGCCGAAGCCGTTGCCGCCGCAGCCGAAGAGAATGATGATCAGGATGAGAATCCAGAGACCGTTGTTGTTGCAGTTATTGCAGAACATGGTTTTCCCTTTCTCCGCGATGGACTGTTCTTTTCTGCCCGTCTTGCGGATCTGACGGCAGCTTTTTCGGTGTGGGGCAGGTCGATCCCCCTGCTCACGCCATCATATGCCCCGGCGGCGGGCCATGTTCCCGCCGGCAGGATACAGCAAGGAGTTACCCTATGGAAGAAAACAAGGACAGAGTGGAAGCGGTGTTCGCGGCCGAAGAGGCACGCAGCACCGGGAAACACAGCCCGCGTCCCGATCCGGACGGCGGGTCCGGTCGTCCTGCCCGGAAAAAGCCCGTGACCGAAAAGAAGCCCGCCCGGAAAAAGAGCGGCAGCTTCAGCGGCGTGGACAAACTGCTGATCGACGAAACGGGGGATCAGGCCTACAACTATACGGGCGACGAGACCTCCGAGCGGGACTACCGCCCGATCCGGCAGAGCCACGAATACCGCTCCGGCTGCCTGGGTGGGATCATGTATTTTGTGTTCATCCTCTGCCTCGGCGTGGTGCTGGCCTGCCTTGCCTGGATGGCCGCGAGCGACATGCTGGCGCTGAACAAGACGCCCTACACCACCACCGTCACGCTGCCGGTGAGCATCTTCACTTCCGAGACGGTGGACACCTTCGACGAGGACGGCGTCAAAACCGGCACCAAGCGGGTCACCCACGCGGACATGGACTATGTGGCCGATGTGCTGAAGGAAGCAGGCCTCATCGAGTATAAATGGCTTTTCCAGATGTTCTGCCAGATCTCCCATGCCGACACCAAGATCAAGCCCGGCGACTATGAACTGCAGTCCAGCTTCGACTATCGCGCGCTGGTGCAGAATATGCGCCCCGGCTCCGGCTCGGCTGTCACGGTCTCCGTCACCTTCCCCGAGGGCTACAGCCTGCGGCAGACCTTCCTGCTGCTGGAGGAGAAGGGCGTGGCCAATTACGACGATCTGATGAACGCCGCCGCAACCTATAAATTCAATTACGATTTTCTGGACGATCTGGAATCCACGGAGTCGAACCGGCTGGAGGGCTTCCTCTTCCCGGACACCTATGAATTCTATATCGGCATGCAGCCTTCCAGCGCGATCAACAAGTTCCTGGAGAACTTCCACTATCGTATGACCGCGGATCTGATGACACGCATGGAAGAGCGCGGGCAGAACATCCACGATGTGATCACCATCGCCTCCATGATCGAGAAGGAGGCCGCAAACGACAACGAGCGCGCCACCATCGCCTCGGTCATCTATAACCGTATGCGCGCGAACATGCCTCTCGGCATCGACGCGACTACCCTTTATCTCTATCCCGACCACGAGGGCGCCCCTACCGCCTCCATGCTGGAAGAAGATTCGCCCTACAACACCCGTCTGTACACGGGCCTGCCGCCTACGCCCATCTGCAACCCGGGCCTCATGTCCATCCGGGCGGCCCTGTACCCCGAAAATACAAACTTCTACTACTATGCGCTGGACTCCGAGACCGGACTGCATAAGTTCTTTGTCAACGCCTATGAATTCAACAACTTTGTCGCAACCCAGAATTACTGAGCCGCTCGAGCTCCTGTCCCCGGCCGGGGACATGGAGCGGCTGCGCATGGCCGTCCTCTACGGGGCGGACGCTGTTTATCTTGCGGGGCACCGCTTCGGCATGCGCACGGCGGAGGTCTGCTTCTCCGACGAGGATCTGCTGCGGGGCGTGCAGTTTGCCCACGCCCACGGCGTGAAGGTCTATGTGACCTGCAATACGCTGCCGCGGGAAGACGAATTGGCTGAATTGCCCGGCTACCTGGAATTTCTGCAGGAGGCCGGGGTGGACGCGCTGATCATCGCGGATTTGGGCGTGATGGCGCTGGCCAAACGCCATGCGCCGAAGGTGAGCCTTCATGTCAGCACCCAGTTCGGCGTTTTGAACAGCGCCGCGGCCTGTGCCCTGTATGATCTCGGCGCCGATACCGTGGTGCTGGCGCGGGAGACGCCGCTTAAGGACATCCGGAAGATCCGGCAGAATACGCCGAAGGAGCTGCGGCTGGAGGCCTTCGTCCACGGGGCGATGTGCGTGTCCTTCTCCGGGCGCTGTTTGCTCTCCAACTATATGACCGGGCGGGACGCCAACCGCGGCCAGTGCGCCCAGCCCTGCCGCTGGAAATACCATCTGGTGGAGGAGACGCGGCCCGGCCAGTACTTCGAGATCACCGAGGACGGCGGCACCTACATCATGAACTCCCGGGACCTCTGCATGATCGAGCATATCCCGGAGCTCATCGACGCGGGGATCAGCAGCTTTAAGATCGAGGGGCGCACCAAATCCGCCTACTACACCGCGGTGGCGACCAACGCCTACCGCCATGCCATCGACGCCGCGATCCGCGGCGAAGCGCCCGATCCCGCCTGGATCGAGGAGACCGAGATGATCAGCCACCGCCCCTATACCACGGGCTTTTTCTACGGCGAGCCCGGGCAGCACTATGAGGAAGGGATGTTTCTGCGAAAAGCCAAGGTCGTCGCGCTGGTGGAGGCGTGCGCGGAGGACGGCAGCGCGCTGCTGACCCAGCGCAACAAGTTCTCCGTCGGCGACTCGCTGGAGCTGCTGGCCCCGGGGATGAAGCCCCTGGCCTTCACGGCGGAAGCCTTGACGGACGACGAGGGCAATCCCATTTCCGACACGCGGCGCGCCATGATGCGTTTTCACATGCAGCTGCCCGTCTGCGCGCCGAACGGCGCCATCGTTCGAAAACGGGTGGAAACGGCAGATATTTCTTGACATTTGCCGCTCCTGTGGTAAAATTACATAGGCTTTGACGAAAAGAGCCGGATACAGAGCATTGCAGAGAGGGATCGGTCGGTGTGAGATCCTGTGCTTTCTCCGGCGGCCGCTTCCGAGCCTTCCCGCGATGAGCGGGACGCTGGCCTGCGTTATGGGCGCTGAGAGGCCGCTTTGGCGGCGAATCAGGGTGGTACCGCGAATGAAATTTCGCCCCTGTTCCTTTTGGGACAGGGGTATCTTTTTTTCTGGAGGACACTATGGAAAAATACGGACTGAATCAACTGCGTGAGATGTTTCTCAGCTTTTTTGAGACGAAGGGACATCTGCGTCTCCCCAGCTTTTCGCTGATCCCGCAGGGGGACGCGAGCCTCCTGCTCATCAACTCCGGCATGGCGCCCATGAAGCCCTACTTCAAGGGCGAGCAGGAGCCGCCGCGCCGCCGCGTCTGCACCTGCCAGAAGTGCATCCGCACCGGCGACATTGAGAACATCGGCAAGACCGCCCGCCACGGCACCTATTTTGAGATGCTGGGCAACTTCTCCTTCGGCGATTACTTCAAGCATGAGGCCATCGCCTGGAGCTGGGAATTTCTGACTTCGCCCCAGTGGGTCGGCCTGGATCCCGAGCGCCTGTATCCCTCCGTCTATGTGGAGGATGACGAGGCCTGGAACATCTGGCACGACGAGATCGGCATCCCCGCCGAGAAGATCTTCCGCTTCGGCAAGGAGGACAACTTCTGGGAGCATGGCGCAGGCCCCTGCGGCCCCTGCTCGGAGATCTATTACGACCGCGGCGAGAAGTACGGCTGCGGCAAGCCGACCTGCACCGTGGGCTGCGACTGCGACCGCTATATCGAGGTCTGGAACAACGTCTTCTCCCAGTTTG
>CAMOXI010000034.1 GCA_946628965.1 uncultured Clostridia bacterium | reverse complement strand
GCCGGCGTCCAGATCGCCGCAGCGGGTGCCCATGGGAAGGCCGACCAGCGGAGTGAAGCCCATGGAGGTATCGACACACTTACCGCCGTCGATGGCGGCGATGGAGGAGCCGTTGCCCATGTGGCAGGTGACGATCTTCAGCTCTTCGATGGGCTTGCCCATCAGCTCCGCGCAGCGGGAGGAGACATAGCGGTGAGAAGTGCCGTGGAAGCCGTAGCGGCGGATGCCGTTGGAGAGGTAGTACTGATAGGGCAGGGCGTACATATAGGCCTTGCCGGGCATGGTCTGATGGAAGGCAGTGTCGAACACAGCGACCATGGGGACGTTGCCCATGACAGCGCGGCAGGCGTTGATGCCGGTGATGTTGGCGGGGTTGTGCAGAGGCGCGAAGGGGGTGCACTCCTCGATGGCCTTCATGACCTCGTCGTTGATGAGCACGGAGGAGGCAAACTTCTCGCCGCCATGCACCACGCGGTGACCGACAGCGTCGATCTCCTTCATGGAGTTGACCACACCGTACTGGGGGCTGGTGAGCTTGTCGATGACGGCCGCAATGGCCTCGGAATGGGTGGGCATGGCCACGTCTTCATTGAAGACCTCTTTGCCTTCCACCAGCGGGGTGTGCTTCAGGTGGCCGTCGATGCCGATGCGCTCACAGAGGCCCTTGGCCAGAACGGACTCGGTCTCCATATCGATCAGCTGATACTTGAGGGAGGAACTGCCTGCGTTGATGACAAGAATTTTCATGGATAGAATTCTTTCCTTTCTCTTGTAATGGTGAACAAAAAAAGATAAAATATGCCTGTTGATATTCTAATACAAATCGGAAAAAAAGCAAGCCTTTTTCGGGAGGTGGCTCGGGAATGATCGGCATCGTCTGTGAATACAACCCTTTCCATAATGGGCACGCATACCATATAAGCCGCAGCAGGCAGGAGATCGGGGACGACGAGGGCGTCGTCTGCGTCATGTCCGGCGATTTCGTGCAGCGCGGGGAGCCGGCGGTCTATTCCAAATTTGCCCGGGCGGAAGCTGCCTGCCGCGGCGGTGCCGACCTGGTGATCGAGCTGCCGCTGCCCTGGTCTATCGCCTCGGCGGAAGGCTTTGCCCGCGGCGCCGTGGGGCTCCTCGGAAAGCTGGGCGTGAAGCAGCTGGCCTTCGGCAGCGAGACCGGGGATACCGGGGAACTGGAAACGCTGGCAGCCGCCCTTCTGCACCCGGATACGCAGCATGATATCCGGGATCTGCTTTCCCGCTCGCCGAACCTCTCCTATGCCGCGGCGCGGCAGATGGTCATGGAGCAGCAGGTCGGAGAGAGCGGAAAGCGGCTGAGCCAGGCGAACAATATCCTGGGCGTCGAGTACTGCAAGGCGATCTACGACCTCCATCTGGACATGCAGCCCCACGCGATCCGGCGGGAGGGGAACGAGCACGACGGCGAGGGAAAAGAGGGTTTTCGCTCCGCCTCGGAGATCCGCAGGATGCTCCTGTATGGAAACGGTATCCGCGAGGAAGTGCCCCGAGAAGCCCTGGAAGTCTATGAGAACGAGCGACGCCTGGGCCGTGAGATCCGGGATCGAAACTCTCTGGAGTCCGCGATCCTGAGCAGGCTTCGCATGTTCGACGAGGCGTACTATAACCGTCTGCCTGACGCCGGAGAGGGGCTGGGTTCCCGGCTGTATCAGGCTGTGCGGCGGGAGGCCAGCTACGACGCGATCCTGGCTGCCGCCCGAACGAAGCGCTATCCGCTCTCCCGCATCCGCAGGATGTGCCTGGCCGCCTGCCTGGGCATCGAGGCGGAAAGGAGCGAGGGGATCCCGCCCTATGCGAGAGTGCTGGCGGCCAATGAAAAGGGCCGCGCCATCCTGCGTGAGCGCAGCGGGAAAGGGGATATTCCGCTGCTCACCAAGGCAGCCGCCGTCCGTGAGCTCGGCGCGGAGTGCGAGAAGCTCTTTACTCTCAACGCCAATGCCCATGACTTCTATGTGCTCGGCTATCCGAGCGTGGAGGAGAGAAAACCGGGAGGCGACTGGCGGATCGGGCCGAAGATCCTGGAGGAGCAGGGGACGCCGCGCGTTCGGCGCTTTGATTTACAAGAGAGCAGATCTGTGGTATAATACAAAAAATCAAGCTTTGGAGACATCTATGTTTGAACGGCTATCGCGCATAAAAAACCAATATGAAGAGCTGATGCGCCGCATGGAGGAGCCGGAGACCTATTCCGATCCCGCCCTCTATGCAAAATGTGACCGCGAGGCACGCGAGCTTCGCCCCCTGGCGGAGGCCTATGCCGCCTACTGCAGGGCAGGTCAGAATCTGGAGGATGCGCGGGAGCTGATGAACGACCCCGAGATGCGCGAGCTTGCGCAGGAGGAGTTTCAGCAGGCGAAGGCGGAACGGGAAAAACTGGAGCACGAGATCCGCATCCTGCTGCTGCCGCGGGACCCCAACGACAGCAAGAACGTGATCATGGAGATCCGCGGCGGCGTCGGCGGGGACGAGGGCATGCTCTTTGCCGCAGACCTCTACCGCATGTATACCATGTATGCAGAATCCAGGGGCTGGAAGGTCGAGGTCGTCAATGTGAGCGAGACCGAGCTCGGCGGCATCAAGGAGATCAGCTTCGTCGTCGAGGGCGACGGGGCCTGGTCCCGGCTGAAATTTGAGGCGGGCGGCCACCGGGTGCAGCGCGTGCCGGTCACCGAGTCCGGCGGGCGGATCCACACCTCGGCCGCCACGGTCGCTGTGCTGCCGGAGATCGGGGAAGTAGAGTTCAAGCTGGATCCGAACGATCTGAAGATCGACACTTATCGCTCCTCCGGCGCGGGCGGGCAGCACGTCAACAAGACTGAGAGCGCGATCCGCATTACCCATCTGCCCACCGGTACGGTGGTGGAGTGCCAGGATGAGCGCAGCCAGTATAAGAACAAGGATCGCGCCATGCAGATCCTGCGCTCCAAACTCTATGAGGCAGAGCAGGCCAAGCAGAACGCCGCTGTGGCAGCCGAGCGCAAAAGCCAGATCGGCTCCGGCGACCGGAGCGAGCGCATCCGTACCTATAACTTTCCACAGAACCGCGTGACCGACCACCGCCTCAGCGGCGACGGGCGCAGCTTCAACATCGACCGCATCATCAACGGCGATCTGGACCCTCTGATCGACGCACTGGTGACGGCGGATCAGGCGGCAAGGCTTGCCGCGCAGACGGAGAATTAAATGGAGACGCAAATCATTCGTGAAGATCTCACCCAGGCGGCGGAGATCATCCGGAGCGGCGGCCTTGTGGGCGTGCCGACGGAGACTGTTTACGGTCTTGCGGGCAACGGTCTGGACGAGCAGGCGGTCCGGGAGATCTATGAGGTCAAGGGCCGCCCGGAGGTAAAGCCCCTGGCGCTCATGGTGCCGGACGCGGGCGAGATCGACCGCTACTGCCTCGAGGTTCCGGAGGCGGCCAGAGCCCTGGCGGAAAAGTTCTGGCCCGGGCCTCTGAGCATCGTACTGAAGGCGAAAACCGACATTGTTCCCGATATTGTCCGCGCGGGAGGGGAGACGGTCTCCCTCCGCTGCCCGGATCACCCGATGACGCTCAAGGCGCTGCGGCTCTCCGGCCTGCCTTTTGCCGCGCCTTCGGCCAATCCCAGCGGCAGCCCCAGCCCTAAAACAGCCGGGGAAGTGTATGCATATTTCAACGGGCAGATCGACGCGGTCATTGACGGCGGGCCCTGCGGCATCGGCCGGGAATCCACGATCCTGGATATGAGCCGGACACCCTACCGCATTCTGCGGCAGGGGGCGCTCCCGGCGGAGGAGATCGAGGCGGCGCTGCGCGACTCCCTGCAGCTGATCGGCATCACCGGCCCCAGCGGCAGCGGAAAAACCAGCGCGCTGGGCGTTCTGGAGCGGGAAGGGGCACTGGTCCTCGACTGCGACGCGGTGTACCACGAGCTGCTTGCGCAGGACCGGGAGCTGCTCGAAGCGCTGCAGGCGCGCTGGCCCGACGCCTTTGAAGGAGAAATCCTTGACCGAAGAAAGCTGGCCCTGATCGTTTTCTCTGATCCGGAGGCGCTGAAGCAGCTGAATGAAATCACCCATCGCTTTATCTCCCGGGAAATCACACGGCGGCTGACAGGCTTTGCTCTGAACGGCGGACGCATCGCCGCTCTGGACGCCATCGAGCTGATTTCCAGCGGCCTCGGCGCATTGTGCGACTGTGTTATCGGCGTGCTGGCCGAGCCCGAGACCAGGCTATCGCGCATCATGGACCGCGATGGAATCTCGCGGGAGGCGGCGCTCCTGCGCATCCAGGCGCAGAAGGACGACCAATACTTTATCGATTCCTGCGATCGCGTTGTGTACAACAACGGCAGCGCAGCTGAATTTGAACAGACTTTTATGAATACGTTGGAGGAAATCCGGAATGGATGAACTGAGAAGCAAGCTTTTTTACGAACAGAAGAACGGCTATGACCTGATCGACACCGCGGAGCGCATCGACGCGGAGAAGTACTGCAAGGCCTATATGCAGTTTCTGAATGATTCCCGCACCGAGCGGGAGGCGGTGGACAACGCGATCCGGCTCGCCGAAAAACACGGTTTTGTTTCCTATGTGCCCGGCATGGAGCTGAAAGCCGGAGATAAGGTGTATGTGAACAATCGCGGCAAGGCGCTGATGCTGGCAGTGATCGGCAAAAAGCCCCTGAACGAGGGCGCGGTCATCGCCGGCGCTCATGTGGACTCCCCGCGGCTTGACCTGAAGCAGAATCCCCTGTATGAAAACGAGGAGCTTGCCTATTTCAAGACCCATTATTACGGCGGCATCAAGAAGTATCAGTGGGTCACCATCCCCCTGGAGCTGCACGGCGTGGTCGCGCTGAAAAACGGTGAGACCGTGAAGGTCGTCCTCGGCCGGGAGCCGGACGAGCCGAAGTTCGTCATCACCGATCTGCTGCCGCACCTGGCCCAGGATCAGATGAAGAAAACCATGGCCGAGGGCATCACCGGCGAGGGCCTGAACGTACTGATCGGATCCGCCCCCTATGCCGACGAGGGCAAGGATCGGGTGAAGCTGGCCGTCATGAGCATGCTCAACGACATGTACGGCATCGTGGAAGAGGACTTCCTCTCCGCCGAGCTGGTGGCTGTTCCCGCCTTTGACGTGTGCGAGATCGGCCTGGACCGCTCCCTGATCGGCGGCTACGGCCACGACGACCGGGTCTGCGCCTTTGCCGAGCTGCAGGCGATCCTGGACGTGAAGCACCCCGAGCGCACCTGCGTGTGCCTGCTGTGCGACAAAGAGGAGATCGGCTCCGAGGGCGTATCCGGCATGCAGAGCGAGGCCTTTGACACCTTCATGGAAGACCTGTGCGAGAGCCAGGGCGTGGCCCTGCGCCGCTGCTTTGAAAAAAGCTTCTGCCTCTCTGCCGACGTGACGGCGGCCTTTGATCCCCTCTATCCCGAAGTCTGCGAAAAGCGCAACGCCTCCCGCGTCAACTACGGCATGGGCGTCTGCAAGTTCACCGGCGCCCGCGGCAAATCCGGCACCAACGACGCCTCTGCCGAGCTGGTTGCCTATCTGCGCCGCCTGTACGCCGAAAAGGGCGTCATCTGGCACATGGCAGAGCTGGGCAAGGTGGACCAGGGCGGCGGCGGCACCATCGCCAAGTTCATGGCCAAGCGCAACATCGACACCATCGACGCCGGCGTGCCCGTGCTGAGCATGCACGCGCCCTTTGAAGTGGTCGCCAAGCTCGACTGTTACATGACCTATAAGGGTGTGCTGGCCGCCTTTGAGGACTGATAAACATGAAAAAAGCTCTGAAACTCCTGGGCCGGATCCTGGCTCTGTGCCTTGCGCTTCTCCTGCTTCTGGCGCTTGTCATGATTGTCGTTCCGCTGACGGAGACGGGGGACAAAACCCCCGTTCCCGGCTCGGCGGACTGGATGGCGCAGCTACCGGATGACAAGCTTCTCAGCGAAATCGTGATCCCCGGTACCCATGACAGCGGCACCCAGTATGTGCAGCTCGCCTTTTTCTCCAAGTGCCAGGCCATGGGGATTGCTGCGCAATTGGAGGCGGGCTTCCGTTACCTGGATATCCGCCTGGGTGTGGACGAGCACAACGACATTTTTCAGCTGATGCACGGCTTTACAAAGTGCAAAACCGGCGCCCTGGCTGTGGACAGTCTGTATTTGGATTGGGTACTGGATGACTGCTATCGCTTTCTGACCGCTCATCCGAGCGAGACCATACTCTTCGCCGTCAAGCAGGAGCATGGGGACGAGAGCGT
The DNA here is from genome assembly GCA_946628965.1 of uncultured Clostridia bacterium. Lineage (GTDB taxonomy): Bacteria > Bacillota > Clostridia > Oscillospirales > Oscillospiraceae > Limivicinus. The sequence continues at coordinate 15,827 of CAMOXI010000034.1, read as the reverse complement.
CGAAGCGTTTGAGACCATGCTGGATGCCTACATCCGGGAAAACGAGGGCTATTGGCTTTTGACTGACACAATGCCGACCCTCGGTGAGGCGCGCGGCAAACTTGTCCTCCTGCGCCGCTACGAGGACGAGGCGGGGCTGGGCAGCCGTGCAGGCATCCCCTTCCTCTGGGCGAATCAGAACGGGCATGATGACGTCGCGCTGAATGCCGCCTCAGAGGATAACGGCTACACGCTTTATGTCCAGGATCGCTATGAATATGGGACCGAGGACAAGTGGAACGCCTTCACCGCCGGGATGGACGCCGGACGGAGCAGGGGAGCGGAGGATATCTCCCTTTCCTTCCTCAGCACCAAGGGGATCCTGGCCTACGGGCATCCTTTTGCCTATGCAAAAACGCTCAATGCCCGGCTGATGCAGGCCAATCTTGCCCTCGACGGCTGGGTGATCGTTGATTTCGCCTCGGCGCCCCTCGCCGAACGGATCTACAGCGCAAACGCCTAACAGCTATTCCCATTCAGCATCAGTTGATTTTTTGCTGCGGCTATGGTATAGTTCCTTAGAATACAGGCAACGCTTCAAGCCAGATCAGGAAGAAGACAGGTTATGAAAAACGGCATGAAAAACGGAAATCCCATCAAAGATGAACATCTGAACCGGGTTTACCGCAAAACACCGATCGAACATTGGCGCGTGATCAGCGGCTTTTTGATGCTGTATGACGCGCTGGCGGTCAACGTCGCCTTTTTCTTCGGCCTCTGGCTCCGCTTTGATTTCGAGTACTCCCTGATCCCAGAGAAGTATCTCACGGCGTTTTTCCGCTTCGCCCCCTGGTATACGATCATTTGCCTTGCGGTTTTCTGGTTTGCCAGGCTTTATCGGAGCGTCTGGCGCTTTGCCAGCTTCAACGAGCTGACGCGGATCCTGGTTTCCTCTGTTATCACGGCCGTCGTGCAGATCGGCGGAACGCTGCTTTTTGTGCGGCGCATGCCGATCTCCTATTACTGCATCGGCATCGTGCTGCAGTTTATTCTGATCACCGCGGTGCGCTTTGCCTACCGCTTTGTCCTGCTTCTCCATGATTCCATGAAAAAGCTGTCGGACGGGCAGGCCAAGCATGTGATGCTGATCGGCGCAGGCGCTGCCGGGCAGATGATTCTGCGCGATATCGCCGGCGCATCCGACGGCGAGGAGAAGATCTGCTGCATTATCGACGATAATCCAAACAAATGGGGCCGATACATCGACGGCGTACCCATCGTGGGCAGCAGGGACGACATTCTGGTGAATGTCAAGAAGTATAAGATCGACAAGATCTATTTTGCCATCCCCTCCGCATCCGCGGCGGATACGCGCGATATCCTGAACATCTGCAATGAGACCGGCTGTGAGATGAAGATCCTGCCCGGCATCTACCAGCTGGCGCAGGACGAGGTCACGGTCGGCGCCATGAAGGATGTTGCCATTGAGGATCTTCTGGGCCGCGAGCCGATCCGCACGGATATGAGCAAGATTTCGGCCTTCCTCAAGGGAAAGACGATCCTGGTCACCGGCGGCGGCGGTTCCATCGGGTCCGAGCTCTGCCGGCAGATCGCGGCCAATGAGCCGAAGCAGCTCATCATCTTCGATATTTACGAGAACAACGCCTATTCGATCCAGCTGGAGCTGCGCGACCGCTATCCCAAGCTGAACCTGGTGACGCTGATCGGCTCTGTCCGCGACAGCAAGCGTCTGGATCAGGTCTTCGCCACCTATCGGCCGGACGTGGTCTATCACGCGGCGGCCCACAAGCATGTGCCGCTGATGGAGGACAGCCCCTGCGAATCCATCAAGAATAACGCCATCGGTACATACAAGACGGCCTATGCCGCCATGATGCACGGCTGCAAACGCTTTGTGCTGATCAGCACGGACAAGGCCGTCAATCCCACCAACATCATGGGCGCCTCCAAGCGCCTGTGCGAGATGGTCGTGCAGTCCTTTGACCGCATGGTGCGGGAGAATCGCACCCATGAGATCCCGCGGCTCTTTACGCACTCCGCCGATCGCTACGACTGCCAGGAGGATCAGCCTCTGCCGACTGAAAAGGTCCGCACCGAGTTTGTGGCTGTCCGCTTCGGCAATGTCCTGGGCAGCAACGGCTCTGTCGTACCCGTGTTCAAGCGCCAGATCGAGAGGGGTGGGCCGGTCACCGTGACCCATCCGGACATCATCCGGTATTTCATGACCGTGCAGGAGGCGGTGGGTCTGGTGCTGCAGGCCGGCACCTATGCCTCCGGCGGCGAGATCTTCGTGCTGGATATGGGCAGCCCCGTCAAGATCGACACCCTTGCAAGAAACCTCATCAAGCTCTCCGGCTTCCGCCCGGATATCGATATCAAGATCGAGTACACGGGCCTGCGGCCCGGTGAGAAGCTGTATGAGGAAAAGCTGATGGCCGAAGAGGGGCTGAAAAAGACCGACAATGAACTCATTCATATCGGCCGCCCGATCCCCTTTGATGAAGACCTGTTCCTGCGGCAGATGGAGAGCCTGATGGAGGCCGCCTACAACAATCAGGAGAACATCCGCACAGTGGTCGCCTCCATGGTGCCCACCTATCACCCCGCCGGCGCGCACGGAAACGACAAGAAGGATGCCACCTATGAGCATCTGGCCCATGAGTCGGAGCTGAGCCATGTCTGACAGAGAATGAAGAGGAAACCATATGTACGAGAGAGTAATCAAACGCCTTCTGGACCTGATCCTGTCCGCTGCGGCCATGATCCTTCTTGGCTGGCTGTATCTCCTGCTTGGGCTCCTGATCAAGCTGGACGATCCCGGCCCCGTGTTCTTTACCCAGAAGCGGGTAGGAATGGGGAAGAAGCTGTTCCCGCTGCATAAATTCCGCTCCATGAAAATGTCCACGCCCCACGATATGCCGACCCATCTGCTTTCCAATCCAGAGCAGTACATCACAAAAATGGGCCGCTTCCTGCGCAAGAGCAGCCTGGACGAGATCCCACAGGTCTGGGATATTTTCGTGGGCAATATGTCCATCATCGGCCCGCGCCCTGCGCTCTGGAATCAGGACGACCTGATCGCGGAGCGGGACAAGTACGGCGCGAACGACGTGCGCCCCGGTCTCACCGGCTGGGCGCAGATCAACGGCCGGGATGAGCTGGAGATCCCGGTCAAGGCCAAGCTGGACGGGGATTACGTCAGAATTCTCAAGCAGGGCGGCTGGAAGGCCTTCGCCATGGACTGCCGCTGCTTCCTCGGAACCATCTTCTCCGTGCTGCGCAGCGACGGCGTGGTGGAGGGCGGCACCGGCGAACTCAAAAAGCAGAAGGAAACCGTCAGATCCTGAAACCGAATGAAAGATTCACCTCACGGGTACAATGCCTGTGAGGTGATTTTTATGGAGGAAGAGAGAGCGGTAAATCCCATCGCTCAGATCCACTGCCTGAGCATCATCGGGGAGATCGAGGGCCACCATGTGCTGCCCGAGGATGTGAAAAGTACGAAATATGAGCAGATCCTGCCGCTGCTGACCGCCATTGAGGAGGCGCCGGAGACGCGCGGTCTGCTGATCCTGCTCAACACCGTGGGCGGGGATGTGGAGGCCGGGCTTGCCATCGCGGAGCTGATCGCGGGGATGCGAAAGCCCACGGTCTCGCTGGTGCTCGGAGGCGGGCATTCCATCGGCGTCCCTCTGGCCGCGGCGGCGAAGCGCAGCCTGATCGCGCCCTCGGCCGCCATGACGATCCACCCCGTGCGGGTAAACGGCGTGGTGATCGGTGCACCGCAGACCTACCAGTATATGTCCCGCCTGCAGGAGCGCATCATCGGATTCGTAACGGCCCACGCACACATCAAACGGGAGGACTATCTGCAGCTGATGAACAGAACGGACGAGCTTGCCAACGACGTGGGCAGCGTGATCCACGGAGAAGATGCCGTGCGTCTCGGACTGATCGACGCCGTGGGGAATCTGGCCGATGCTCTGGGCTGGCTGCACGAACAGATCTGGAACGAAAACTGACGGGCAGAAGCTCTGCCTCTTGCTTTTATATCCCAATTATGGTAAACTAATTGTTACGATTACCGTGGGGGTATCTGCGAATGTCGATTCTTAACGCTGTTATTCTCGGCCTGGTGCAGGGCCTGGCCGAGTTTCTGCCCATCTCCAGTTCCGGGCATCTGTCTATTTTGAATAATCTCTTCGGCATGACCACGACGGCGGACGGGCACATGTTCTTCGATCTGCTGCTGCATCTCGGAACGCTGCTTTCCATCTGCATCGTCTATTGGGAAGACATCGTCGCCATGTTTTTCGAGGTGCTGGGCTTTGTCAACATCGGCCCGCTGGCAGGGGAGCGCCGTCCCCGTTATCCGGCCGCCAGGCTGTTTTTCATGATCGTGATGGCGACGCTGCCGCTGCTTCTCGTGCTGCCGGTCAAGGATCTGCTGGAGGGACTCTATTACAACAACTTCTTTATCGGCATCGCACTGATTCTCACCGGCTGCATGCTCTTCGTGTCCGATAAGATGACGCCGGGGAAAAAGACCGTTGGCAGTATGAGCATCTGGGACGCGCTGATCATCGGCCTGTGCCAGTGCGTTGCGGTCATTCCCGGGCTTTCCCGCAGCGGAACCACCATCACCGCGGGGATCGCCACCGGCCTGCGCCGCGATTTTGCGGTCAAGTTTTCCTTCCTGATGAGCCTGCCGGCGGTCCTGGGTGCGAACATCCTGGGCATTGCAGACGCTGTTCGGGAAGGGGTCGATCTCAGTTACATGCCCGCATACCTGGTCGGCATGGCCGTGGCTATGGTCTCCGGCATTGTGGCCATCTCGCTGCTGCGGTACATCGCGCAGAAGAGCAAGTTCGGCGGCTTTGCCTATTACTGCTGGGTCGTCGGCGTGCTGACCATCATTCTCACCATGATTTTCTAAGAGGTAGGATCTACATACATGGCTGCCAGTAAATCAAACGCAAAAACCACAAGCAAAAAGAAAACTGCCGCAAGCTCTGCGAAAAAGAATGGCGGGAGCAGTACAGCTACGAAAAAGGCCGCTTCTTCCCAGTCCCGTTCCACGCCGCCTCCCGCCCCGCAGCCCGTGCGGCGCGAGGTCTGGGGCGTAGTGTTCCTGTTTCTCGCGGTATTCATGGTCATCAGCCATTACAATACCGACGGGGCCTTTATCGCGTTCTTCTCCCAGTTTTTGAAGGGGATGGTGGGTTACGGCTTCTGGGTCGTGCCCGCGTCCTTCGTACTCTGCACCTATATCCTCTTTACCCATAAGGGCCGCCCGGTGGACGGGCGCATCAGCTGCGCGCTGCTGCTGCCGGTGTTCTTTGCCGCGATTGCGGAACTGGGCATGGGGCTTACGAAAGCGGACGGGCTGGAGTTTCAGCGCATGGTCGGGCTGCTCTTTTACGATGGGCAGAACCTGATCTCCGGCGGCGTCCTCGGTGGGCTGCTGGCCCGCGGGCTGGAGGCTGCCTTCAGCATCTACGGCGCCATGCCGCTGCTGGTGCTGCTGTTTCTGACCTGTCTGATCCTGGCCCTGCGCGGAAGCTTCAAGGGTATGTTCAGCGCCGTTAAGATCGAGCGCCGCCCCTACGATCCCGCCGCCTATGCGCAGCCGGAGCAGTTTACCGTGCCTGAGCTGCTGGACGATAAGGGGATCCCTGTCGGAAAACCGCCGAAGAAGATCGAGCGCGTGGACCGCAGCACCTACAGCGTGGATATCCCTCTCGGCGACGACGAAGAGCCGCTGACGCTCTTCGGTTCTGAGCCGAAGACGCCGGAGACCTATACGGCTCCCGCCAAGCAGAAGAGCAGGGCAAAGGTGCGCCGCAAACCGAGCGAGGAGAGCGCCACCGCCAGGGTGGAGCCTCTGAGCGAGAAGGAAGCGGCGGAGATCGCGGGGATCGAGCTGGAGGAGGGCTTTAAGAAGCTGCCTGTGCAGCCGAAGCCCGCGGCCAGGCCTGCCGTCACTGTGACTGCCGAGATCTCCGACCCGCCGAAGAAGAAGGCGGCCGTGAAAAAAGAGGCTGTGGAGGCGGAGGCCAAAGCGGTCGAAGAGGCCATTGCGGGCCAGACCCAGTCCGGCGACTATGTGTTCCCGCCGCTGAACCTGCTGCGCAGCGGCACCGGCGCCGCGGTCGACGCGCGGGATGAGATCGCGCTCAACAAGGAGCGCCTGGAGGGCGCGATCCGCAGCTTCGGCATCAACGCCGGCATCGTCGGCGTGACCCGCGGCCCCACGGTCACCCGCTATGATATCGAGCTGGAGCAGGGCGTCAAGCTCTCCCGTGTGACCAATCTGGCTGGTGATCTGGCGCTGGCGCTGGGCGTCGTGAACGTACGCATCGCGCCGATCCCGGACAAGATCTCCACCGTCGGCATCGAGGTGCCGAACAAGATCGTGAGCACCGTGTATCTGGGCGATATCATCGGTTCCGCCAAATTCCAGAACGCCAAGTCCCGCCTGAGCTTTGCCATCGGCAAGGACATCAGCGGCGACGCCATCGTGGGCAACATCTCGAAGCTTCCCCATATGCTGATCGCCGGTACCACCGGTTCGGGCAAGTCTGTCTGTATGAACTCGCTGATCCTGTCGCTCCTGTACAAGGCGCGGCCGGATGAGGTGCGGCTCATCATGATCGACCCCAAGATGGTCGAGCTCGGCATCTATAACGGCATCCCGCACCTCTACGTCCCCGTGGTTACCGACCCCAAGAAGGCGGCCGGTGCGCTGCAGTGGTCCGTCGTGGAGATGCTCAAGCGTTATCGCCTCTTCTCGGAAGTTGGCGTGCGCGATCTGGAAAACTACAACAAGCACTGCACTGCGAACGGCGAACAGAGGCTGCCGCAGGTGGTCATCGTGATCGACGAGCTGGCGGATTTGATGATGGTCGCCTCCAAGGAAGTGGAGGAAAGCATCTGCCGCGTGGCCCAGATGGGCCGCGCTGCCGGCATGCATCTGGTCATCGCCACGCAGCGACCGTCTGCGGACGTGATCACCGGCCTGATGAAGGCCAACATCCCGTCCCGCATCGCCTTCGCGGTCTCCTCCGCGATGGAGAGCCGCATCATTCTGGATCAGGGCGGTGCCGAAAAGCTGATCGGCATGGGCGACATGCTCTTCTCGCCGGTGGGCATCGGCAAGCCTATCCGTATTCAGGGCGCCTTTGTCTCCGACGAGGAACGCGAGGATGTGATCCAGTTCATCAAGGAGAACGCGGGTGAGGCTGCGCAGAACACCGAGATCGAGAGCTTTATGAACAAGGCCACCGAGGAGAAGGGGAGCGACAAGGGCTCCTCCTCCAAGGAGGACGAGGGCGGTTCCGGCGCTTACGACGATATGCTGCCCAAGGCCGTGGAGGCCGTGCTGGAGATGGGCTCCTGCTCCGTGTCCATGCTGCAGCGCCGCGTCAAGCTGGGTTATTCCCGCGCTGCCCGCATCGTGGATCAGATGGAGGAGCTGGGCATCGTCGGCCCCTACGAGGGGGCAAAGCCGCGCAGCGTGGTCATCGACCGCGCAGGCTGGCAGCAGCTGCAGGTGCAGCTGGGCCTTGCTTCCGACAGTGATATGGCTCTGGCCGCCGAGATGAGCGACGCGGCAGAAGGCTTCGACGAGGAATAAGAAAGAACGAAAAGGGCGTGGATCCACGCCCTTTTTGCAAAGGATGACTATGGACTATTTTGCACCGAATATGAGCGTCACGGAGGTCAACCGCATCTCCATGCTGGGCCTTGCCCACATCGGGGACGGGGTATATGAGCTGATGACCCGCACCATGCTCTGCAGGGAAGGGCATACTGCCATCGGGGAACTCCACAAGCTGACCGTCTCCCGGGTGAAGGCGCCGGCCCAGGCCGAGGCCGCTGCGAGGATTCTGCCGCTGCTCACGGAGGAGGAGCTGGCGCTTTACAAGCGCGGACGCAACGCCCATGTGCACGGCGTCCCCAAGGGGGCGGATGTGGGAGAATACCACAGCGCCACCGGACTGGAAGCCCTGTTCGGCTATCTGTATCTGCTGGGGCGGCTGGAGCGCCTGAACGCCCTGTTTGACGCGATTCTGGAGGGATAAGCATGCCGCTTGACGCTATATGTACCGCCGCGCTCTGTGCGGAGCTTGAGCAGGCCATCACCGGCGGCCGCATCGACAAGGTGCAGCAGCCGGAGCGCGATATGCTGCTCCTCTCCCTGCGCGCAAACGGCAAGAACCGCCGACTGCTGATCGCCGCGGGCACCGGGAACGCACGTGTGCACCTGACGGAGTCCGGCTTTGAAAACCCTGCGGAGCCGCCCATGTTCTGCATGCTGCTCAGAAAGCACCTGGTGGGCGCGCACATCGTAAGCATCTATCAGCCGGAGCATGAGCGCATGCTGATCCTGCTGCTGGATACCCATGACGAGCTGGGCGTGGATTCCCGCAAGCAGCTTGTGGTGGAGATGATCGGCCGAAGTGCCAACGTGATCCTGGTGGGAGAAGACGGGCGCATTATCGACTGTATGCGCCGCGTGGACTTTGCAGGCGATGCGCTGCGGCGCATGCTGCCCGGCATGATCTACCGTCTGCCGCCGAAACAGGAAAAGCTCTCGTTCTTTGAGAGCGATCCGGAATCTCGTGCGGCCCTGATCGCCGGTGCGGACCGGCAGATCCCCATGGACAAGTGGCTGCTGGATCATTTCTCCGGCCTCTCGCCGCTGATCTGCCGGGAGCTTGCGTATCGCTGCGGCGGAGACTATGCGCTTCTCCCTGTACAGCTGGACGCGCTGTGGGAGACGGTGGAAAACGGGGAGTTTACGCCCACAATGATCCTGCGGGACAAAAAGCCGCTGGATTTCAGTTTCCTGCGCATCTCCCAGTATGGGGAGGCCGCGCAGACGGAGACGGCCGACAGCTTTTCCGCGCTGCTGGACGAGTTCTACACCCGTCGCGACAAGCAGGAGCAGCAGCGCCGCCGCGGCCATGAGCTGCAGCGCAGCATCAAAACCGCGCGAGACCGGCTGGCCCGGAAGCTCGCGGGGCAGAAAGAGGAACTCAAGCGTACCGAGAGCCGGGAGGACGTCCGCCGCCGGGCCGAACTGGTGACGGCGAACCTGTACCGTCTCAAACGCGGTGATCGGAGCCTTGTGTGTGAGGATTACTACGAGCCGGACTGCCCGGAGATCACGATCCCTCTTGACCCGCTGAAAACACCGCAGCAGAACGCCGCTGCCTTGTATAAAGAGTACAATAAGCTCAAGGGAGCCGAGCAGCATCTGACCGTACTGATCACACAGGGCGAGTTGCAGCTGGACTATCTCAACAGCGTGCTGGATGAGCTGGAGCGCGCCGAGAGCGAAAAAGACCTGTCCGATATCCGCAGGGAGCTGGCGGAGGCGGGGATCCTGCGCAAACGAAAGGATGCGCGGCCCGAAAAGGGGAAAGCCCAGGCACCGCTCCGCTTTGTGACGGACGCAGGGCTGGAGTTACTGGTGGGGCGCAGCAACGTGCAGAATGATGAACTCACGACAAAGCTTGCCCGCCGCACGGACTACTGGCTTCACACCCAGAAGGTGCACGGGAGTCATGTAATCCTGCGCTGCGACGGTCTGGAGCCGGACGAAGAGAGTCTGGCGCAGGCGGCGTCCATCGCCGCCTGGTACTCCCAGGGCCGGGAGGGCGGCAAGGTGCCGGTGGATTACACCATGGTGCGCTTTGTGCGAAAGCCCTCCGGAGCGCTGCCTGGCAAGGTGATCTATACCGACTATCACACGATCCTTGCTGAGGCCGATGAGGCGCTTGTAAATCGACTGAGAAAATGAGAACCAGCGGAGCCAATGGCTCCGCTGGTTCTTTTACACATATACAGTTGGATCAGGCTTCCTCGGGGATCTTGCAGACGTCGATCCACTCGATGGCATTGGAATACCGGAACAGCTCGTCCAGGTTCAGCTCGATGGCGCTGCTGGCAGAGCCGACAGCGGGAAAGACAGTGGTAAAGCGTTTGAGACTCTCGTCCAGATACACGGGGATGCCCTCGTTGCAGCCGAAGGGGCAGACACCGCCCACAGGATGGCCCACCAGCTCCAGCACTTCATCGGCGGAGAGCATCTTGGCCTTCATGTGGAACTTGGCCTTGAACTTGTGGTTGTCGATGCGCGCGTCCCCGGCGGCAAGGATCAGCATGCAGCCCTCGGCGGTTTTGAAGGACAGCGTCTTGGCGATGCGGGCGCCTTCGACGCCCAGAGCCTGAGCTGCAAGCTCCACCGTGGCGGAGGAGACGGTAAATTCCTGAACGCGGTCTTCCAGACCCAGCGCGCGGAAATAGGCGCGCCCTTTTTCAATAGACATGGTGATGATACTTCTTTCTTTCCAGAATTGAAATAGTCAAGGCGGGAGGAAGTCCTCCCGCCTTTTGCGTTTGCGTCAGGCAAAAGCTTCGGGATAGTCGACGCCGGCGAGAGTTGCCAGCACGTTGGTGGGGAAGTGGTCATAGCGGCGCAGGAAGGCGCGTACAGTGTCGTTATAGCCGGAAGCGGCGATGGCACTCTGCGCATCACTGATGGAGGCGCTGCACTGAGAGACCGTTTCCGCGCTCTTCGCATCCAGATCCGCCTGGGCCAGCTGCCCCAGCAGGGTCGTCAGCGATGAACGGAGATCGGCGTAGGAACTGCGGATCCCGTAGAAAAACTCCTGCTGAATGCTTCTGCGCAGATCGGAGACGTCGTCTCTGACTTCGTCTGCGTCCACCCCACAGCTGTCGGCAACGACGGCCAAGGACTCTGCGTCGGTGCAGATGAGCTCCAGCGCGTCGGCGATGGCGATCTCCGGGGTACCGCGGACGATACTGCTGCCGTAAAACTGATCGGTGACTTCACGGCATTTGCGGCCGAATTTCACGTTGGTATTGATGATGATCGAAGAGAGCACCACAACCATGGTCAGCAGCACGGCAAAGACCGGGTTTTTAAACAGCTTCATTTCTTACTCCTTGCTGCAAAAGAATGTGTAATCAGAATCAGCCTTTCATGTCAAGCAGCTTCTGCTTGAGGGCGCCTTCGATCTTCTCCAGCTCCTGCTCGGCTTCGGCACGGCGGACGCGGCCGTCGTTCTGGATCTTGGTGACCTCTTCCAGAGTGGCGATCAGCTCGGCGTTGGTCTTCTTGAGGGTTTCCAGATCCACGATGCCGCGCTCAGACTCTTTGGCGATGGCGACGCTGCCCTGGTGCAGGGTCTGGGCGTTCTTCTCCAGCAGGGCGTTCGTGACGTCAGTCACTTCGCGCTGGGCCTTCATGGCCTGCTCGGAGTGGTAAAGGGACATGGCCATGACCATCTGGTTTTTCCACAGGGGGATGGTGTTGACGATAGAGGTACGGATCTTCTCGGCCATCAGACTGTCGTTATTCTGCACCATGCGGATCTGGGGTGCCATCTGCACGGAGATCATGCGCGTCAGCTCCAGGTCGTGGATCTTCTTTTCAAAGCGGCCGATCATGTTGGCAAAGTCGTTGGCGGCCTGGGCGTCCTCGGGCAGGCCGGACTCGTTGGCCTTCTTCACCAGCTCGGGCAGCTCCACCTCGCGCAGGTGCTGGATCTTCAGCTTGCCGGCCAGGATATACATCGTCAGCTCCTTCATGTACTCGGAGTTCTTGTCATACATCTTGTCCATCATGCTGATGTCCTTGAGCAGGGTGACCTCGTGCTTTTCCAGCTCTTCGACGATCTTGTCCACATTCACCTCGGCCTTGTCATAGGAGGCTTTGAGAGAGGCGATGTTCTGGGTGGACTTTTTGAAGATGCCGAGGAAGCCCTTTTTCTCCTCGGCGTCGAAGTTCAGGCCCTTGAGCTCGACTACCAGATCGCCCAGCATATGGCCAACTTCGCCCAGATCCTTGGTACGCACGGTGGCCAGCGCAGCGTCGGAGAACTCGGAGATGTTCTTCTGTGCGGCGGCGCCGTAGTTCATGATCTGCTCGGTGTTCATCACATCGATCTTTTCGGAAAACTCTTTGACGGCAGCCTGTTCGGCGGGCGTGAGGCTTTCAAGCTCCAGCTTGGCGGCCTTGACCTCTTCGGAATCTTCCTTTTTCTCCTCCACGGCGGGGGCAGGAGCTTCTTCCACGGCTGCAGCAGTCTGGGTGGCGTTGGGGTCAAGCGTCAGGAAAGGGACGCTGCTTTTTTCTTCACTCATGATTCCAGTTCCTTTCTATGGTAATGATATGGATAACAATTAGCTGTATATCCGGTTCTTGCCGGGATCAGCGGCCGCCCTGACCGCCGACGGCAAGCTGTCCGCCTTCGGCGACATGGAAGTCCTTCTCACCGGTCAGCCCTTCGCGGGCGAGCATGGTGTTCATGACGTCGATCTCGGTCTCAATGTCCAGCGCCTGGTTGGCAAAGAGGGAGTCGAGCATTTTCTTGTAGGCCTCAATGGCGTCGTCCAGCATCTCGTTGATGTTCTTCATGCTCTTGTCCAGGTTCTCGCCCTCGATCCCCTGGGCGCTCATGCGGTCATAGGCGTTGAGAAGCTTGATCGTGGTCGGGAGATAGTAATTCATGAACTTCTTGATCTGCGGGATATCGGAGGGGTCGTTGATGGCGTCCTGCACGATCTTGTCGGTCACGCGCATGATCTCGTTGATCTTACTGCGCACCTCGGTATCCTTGATGGACATGTACAGTCTGCCCATTTCGGAGAGCGCCTTGTTGCCCTCCTGCACGATCGGGTCGACCTCAGGGCCGTAGCTCTTTTTCTGGGCGGCCTGCTCCTTCTGCTTCGCGGCTTCCTGCATTTGCTGGTAAGTGGTCTTTTTCGGCTCTTCCCTGACTTCCTGCTTCTTCTCGGGAGCCTGCGCAGCGGCGGCTTCCTTCTTTGCGGAGGCGCGGCCGAAGAGATAGGCGGCGCCGAGACCGGCACCCAAAGCCAGCAGCAGACCCCAGATTTCATAAAGCGGGAAGAAAGCGGAGAAAATGATCCAGGTGATGAGGAAGCTGTATATGGAGCGGAGCCCGGAACGTCTCCGATTGAATCTTGACACGGTTTAGCCCTCCTGCGTTATCCTATAATAGATCAGTTTATTCTATATCGAAAGCCGCCCTGCGTCAAGTCAGAATCGACAGACAGCGTTTTTTCCTTGCAACGCGGGCGAAAAACTGATAGAGTGTGAAAAAGAAGGTGACAGATATGGTCGAATGTATTCGAAAAGCCGAGCCTTGCGAGTTGCCGGAGCTCCTGCAGTTTTACAAAACCGTCTGCGATGCGCAGGCTCTGAGTCCCTACAGTCCCTCCTGGCATTTCGGCATCTATCCGGCCGAGGAGGATCTGCTGGATCATCTCAGGGCGGGGGAGTTTACCCTGCTGACGCTGGAGGAGCGGTTCGCCGCGGCGGGTGTCCTCGCCGCAGGGGAGGATCCAATCTACGCGGACGCGGCCTGGCCCACGGTCTGTCCTCCCGACGAGGTCTGTGTGCTGCATCTCTTCGCGGTGCATCCCGATTTCCGGCGTCAGGGCCTGTCCGGCCGCTTATTGGAAGCGCTGGCGGCGCAGGCAAAGTCCGAGGGGATGCGCGTGCTGCGCCTTGACGTGGTGACAGGGAATCTCCCGGCGGAGCGGCTGTATCTGCGGCATGGGTTTCAGTTTGCGGAGGAGCGCGAGGTGTTTTACCCGGATACCGGGAACATCAGCGTCCGCCTGTTTGAGCGCGTATTGTAAACATGAAGAATGAGAAAAAACGATGGCCTGCAAAGCGGCTTGTTCTGCTCTGTCTGACGCTGGCGGTTCTGGGCGGGATCGCAGTCACGATACTTTTGCAGCAGGAAGCGCCAACGCCGCTGCAGACGGCAGAAACTGCGGAACCGCAGAATGAGGGCCTTGCCGTGGTGATCCCGGCGGACACACCGGAACCTGGAGAGATCCCGCATTATGACCCCTCCATGCGCGGGGACGAAGGCTGGGTCACGGCAGACGGCAAGCTTTTCTATCTGCAGGGCGGCGGCGCGGTGACCGGGCTGCGGCTCATCGACGGGAAATACTGCTACTTTGACCGCAGCGGTGTCAAGGCTGAGGCGCTCGGGGTGGACGTCTCCACCTACAACGAAAACATCGACTGGGACCGGGTGCGGGAGCAGGGCATCGGCTTTGCCATCATCCGTACCGGCGGCCGGGGCTGGACCAGCGGCAGCATCTACGACGACGTGCGTTTTGAGCGCTACCTGCGGGACGCGCAGGAGGCCGGGATGCAGATCGGCGTGTATTTTTACTCCACCGCCATCAATGAGCAGGAAGCCGCGGAGGAGGCAAACGCCGTGCTGGGGGCGCTGCAGGGCCGCGCGCTGGATCTTCCGATCTATTATGACGTAGAATTGTCCGGAGAGTTCCCGAAGGGGAGAGCTGACGGACTCAGTACCGGCGAGCGGACAAAAAACGCGCTTGCCTTCTGCCGCACCGTCGAGAGCGCCGGGTATCGTGCCGGCATCTACGCCGGGCAGTATTTCTACCTGGATTCCATCAATTATCAGCCCCTGAGCCGCTTTGAAATCTGGATGGCGAGCTACACAAACGAAGGCCTGCCGCCTCTCTCTGCCCGCGGCTACCGGATCTGGCAGTTTACCGACCGGGGAAATGTGGACGGCATCAGCGGCGGCGTGGACATGAACGTGATGTTTTCGAAGATCGTGGGATAAAAGTTTTGCTTTTTCCTCCGTCATATGCTAAACTATAAAAGTTACTATTTATCTTGGAACAAAGGGTTATCGGCATGAAGCATTTTCGCCTTTCTCCGCCCTGAGAAAATAGGGAAACACAAATCTTTCAGGAACGGAGTAAATATTTATGAGTGACCTACAACGGGAAATCGAACGGCGCCGGACTTTTGCGATCATCTCGCACCCGGACGCCGGCAAAACCACACTGACAGAGAAACTGCTGCTCTACGGCGGAGCCATTCAGATGGCGGGTTCCGTCAAGGGCAAGGCCACGGCCCGCCACGCGGTGTCGGACTGGATGGAGCTGGAGAAGCAGCGCGGCATCTCCATTACCTCCTCGGTCATGCAGTTTGAGTACGAGGGCTACTGCATCAACATTCTGGATACCCCCGGCCACCAGGACTTTTCGGAAGATACCTACCGCACGCTGATGGCGGCGGACTCCGCCGTCATGGTCATTGACGCGGCCAAGGGCATCGAGCCGCAGACCCGCAAGTTCTTCAAGATCTGCGCCATGCGGCACATCCCCATCTTCACCTTCATCAACAAGCTGGACCGGGAGGCCCGCAGCCCCTATGATCTGATGGAGGAGCTGGAGCACGAGTTCGGCATCGGCACCTATCCCATGAACTGGCCCATCGGCTGCGGCCAGGAGTTCAAGGGCGTGTACGACCGGGAGAAGCAGGC
This sequence comes from uncultured Clostridia bacterium, assembly GCA_946628965.1. GTDB lineage: Bacteria > Bacillota > Clostridia > Oscillospirales > Oscillospiraceae > Limivicinus. Next base: position 450 of record CAMOXI010000034.1, on the reverse strand, counting down.
CATCCTGGCCTTCAACGAGTTTCACCGCGGCACCAGCCGCATCCGCGCCATCGAGTGCACGATGGACGAGACGGAGAAGCTGGACGAGCTGATCGGCCCCCGGCTGCGCCAGACCCTGGCGGACGATATCGAGCTGCTGGACGGCGCGGGCTTTGAGTTCGACCTGGAGGAAGTGCGCTCCGGCCGCCTGAGCCCGGTGTTCTTCGGCTCCGCGCTCAATAACTTCGGCGTCGAGCCCTTCCTGGAGAGCTTTCTGAAGCTCACCATGCCGCCGCTGCCGCGCGTCTCCGGCGAGGACGTGCTCGATCCCTTCGACCAGCGTTTTTCCGCCTTCGTCTTCAAGATCCAGGCCAACATGAACAAGGCACATCGGGACCGTATCGCCTTCATGCGCATCTGCTCCGGCCGCTTTGAGCGCGATAAGGAGTACTTCCACGTGCAGGGCGGCAA
>CAMOXI010000033.1 GCA_946628965.1 uncultured Clostridia bacterium | reverse complement strand
ATGCCGTCGGCAAAGCCGGCGATGGTGGTCATGGGGGTGCGCAGCTCGTGGGAGATGTTGGCAATGAACTCACTGCGCCGCTGCTCCGACTGCTCCAGGGAATCGGCCATTTTGTTGAAGGAATCGATCAGGGCGCCCATCTCATCCGTGGGATCCTCGGTCTGTTTGACGCGCACCGAAAAGTCGCCCCGGGCAAACTTCCGGCTGGCGGAGGCCATCTCGTCCAGCGGCTTTGCCATATGCCGCGAGTAGATCAGCGTCACGAGCAGGGCGGCAAAGAAAACGCCTGCGCCCACAATGGCCGCAATGATGAGAAAGGTGGACCAGGCGTCCAGCATGTTGTCCACCTGATTGCTGACAAAGGCGTAGCCCAGCAGGCTGCTGCTTTCCGGGGACAGGATCGGCATGGCCGCCACATAGCGGCGGCTGTGGTACAGGCCCTCCAGATCGGTCAGCTGGTCATAGAGCCCTCCGCTGACCTCCCGGATGATCGCCTCGGGGATCCGGACGCCCAGGTGCTCGCACATTGGGTTTCGGTCAGAGCAGCTGACCACAATGCCCTCAGGATCGGTGATGAAGATATGGTCGCCCGTGGACTGGGAGATGGAGCTGATGGACATGCTCAGCGCCCAGCTGGAGAGCGAGTCGCTCCTGGCCACGGCTGCCGCCGTGCGGGAGACCTCCCGCGCGCAGTTTTCCATGTTGCTGCGGTAATCGGAGATCACGTAGGTGCGCCCGATGCCCACAAAGGAGAGCGCGATGATCAGAAAGCTTACGAACACCAGCAGGGCGTTGGCCATGAAATTGCGCAGAAAGATGCTTTTCATCGCTCAGTCCAGCAGTTCGAATTTGTAGCCCACGCCCCAGACGGTCTTCAGGCTCCACTTGTCGCTGACGCCCTCCAGCTTTTCGCGCAGGCGCTTGACGTGCACGTCCACCGTGCGGGAGTCGCCGAAGTAGTCAAAGCCCCAGACCTCGTCCAGCAGCTGATTGCGGGTGAAAACCCGGTTGGGGGAGGAGGCCAGGTGGTAGAGCAGCTCCATCTCCTTGGGGGGCGTGTCCACCTTCCTGCCGTCCACGATCAGCTCGTAGGAGTCCAGATTGATGACGAGCTTGTCAAAGCTCAGCTTTTTCTCCACCGGCGCGTCTGCGTCCGTACGGCGCATGACCGCGTGCACGCGGGCCAGCAGCTCCTTGACCTCAAAGGGCTTGGTCACATAGTCGTCGGCGCCCATCTCCAGGCCGCTGACCTTGTCATTGAGCTCGCCCTTGGCGGTGAGCATGATGATGGGAGTGGAGGATTTCTGCCGGATATCACGGCAGACCTGCCAGCCGTCCTTGACCGGCAGCATAATGTCCAGCAGCACCACATCGGGCTGAAACAGATCGAACATGGATTCGGCCTTGCCGCCGTCGGCGGCGATCATGGTCTCAAATCCGTCTTTTCCGAGATACAGACGCAGAAGCTCGGCGATGTTGGCGTCGTCTTCCACGATCAGAGCGCGTTTGCTCATAGTTATCGCTCCCAACTACTTGAAATTATATCCATCATTATAACGTAAGGGACAAAAGAAAAGTTAAGAAACTGTAATTTTTCAGAAATCCAGCTTCTCCAGTTCAATGAGCGCCAGGATATAGACCTTCAGCGCCTCAAGAAGCCAGTCCTTGCAGGCGGCCTCGTCCACACCGTGGATGGGACCGGCAAAGTCCGGCATGGGCCGCTCCGGATGCTCGGGCCCGAAGGCCACGGCGTTGGGGAAGTGGCGGGCGTAGGTGCCGCCGCCGATGGTGTAGGGCTTCGCGTTTTCGCCGGTGACAGCGTTGTAGGCCTCCACACAGACCTGCACGGCGGGATTGTCCAGGTTCATATAGAAGGGCGCGGAATCGTGATCGACCGTGACCTCGGCAATGTCGCCCGCGTGGGCACGGATGCCGGCCGCGATCTGCTCACCGCTGGTGGTCGTGGGGTAGCGGCTGTCCACGGTCTGGAACATCCGTCCGTTCTCCACGCCGATCACGCCGCCCACGATGGTCAGAGGCTCAAAGTTGCCGTCGTCAGCCTGCACGCCCAGCGCCGTGCCGTCCCAGGTGCGGTGCAGCTTTTCGATGAGAGACAGGAAGGCGCGGTCGTTCTCATCGCCGATGTTATTCTCCAGCAGATAAGTCACCAGCACGCCGATGGCGTTGCAGGTTCCCGCGGGCAGGGAGGCGTGGCCGCCCTTGCCGACGGCCAGCAGATGCCAGAGGCCGGGCTTCAGCTCCGTAACCTGCACGGAATCGCTCCCGGTGAGCGCCTTGGCCCGCACGGTAGCCTCTGCCTTGTCGGGGATCACGTTCGGCGCGACGCCGCCGTGAATGTCCACGATCTGCCCGAGGGGCAGCCGGGAGAGGATCCTGCCGTGATAGATGCCCTTCTCCCCGTTGCAGAGGGGGAAGTTCGCGTCGGGAGAGAAGCAGAAGAGGGGAGCGGGGTAGTTTGCCAGATAGTGCTCCACATCGCCCATGCCGGTCTCCTCGTTGGCGCCCAGCAGGGCGCGCACCGGGTACCTGAGCGGGATGTGCTTATCCTTCAGGTATTTGAGCGCATAAAGGCATAGCACGCTGGGCCCCTTGTCGTCCATCACGCCGCGGCCGATGATCCAACCCTCGCGCTCGCGCATGGTGAAGGGATCCTCCTTCCAGCCGTCGCCGACGGGCACAACATCCAGGTGGGTGATGGTGGCAAGATAGCGGTCGCAGTCCTCGCCGACGTAGGCGTAGCCCAGCTTTCCCTCACAGTCCACGGTGCCGAGACCCAGTTCCCGGGCGATTGCCAGCCCCAGGTCCAGCGCCTTGCGCGGGCCGGCGCCGAAGGGCGCGCCGGGAGCGGCTTCGCCCTCCACGCTGTCGACGGCGACAAGACGGGCAATGTCACGGAAAACAGCTTCTGTGTGCTGCGTAACAAATGCTTCGATATCTTTCCGAAGTGCTTCGTTCATTCCAGATACTCCTTTGCCTGATTTCGATGATTCAGTTTACCACCGGAAGCGTCGTTTTTCAAGCACAAGGCGCGTGCGCTCCGTCTGCGGCGCCGGGCTGTGCAAAAGGCGTGGTTTGTTCAAAAGAATTGTGCTCAATTCCTTGCATTTATCGGGGAGATGGTATATATTCTTCAAGGTAATGATTCCTTCGCATGGAAGAGGAGGCATAAAATATGAATAATACGGTGCGCGTGCTGAGCATCCTGCTCATCGTGGCGGCCCTGATCGGCTTTGTGGGCGGCGGCTCCACCCTGCGGGATGTAATGGACGTCAAGACCTTCTGGGAAAACAAGGGCGCCGAGGCGACCGAGAGCATCGACCGCCTGGAGGACGGCCTGAACCAGCTGGGCGAGAATGAGGAAGCCTATCTGGAAGGCCGCGAGGCGCTGGAAGAGGGCAAGAAAGCCCTGGAAGAGGGCGAGGCCGAGTACGAGGCAGGCAAGGAGCTTTTGGAAGAGAAGCAGGCCGAGTATGACGCAGGCGCTGCCAAGCTGGCCGACGCCGAGCAGCAGCTGGCTGACGGCAAGGCAAAGCTGGATGCCAACGCTGGCGCCTACGCCGCCGGCAAGCAGCAGGTCGCCCAGGGCGAGGCAACGCTTGCCGAGAAGACGGCCGAGTACAACGCGGGCGTGCAGCAGCTGGCGGACGCCAGGAAGCAGCTGGATGACGGCCAGGCGAAGATCGACGCCGGTCAGAAGGCCTATGACGAGAATACCGTAAAGATGGCCGAGGCCAGAAAGACACTGGATGACGGCCAGGCGCAGTATGACGAGGGCGTACAGCAGCTGGCTGACGCCAAGGTACAGCTGGAGCAGGGCGAGGCCGAAGTGGCTGCGGGCCAGGCGAAGATCGACGCCGGTGAGCAGCAGCTGGCCGAGGCCAAGGCGAAGATCGACGAGGCCGAGCAGCAGCTGGCCCTGCTGGAGGCCACCAAGCCCATCTATGACAACATGCTGGCCTACATGGCTCCGCTGCTGGAGTCTGAAGACTTCAACACTGCGCTCAATACCGTCAGCGGGCTGATCGGTGTGGATGCCGGGACGCTGGTCTCTGTCTACAACGGCTGGAAGAACTTTGACAGCCTGCAGGCGCAGCTCGAACAGGGCAAGGCGGACTACGCCGCAGGCCAGGCGGAGCTGGAGGCCGGCAAGAAGGAACTGGAGGCCGGCAAGGCCAGACTTGAACAGGGCAAGGCGGACTACGCCGCCGGCGAGCAGAAGCTGGCGGAGGCCAAGGCCCAGCTGGATGCGGGCAATGCCGCCTATGCCGATAACGAGAAGAAGATGGCCGAGGCCAAGGCCAATCTGGATCAGGGCAAGGCCGATCTGGCAAAGGGCAAGGCCGAGTACGCGGCCGGGCAGCAGAAGCTGGCCGACGGCAAGGCCCAGCTGGACGCCGGACGCGCGCAGCTGGCAAACGGCAAAGCACAGCTTGCGGAGTATGAGACCGGTCTTGCGACGTATAACCACGGCCTGGAGGAGTACATGGCCGGCAAGGCCCAGCTGGAAGACGGCGCCGAGCAGCTGGCCGAGGGCCGTGAAAAGCTGGAGGACGCCGAAAAGCAGCTGGAAGACGGCGAAAAGCAGATCCTTGAGGGCGAGGAGCTGATCGCCCAGTTCGAGGACGGGCGCGACCAGATCATTGCCGGTATCGAGCAGCTTAAGACGACGCCCGCAGACGGCGACCTGGTCTCCATCGCGGACCGCCTGGGTGACAATTATACTTATATGAAAAACGAGACGGATCTGGACATTCCGCAGGGCTACGTTGCCGTGGCAGCCGGCCGCAGCTATGTCGCCGACAACGGCGACGCTGTTACCGTGGAGCTGACCGGCCGCATCCTGGGCATCGCCCTCTGCGCCGCGGCGGCGGTCCTGGGCCTGCTCGCGGGCCTGTTGGGCGTGTTCGGCAAGGGGAAGGCCTCCGGCGTTCTCAGCGTCCTGACCGCACTTGCGGCCGGCGTCGGCCTCTATTACGCGATGCAGACCAGGCTGACCTTCTCCGAGGTCGCCGGCACCGGCGGCTCTCTGCTGGCTGTCATGGGCTGCGCCGTGCTGGCTACTGCCGCTGTCATCAACGCCGTCGTGGCGCTGTTTGTGAAGGCGGATCGCAGCAAGGTCGCTGCCGAGGAGCTCTGATCCGTTCTTTTCTCCCAAAGCAATAAACCGGGATCTGATCACAGGAAATCAGATCCCGGTTTTCTTTTCCGCGGTGAATCACAGATGGCCGGCTCTCGCCATCAGGGCGCCGCCGTGCTCCCTGAGCCACTTGCGCCGCTGGGCGTAGTCGGGCAGCACGCGCGCCACATTGGCCCAGAAGCGCGGGGAGTGATTCATCTCCAGCCGGTGACAGAGCTCGTGCACCACCACATAGTCTACGACCTCCGGCGGGGCCAGCATCAGCAGGAGGTTAAAGTTCAGGTTGCCCTTGGAGGAACAGCTGCCCCACTTCGTCTTTTGGCAGCGGATGGTGATGTCCCCATAGCTTACCCCGACGAGGGGCGCGAAGTAGGCCGCACGCTGGGGGATCCACTGCTTGGCCGATCGCCGCAGGGAGGCCAGCTCCTGCTCGCTGAGAATTTCGGCCCTGGGCGCGGCGGCCAGCTTCTGCCGCTGCTTTTCGATCCAGACCGCATTCTTTTCCACAAAGGCGCGGATGCTGGCCGCGGAGGTTCTCATCGGCGCGCGAACCAGGACCGTTCCGTCCCGCCGCACCTCCAGCGACATGGTCTTGCGCCGGCTGCGTTTTACTTCGACTGTGTATGCCATACAATGCCTCCGTTGTTTCCGTAGAGGCATTGTAGCACGAAATGGCATTTTTGAGAAGTGCTCAAGCCAGGGGGATACTTATTGTGCTGATCACTTCCTCCGCATTCATCACAGGCTTCATGAAGCTGCAGCCGATCTTTCGTTTTTTCTTTCATGCGATTCCTTTTGGCAAGAGATCGACACACTGCCGTCAGGGCGGCCATACAGAATATTTGCAAAATCGAAGGAGATGGTATATAATCTTTTTTCAAGCTCAATCGAGGTGAGAAAAATGAAGAAAAAGACCTTTTTTATACTTTGCGCTGTGCTGGTGCTGTGCCTGCTGTTCTGTGCCTGCGGGCAGCAGAGTCCTGCCCCGGCCCCGACCGCGGAATCCTCAGTTGAACCAGCAGATGAACCCACTCCGGAACCTACCCCCGAACCTACGCCGGAGCCGACGCCGGAACCCACACCCAGCCTGCTGCATTTCCCGGACGGCTCGGAGCACTATGACTACGAGATCAACGTGGATCTGAGCAATCTGAGCCATGACGGCGTGGAGGAGGCGATCAGCCTTCTGCACCAGATGCCGAATGTGCGCACCGTGCTGCTGGGCAGCGAGGGCGAAGAAGAGCGGCTCAGCTTCGAGGATATCCACGCCATGCAGGAGGCTTTCCCGGCGGTGGATTTTGACTATCGCTTCACCCTCTGGGGCGTGGAGCTGTCCACCCTGAGCGAGAGCATGGACCTGAACCACATCAAGATGGACGATCAGGGCGCTGCCGTGCGGGAAGTGCTGCCCTGCATGACCAGATGCACCTATCTGAACATGGACTTCTGCAACGTGGATGATGAACATATGGCGGAGATCCGGGACGCCTACCCCCAGATGGAGGTGCTCTGGCGCATCTGGTTCGGCACGGACTGCAGTGTGCGCACCGATGCCGAGCGCATCCTCTGCTCCAACCTGAATCACGCGCTGACCAATGAGAACACAAAATCCCTCAAATATGCCACAAAGGTCAAATACCTGGACATCGGGCATAACACAGCCCTGACGGATCTGAGCTTTATGAGCTATATGCCGGATCTGGAGGTGGCCATCATCGCCATCACGCCGTGGCGGGATCTGACGCCCGTGGCCAGCTGCAAGAATCTGGAGTTTCTGGAATGCTCCGAGTTCTTCCTGCAGCCGGGCGAGGTGGTGGATCTGGCGCCTCTTGGCGAGCTGACCAACCTCAAGCATCTGAACATCTGCAAGATGTTCCATGTCAAAAACTGGGAAGCGCTGAAAAACCTGACCGGACTGGAGCGCCTGTGGATCGGCTGCTTCAATGATATTCCGGAGGAGGGCATTGAGGAGCTGCGCGCCGCCCTGCCCAACACCGAGATCAACACCACCGAGCGGACCGGCAGCCTGGGCTCCTGGCGCGAAAACCCGGACGGGACGCCGCATCCCCGCTATGTACTGCTCTCCGAGCAGTTTGATTACGGCCATTTCCCCGCTTCTGAAAGCACCTGGCTGAACGACCCGAACTACTTTGTGTATCGCTGATGCTTATGAGACGAACTATCTTGATCCTGAGCCTGCTGCTGTGCGTCCTGCTGGCCGGCTGCGGCATGGGCGACGCACGGACGCCTGAGGACACTGCCTCCGCTGAAGCTGCTGCGGAGACGTCCGAGCCGACGTCGGAGCCTTCGCCCACCCCTACGCCCACGCCCGAACCCCTGCGGGATGCAAACGGCGACCTGCGCTTTCCCGAAGGGAGCGTCTACCACGGCTACGAGATCAGTATCACGCTGTCCGACGTTACGGTCAAAACCCTGCAGCGCACCATCGATCTGCTGCACGAGATGCCGAATCTGCACACGGTGGATCTGGGCGCGAAGGAGGACGGCCATGTGACCGTCACCATCGTGAAGAGGCTGCAGCAGGAATGTCCGGGCGTCACCTTCGTCTTCCGCTTCCCCCTCTGGGGCGTGGAGGTCTGCACGACGGATACGGCGCTGGATCTCAAGTACATCCAGATGAACGACAAAGGCGCCGCGGTGATCCGCGCACTGGAAATTATGCCGGACTGCCGGTACCTGGACATGGATACCTGCGGCGTGTCCAGTGACGATATGGGCCGCATCCGGGAGATGTTTCCCGATGTGGAGGTGGTCTGGCGCATCTGGTTCGGCAAGGAGTTCAGCGTGCGCACCGATGTGGAGCGCATCATCGCCACGAACCATTTGAACGACGTCAACAGCAAGGACCTGAAATACTGCACAAAGGTGCGGCTGCTGGATGTGGGGCATAACCCGAATCTGACGGATATCAGCTTCCTCACGGACATGACAGAGCTGGAGTGCTGCATCCTGGCGATCATGCCCTTCCGGGATCTGACGCCGCTGACAAACTGCACCAAAATGGAATATCTGGAGCTCTGTGAGGTACAGTCCCATCCCGATCAGGTACTGGATCTCGCGCCGCTTAAGGGCATGACCCATCTGCATCATCTGAACATCTGCAAGCTCTATGAGGTTAAAAATTACGAGTTTCTGGAAGACTGCAAGGAGCTGGAACGGCTCTGGATCGGAAAATACACCTACATTCCCAGCGAGTACATCGACCACCTGAAGGAAGTCCTGCCCGACACCGAGATCAACTGGTGGACCCAGGTCTGCGTGACTGAGGACTGGCGGGAAAAGCCGAAGGGGATTTTCGTGGAGCGCTATGCCTATCTGCGCGAGCAGTTTGACTACAAGCATTATGAAAAATCCGCCAGCTACTGGTGGAACGACCCCCTCTGCCTGGGGAATCAACCTGTTGAAGGAGAAACGAAGACTAAATGACCGACTACATCATCGCGACCTCATCCACTTCCGACCTGCCCCGTGACTATCTGGACGCCCACAGCATCCCCTTTATCCGCTACAACTATACCGTGAACGATCTGCCCCAGTCCGACGACTGCCGTGAGGAATCCCGCGCCGCCATCTATGCCGGCATGCGCAGAGGCGATCTGCTCAAGACCTCGATGATCAACGAGTACAGCTACTATGATTTCTTCCGCGGCCTGCTGGAGCAGGAGAAGGACGTGATTTTCCTGGACATGTCCGAGAAGATGTCGGCCTCCTATGAAAACGCCCGCCGCGCGGCGGAGACCGTGCGGGCCGAGTTCCCGGAGCGGACGCTCTATGTGATGGATACCCGCTGCATCTCCGGCGGCCTGGGGCTGCTGGTGCGCAAGATGGTGGCGCAGGCCGAAGAAGGAAAAAGCTTTGATGAAGTGATCGCCTGGGGCGAGGAAAACAAACTCAAAATCGCCCACCGCTTCACGGTGGACGATCTGAACTATTTAAAAATGGGCGGCCGCGTCTCCAACGCCTCGGCGCTGGTGGGCTCGCTCCTCAATATCAAGCCGGTGCTGTATGTGCCGGATGCGGGCACACTGGACGTGGTGAAAAAGGCCAGAGGCCGCCGCGCCGCGCTCAAGAGCATCGTGGACGGCGTCCTGCACGATCTGAGTCAGATCGACCCGACCGGGACGGACTTCATGATCCTGCATGCCGACTGCCAGGGCGACGCCGAGCATGTGCGGGACGAGATCCGCAAGGTCTGCCCGCAGATCGGCGAGGTGCGGATTTCCTCCCTGGGCGTGGTCATCGGCGCCCACTGCGGCCCGGGCCTGCTCGCGGTCTTCTATCTCTGCGGCGGCCGTCAGCCGGAATAAATCTCTCAAATGGAAGCCACTGCGTTGGGCTTCCATTTGAATCACTCGCGCTCCATCGCCGCGTCAGAAGAAGCTCGCTGTACTCCGTTTCCGTCAAGTGTGACGAAAACTGCGTTCCGCTCCCTCCTTCTTCCTTACCAAATGCAAAGCATCCGCTTTGCATTTGAGAGGAAAACGAAAGGAACGGATAGGAAGCTTTCGCTATCCAGCGGAAGCGAAATGGAGTGAGTTTCGTTTGACGACGGCGCGAGGGCGGTGCTTCGCGACCGCCTCAGGGTGTTTTTGCCGTGGCAAAGCTACGGCAAAAACGATATAAAACCGCTTGTCTACAGCTTGATGGGGATGTGGTAAACCGCATCCCCATCCGTTTTGAGTTTTCAGTTTTGAGGGTAGGGCTGAGGTTTTCGTTGATTGCCTCAGCTCATCAGCTGCAGGAAACCGCGCATGGGCGTGATGTGCACCCGGTCGAAGATGCCGGGAAACTCCCCATCCACGGTCCACTCCAGCATTTCCGGGCTCTCGCAGACAATGTCGGCGGCGCGGGCAAAGACGATCTGATTTGTCTGGAAATCCTGCGTCAGGATCGCCTGCACGGTCTCCGTAAACTCGGCGAGGGTCTTCGGATTGCGGATCAGCAGCAGCTCAAAAAGCCCGTCGCTGGTGTCCACCCAGCTCTCCGGCAGCTGGATCGTGCCGGCGATGGAGGTGGAGTTTGCCACAGCACCGAAGATGAAATCGTCCTCAAAACACTGCCCGTCCGCCGTGACCTTCATGTGCAGCGGGCGGACTTTGGGCAGATCCTTGATGCCGTCGAGCAGATAGGCCGTGTGCCCCAGCACGTTTTTCAGGTTCTGATCCGTGGTATAGCTCAGCCAGGAGAAGGCGCCGAAGGCCGCCACGTAGCTGAAATAGTGATCGCCGAAGCGGCCGACGTCGTAACGCTGGAGCTCCCCGTGGGCGATCCGCTCCGCCGCGGTCGGAATATCCGGCGAGAGATGGCGGGAGAGAGCAAAGTCATTGGTGCTGCCGCAGGGAATGTAGCCGATGGGGACGTGGATGTCCTCCATGGCAAGGCCAGTGAGGGTCTCGTTCAGCGTCCCGTCTCCGCCGGTGCAGACCACCAGATCCTGCTCCGCACCATAGCGGCGGGCGAATTCCGTGGCCTCTCCGCGCTCGTCGGTGACCATGACGTTGACCCGGTAGCCCGCATCCATGAAGGTGCGGATGATCTGGGGAATATAGCGCAGGACGGCCTTTTTCCCGGAGACGGGGTTGATGATCAGCAGAAGCTTTTTGTTGTACGAATAATCCATAATACGTATAGTTTATCCATTCTTTTGAGAGTAAAAACCTGTGAGCGCCGCTCACAGGTTTTGTCGTGCTTGAAACAGGATAAGCGGCGGAAGGCCTACATGCCGAGGCCCGCGATGTGCAGGCAGATATAGGCTGCGGGGATGGAGAAGAGCAGGCTGTCCGCCCGGTCGAACATACCGCCGTGACCGGGGATCAGATTGGAAAAGTCCTTTACGCCGATCATGCGTTTGAGCAGGCTTTCGGCCAGATCTCCGATCTGCCCCAGGGTGGAGGCGATAAAGCAGGTGGAGAGTGCCGTGACCAGATTGACCTCGGGAAACACCGGCAGCAGCCAGAGCAGGAGCCCGACCAAAAGGGAAGAGGCGGCGCCGCAGATACATCCCTCCCAGGTCTTGTGCGGGGAGACCAGGGGCGCGACCTTGTACCTGCCGAAGCGCATGCCGCCGAAAAGAGCAAAACTGTCGCAGACCCAGGTGGAGAGGCAGCCGAAGGCCAGCGTCACCAGCCAGATCTCGCTGACGGAGATCATCATCAGCATGCCGAAAAGAAAGCAGGGATAGGCAAGCCCGGCCAGAGTATACAGCGCGCCGCTGCCGCTGACCTTTTTGTGCAGGATCCCGGAGAAAAGAGCCAGGAACACGCCCAGCGTGAAGCAGGCCAGATAGGCGGTGGGCGTTGCGTGGCAAAGCGCCAGGATGGCCTGCGCCGCGGTGAACACGTACATGACCCAGGCGCAGCAGTACACCTCCAGCTTTTCCAGGTTCCGACTCAGCTCGTAGGCGCACAGAAGCGCCGCCGCGGCAAAGAACAGCACCCGCGTCACGGGAGAGACAAATACGCACACTGCGGCGATCGTAATCAGCACAAGGGCAGAGATTACACGTGTTTTCAAAAGCCGTCCCTCTTTCTCCGACAAGGAAAATAGTACAAAAGCTTTAAGTTTCTCTTAAGATTTTCTTTACCATAACACATTTTTCCGCTTCGCTCAATATCCATTGCCTCAATTTTGCGAAAAGTTTACAGCTCCCGGGGGTGAACTGACGCAGGAGATTGTTAAAAAGCTGGAATTTTCTGTTGTGCGGCGGGAAAAGCTGTGATAATATATCCCTAAGAAACCAAAACACAAATCTTCAGGGGGGTCATTTCCATGTACAGTGAGAATAAAATCTGGCTTGCGCAGTCTGACAAGAATCTGTTCCTGCTGCCGAAGATGGCAAACCGTCACGGCCTGATCGCCGGTGCGACCGGCACGGGCAAGACCGTCACCATGAAGGTCATGGCGGAGAGCTTTTCCGCCATGGGCGTGCCCGTCTTCCTGGCGGACGTGAAGGGCGATCTTTCCGGTATGTGCGAGCCCGGCGTTCTGTCAGAGGATATGCAGAACCGCATTGAGCGCTTCGGCCTGGGGGAGGATTTCAAGATGCAGTCCTATCCCACCCGCTTCTGGGATATCTTCGGCGAGGTCGGCCATCCGGTGCGCGTGACCGTGTCGGAGATGGGCCCCACTCTGCTGGGGAGACTGCTTGGCCTGACCGAAATCCAGGCCGGCGTTCTGAACATCGCTTTCAAGGTGGCCGATGAGCATGGCCTGCTGCTGCTGGATCTGAAGGATCTGCGCGCCATGCTCCAGTTCGTGGGCGACAACCGTGCGGAATTCACCACCATGTACGGCAACGTCTCCGCGGCCAGCATCGGCGCCATTCAGCGCGCCCTGCTCGCCTTTGAGCAGGAGGGCGGCGAGCTCTTCTTCGGCGAGCCGGAGCTGGACATCCGCGACTGGATGCGCACGGGCCTGGAGGGCAAGGGCGTGATCAACATCCTCTCCAGCCAGCGCCTGATCCAGAGCCCGCTGGTCTACTCCACCTTCCTGCTGTGGATGATGACCGCGCTGTATGAGAAGCTGCCCGAAGTGGGCGATCTCGATAAGCCCCGCATGATCTTCTTCTTCGACGAGGCGCATCTGCTCTTCTCCAACGCCAACAAGGCGCTGGTGCAGAAGATCGTCCAGGTGGTCAAGCTCATCCGCTCCAAGGGCGTGGGCATCTACTTCATCACCCAGAGCCCGTCCGACATCCCGGGCGATGTACTGGCCCAGCTCTCCAACCGGGTGCAGCACGCGCTGCGCGCCTATACTCCTGCCGAGCAGAAGAGCATCCGCGCCGCTGCCAAGGCTTTCCGCGTCAATCCCGCTTTCGATACCGAGACGGCGCTGACGGAGCTCGGCGTGGGCGAGGCGCTGGTCAGCTTCCTGGACGAGGACGGCATCCCCTCCATCGTGGAGCGCGCCTTTATCCTGCCGCCCCAGAGCAAGATGGGCATGGCGGACGAGAATCATGTCAAGAGCGTGATCCTGACCGATGAGTTTGAGCTGAAGTACCGCGAGCCGGTAGATCGCGAATCCGCCTACGAGGTGCTGATCGCCGCCAATGAGGAGCTGGAGCGCCGCAAGGCGGAGGCCGCTGCCGAGCTGGCCGCCGAGAAGCAGCGCGTAAAGGAAGAACTGGCTGCCGAAAAGCAGCGCGTTAAGGAAGAACTCGCCGCGCAGAAGGCTGCCGAGAAGGAGGCTTTGGCTGCACAGAGAGCTGCCGAGAGAGAGGCCGCTGCCGCGGAGAAGGCCGCCGCTGCCGAGGCGGAGAAGAAGAAAAAGGCCGCCCAGAAGGCCGCGACCGTCGCCGCCTCCTCTGTGGTCACCGCTGTGACGCACAACATCGTCAACGCCGCCACCGGCGGCAAGACCACCAGCGCCGCCACGATCGCCAAGCGCGCCGCCACGAATGCGCTCAGTTCCGTCATGCGCAACGGGGCAAGCTCCCTCATCCGCGGTCTCTTCGGTAACCTGAAGTAAAGCTTATCATTATAATTGCAGCAGCCGCCCTCTCGGGCGGCTGCTCAGGCTGTAGACAAACTCATGCGACGGAAGCAGGACACGCATGGGGAGAGCGCGAGAGGGGATTGGTTATTCCCTCTCGCGTTTGATAATCTCAAAAATGAGAACTTTTCCGGAAGTTCTCATTTTTGCTGCTCAAGGTGTCGACACTTTGTCGACACCTTGAGCAGCCGCCCAATGGGCGGCTGCTGTTTTTCATAGATATTCCCGCATCTGTTCCGCCAGCGCCTGTTCCAGATGGATGAGGCGCTTGGTGATGTCTTTGGAGCGCTCGTCCGCCGCCTTGTACTGATTCAGGTAGCGGTTGAGGGACTTGACGCCCATATTGCAGCCGTCGGTCATCAGATCGGCGATGGCGGCGTCATCGTTCTCTTTCATCATCAGCATGGCCTCGGTTTTCATCCAGGACATTCCGCTCACCACGGGATTGGGCTCTTTGCCTTCATCCTGAAAGCGACTCAGCGCCCGCTGAATTTCGGTGCCCAGCGTCTCATGCTCGGCACGGCAGGCTCTCAGCGCCTTCTTCATGCCCGGTGCTTTTACCCGGTCCAGCACTTCGTTGATGGACTGTACGCCCATCTTGACGCCAGCGTCACACTCACGCAGCAGTTTGACGGTATCCTGTTCGATCATTTTGCAGTTCTCCTTTCGGGTCTTTCCGTTAGTATGCCCGAAAAGAAAAAACATACGCCCGATGCTTCAGACATCGGGCGCGATCACAATATCTTCTTTTTTGATTTTTTCCCAGGAAAAGCCGGGAATCAACTCCTGCGGGGAAATAGGCACCTCTGACTCCGCGAGACCGCAGAGTAAGGCCAGCCTGCCCACCAGCGCTTCCGCCGTCATCTCCCGGCGCAGTACCTGGGTGCTCAGGCTGCCAAGCCGCTTGGAGAGCTTGCCGCTCCCGTCGGTGAGCAGGGGAGCGTGACAGTAAGTCGGAGCCGTGCCGCCCAGCATTTCAATAAGCCACTTCTGCCGCGGGGTGGAGTTGAGCAGGTCCCGCCCGCGCACGACGCGCGTGACGCCCATTTGCATATCATCCACGCTGACGGCCAACTGATAGGCAAAGACCCCGTCCGCCCGCCGGATGATGAAATCGCCCACATCCCGGGCCGGATTCTGCACGACGAGGCCGTAATGCCCGTCCAAAACAGTGATCTCCCGATCCGGGCAGCGCAGCTTCCAGGCGGGTTTTCGCCCGGAGACTTCCAGCGCCAGGCGTTCGCTCGCGCGCAGATGGGCACAGCGGCAGCCGCTGTCGTGTTCCTTTTCCCCGGGATGCGGTGCGGAGGCGGCGGCGAGGCGCTCCGCCCGGCTGCACCAGCAGGGGTAGACGAGATCCCGCCTTTGCAGCTCGCGAAAGATCTCTTCGTAAATCTCCGTCCGCTTTGACTGCGCGTAGACCGGATCGGGCCAGCCCTCGTCCCAGTCCAGCCCCAGCCAGCGCAGATCCTCACCCAGCGCGTCGATATAGACCTGCTTGGAGCGGGCGGGGTCCAGATCCTCCATGCGGAAGATCAGCTTCCCGCCCTGACTGCGGCAGTCCAGCCACGCCAGCAGCATGGCCAGAAGGTTTCCCATATGCATATAGCCCGAAGGGCTCGGCGCAAAGCGCCCGACAACGTTCGTGTTCATACCGACAGTATAACAGACCGCAAAAGAAAAAGGAAGATGCCCTGTTCGGGCATCTTCCTTTTTTGAGAACTATTCGTGCAGCTCGCGTTCTGTCTCCAGCGCCTCTTTCTTGCCCTCGATGCGGCCGAGACCGTACATCAGCAGCGTGGCGCAGAGCAGGTTGATGATGCCGAAACCGCCGACGTTGAGCGTGTTGACGACGCCGATCAGGAGATTGGCAAGCCCAATGAGCCAGAGCGTCTTCGCGATGCGGCTCAGGTGATCGATCTTCGCGTCCAGATCGAAAAGCTCGAAGGGGCCGTCCTCCGCCTTCTTGCGGAAATAGATCCACTGCACCACGCGACCGATGTATTCCGCGCCGATCTCGGACATGAAGGAGACGTACTCGGGATCGGACTTGCGCATCTCGGTGCGGATCGTGTATTCGCCGGGCTCGCACTGCTCAAAGGTGTAGGTGCAGAAGCCCACGCCGCAGAGAGCCCAGCCCTCCATGGCCATCTGGTTGAGCCAGCGCTCTTCCTTGTCAAACTCCCAGACCCAGAACCACTTGCTTACGGTTTTCCGTTCACTCATTTTTCCAATCCTCCCAAAATCACGTCACCGCTGGTGACCAGTTCCCGCAGGCGCGCCAGCTCGTTCTGCAGCACGCGCATGCCCTTTTCCGTCAGCATGTACTCTTTCTTGCGGCTGCCCTCCGCCACCGGGAGAAGCCGGATCCATTCCTTGTCACAGAGACTGCTCAGCGCCCCGTAGAGCGTCCCGGCCGCGAGCTTCACCCGCCCGGCGGAGAGCGCCTCCGCCTGCTGCATGATGCCATAGCCGTGCCGCGGCTCCACCAGGGAGAGCAGAATGTAATAGGTGGCCTCTGTCAATGCCAGATCGTTGTTCATAAGCCGTCCTTTCTATTGTCAGCCGTTATATTGAAATTCGTTATAACGGCTCTCGATATATCGTGATTAGAATATATCACCACCCGATATACTTGTCAAGGGGTTTTCTTGCTTTTTTTGAAAAATCTGCTAAAGTTGTAAAAGAGGTGAGAAGATTGAAGATCCATGTGCTGCACTGCGGCTATATCCGAGTATCGGATACGGTGCCCTTCGGCAACGGCATCGACCTGAAAAACACCGGTAAACAGATGCTGACGCCGGACAAAGAACGGATCACGCTGCCGGTCTGCGTCTATCTCGCGGAGCATCCAAAAGGTCTGCTGCTGTTTGACACCGGCTGGTGTCGGGACATCAGTCCCGACGGCGTTTATGACGAGAAGGCGGTGCGGCGCGTGCTGCCCGGGCATCTGGCGGCCTTCTATCACCCCTGGCTGCCCGCGGGGTTGGCGGTGCATGAACAGCTCGCTGCCATGGGCATTCGCCCGCAGGATCTGGAGTATGTGATCCTGAGCCACCTAGACCCGGACCATGTGGCGGGGCTGCGCCATCTGCAGGGAGCGAAGCATATCCTCCTGCCGGAGGATGAGTATTTCTGGTCCTGCCGCACGGTGTATAAGGCACGGCAGCCCAGAAATCTCTGGATCGACTATCCCATTGAGCGCCGCTTCTACCGCGGTTCTCCCCTCGGGCCCAACCGCTGGGCCATCGACCTGTTTGAAGATGAGAGCGTGCAGCTCGTAAACGTCCCCGGCCATACCGACGGCCAGGCCGCCGCCATTTTGCGAAACGGAAAGCGCTTTGTGCTGCTCGCCGCCGACGCGGCCTTCTCTCCGCGCAACTGGCAGGAGGGGATCACGCCCGGCTTCGGCTTTGCGAAAAAGTGGCAGCAGAAGAGCCTCGCCTGGATCGCGGAGATGGCGGCCGACCCCGGCTGCGCCGCCGTCCTCTGCAGCCATGACCCCGAAGTGCCGCCGCAGACCATCGACCTGTAAACCGCGGCTTTCAAGTCCATACGATCTGACCCATGCCGTCCCGCAGAGGGACGGCATTTTGCTGCACAAACGCTGCAACCAAATTGTTTCCAAGACGAAACTAGATGACAATAATTTTGAACTTTTTTGAACACAAAACCGAAAAAACTTCAAAAAAAGCCGGGATTTTCCTTAAAAAAAGATGGAAAAATCAAAATGGCTATGCTATACTGTCTATGCGCGATTATGTAAATCTTTTTCTGTAAATTATATTCGTTATGCACGGGCTTTGGTTTCCCGTGGGAAAGGGGTCCCGCCATGGATTATGTTGAGAAACGCCTGGACGGTGAGACAAAATACGAGGGCGTGATCGTCAATGTGCGTCTGGACCGGGCTGAGCTGCACAACGGGCGGATCGTCAAGCGTGAAGTTGTGGAGCATCCGGGCGGGGTGACCGTTCTGCCTGTCGATTCCGAAGGAAATTGCTATATGGTGCGCCAGTTCCGCTACCCCTTCGGGAAGATGATCCTCGAGGCGCCGGCCGGCAAGCTGGAGAAGGGGGAGGACCCGCTGCTGAGCGCCGCGCGGGAACTGTCCGAGGAGACCGGCTTCACTGCGGATGAGCTTGTGAATATGGGGACCATGTACACCTCTCCCGGCATTTCTTCCGAAGTGCTGCACCTGTATCTGGGCCTTGGCCTGCATGCGGGGAAGAGCCATCCGGATGAGGGCGAGTTTTTGAACGTGGAGAAGTACAGCCTGCAGGAGCTCTCCGGGATGGTGATGCGCAACGAGATCGAAGACGCCAAGACCGGTCTTATCATTCTGAAGGCAGAAAAGTATCTGAAAGACCACAAGATGTAGAAAAAGATTGCAATGTAACGCTGTATATGTTACAATCAAAAATTGGTGAGCTGTTGCCTCTGCTCACGGACAAGTTTGGAAGGTGCTAATTTTGGATAAATATGTAATTCACGGCGGTACCGCCCTGCATGGCGAGGTCGAAATCAGCGGCGCGAAGAACGCCGCCGTCGCCATCATCCCGGCGGCTCTCCTGGTGGAGGGCGTATGCCGTATTGAGAATATTCCCCAGATCAGCGACACCGATATGCTTCTCACCATCCTGGCGGAGCTGGGCGCAAGAGTCAGCTACATCAACCGTACCACGATTGAGATCGACTGTACCGACGCCCGCTATCAGGATGCTCCCTACGATCTGATGCGCAAGATCCGCGCTTCCTATTATCTGATCGGCTCCATGCTGGGCCGCTTCGGCAGCGCCAAGACCACCATGCCCGGCGGCTGCAACTTCGGCGTGCGCCCCATCGACCAGCATATCAAGGGCATGACCGCCCTCGGCGCGGACGTGAGCGTGAAGAACGGTTTCGTCTATGCCGATGCGCTGGGCGGCAGACTGCACGGCGCGAGGATCTATCTGGACAAGGTTTCCGTCGGCGCGACGATGAACATCATGATCGCTGCCGTCCTGGCCTCCGGCCGCACGATCATCGAGAACGCGGCGCGTGAGCCCCATATCGTGGATCTAGCCAACTTCCTCAACTCCATGGGCGCGGATGTGCGCGGCGCCGGTACCGACACCATCAAGGTCAACGGTGTGGAAAAGCTCCACGGCGGCAGCTACAGCATCATTCCCGACCAGATCGAGGCCGGCACCTACATGGTCGCCGCCGCCGCCACCGGCGGGGAAGTGCTGGTCAAGAATGTGATCCCCAAGCATCTGGAGTGCATCAGCGCGAAGCTGCGCGAGACCGGCACCATCGTGCAGGAGTACGAGGATTCCGTGCTGGTCAAGGGCGCGAGCAATCTGCGCCGCGTGAACGTCAAGACCATGCCCTATCCCGGCTTTCCCACCGACATGCAGCCCCAGATGGGCGCGCTGCTGTGTCTGGCTAACGGCACTTCGGTCATCACCGAAGGCATTTACGACAACCGTTTCAAGTATGTCAACGAGCTCAGGAAGATGGGTGCCGAGATCCAGGTGGACGGGCGCATCGCCATCATCGAGGGCGGCAGACGCCTGACCGGCGCTCCGGTCATGGCCTGCGACCTGCGCGCGGGCGCGGCGATGGTGATCGCCGGCATGTGCGCCGCGGGGGAGACCCAGGTGGAGGACATCCACTTCATCGAGCGCGGATATGAGAACTTTGTGGGCAAGCTGCGTGCCCTCGGCGCCGATATCAGCCTTGTCAGTTTCCCTGACGAGGCGGAGACCGGATCCGACAAGATCATTGCCTTCGGCTGATGCAGATCACGGTATTTGCAAGCGGATCGAGCGGCAATTGTCTCCTGGTCTCCGCCGGAGCCAGCAATCTTCTGATCGACGCCGGTATCTCCATGCGCCGGATCCAGTCCGGCCTCCAGCAGGTCGGCCAGCATTTACAGAACATCGGCGGAGTGCTCATCACCCATGAGCACTCCGATCATATTTCCGGGCTGAAAATGCTGGTAAAGTATTATCATACGCCGGTCTACGCCCCGCGTACGGTTGCAAACCGGCTGCGCGGCATGCTGCCGGAGATCGAGGAAGTCCTGCATGTGATCCCGGTGGGGGAGAGCTTCCCGGCCGGCGGCTTTTCCGTCCGGGCTTTCCACACGCCGCACGACACCGATGAGAGCGTGGGCTATCGGGTGGAGGCAACAGGCGTGTTTGCCCTTGCCACCGACATGGGCTGCGTGACAGAAGAAGTGGCAGCTGCCCTGAGAGGGGCGGACACGGTGCTCATCGAATCGAATCACGATGAAGAGATGCTGCGCTACGGGCCCTATCCCGTGTATCTCAAGCGCCGCATCCTTTCAGATCATGGGCATCTGTCCAATGAAAACTGCGCAAGGCTTGCCAGAGAACTTGCGGACAGCGGTACGAGGCGGATCGTGCTCGGCCATCTCAGCCGCGAGAACAACAAACCGGAGCTGGCGCTGGCCGCAGCCCGCGCCGCGCTGGAGGGGACCGGGGTCTGGGTGGACTGCGCGCCGGTGTCCGGCTGTATGTGTGTGCCGGTGGAAAGGATGGAACCGTGCTCCAGGTAAAACTGATCTGCGTCGGCAAGCTGCGGGAGCGCTTCTATATCGACGCCTTTGAGGAATACCGCAAACGCCTGGGGGCATATTGCCGCCTGGACTGTGTCGATATTGCCGAGCAGCGCCTGCCGGAAAACCCTTCGGACGCGCAGATCGCCGCCGCCCTGGAAAAGGAAGCGGGGGAGATCCTGAAGGCGGTGCCGCAGGACGCGTTTGTGGTCGCCCTGTGCGTGGAAGGAAAGCAGGAGCCCAGCGAGTGGATGGCGGAGCTGATATCCGGGCGGGAGAATTCCGGCAAGCCGAAGCTCTGCTTTGTGATCGGCGGCTCTTTCGGCCTCTCGGATCTGGTGAAGCGCCGGGCAGACTGTCGCCTGAGCATGTCGAAGATGACCTTTCCGCACCATCTGGCCCGGGTCATGCTGGCCGAGCAGCTCTACCGCGGATTTAAAATCAAAGAAGGAAGCCGCTACCATAAATAAAGGCTGCAGAGAGTTTTACAGAATATGCACCCATGTCAGGCATGCATGGGGAGACTGTGAAGAGGGGATCGATGATTCCCTCTTCACGTTCAATCATGGCCGATTTCAAAACCGATGCGAGGTTTTTGAAATCGGCTTGTCTGTTTGTCGGCAATTTGTCGACAAACAGCAGCCGTTATCATAAATAATGGCTTCCCTTTTTTATATTTTGGGTATATAATAAATTGATTCATTATGGAAAGAGGAATGCGCATGAGTGACGAGGCGAAAATCACCTGGGGGCAGTACCAGTCCGGCGAACTGCTGGACGCCTGGCCCAAGAGAGAAGACGGCGAACTGGAAGAACCGGCCTATCTCTGCACCAGAAGCTGCAATGACCTGTCCGATCAGCTGACCGTGAACATGCTCAAGGCTTACGGGATCCCCAGCCTGTGCATGGAGCGCGCGGAAGGCAGCCTGGGCCGCGTGGTTCTGGGCATCAGCGGCTACGGCGTGGAAATCTTTGTCCCGGCAAATCTCCTTGGCGACGCGAAAGCCCTGATCGAGGAACCCGGAAGCGAAGCTGCCGCCCTCGATCCTGAAACAGAGACTAACAATTGAAACTATATTTTTAGGAGGAAAAACATGAGAAATTTCAAGGAAGAGTACCAGCGCTGGCTGGACAGCCCCGCCCTGTCGGAGGAGGAATGGCAGGAACTCGACGCGATCCGCGACGATGAGAAGGAGATCGAGAGTCGTTTCTTCGCCCCCCTGGAGTTCGGCACCGCCGGTCTGCGCGGCACCATGAAGCTGGGCCTTCACCACATGAACGTCCATGTGATCCGCCACGCCACCCAGGCCTTTGCTGAGGTCATCTGCGCCGAGGGCGAAGAGGCCAAGGTCAAGGGCATTGCCATCGCGCATGACTGCCGTCTGCACGGTGTGGAGTTTGCGCGCGAGGCCGCCTGCGTCATGGCTGCCAACGGCATCCATGTCCGCATTTTCGACGCCCTGCGTCCCACCCCGGAGCTGAGCTTTGCCGTGCGCTACTACGGCTGCACCGCGGGCCTCAACATCACCGCCAGCCACAACCCCAAGGAGTATAATGGCTATAAGGTCTACTGGTCCGACGGCGCCCAGCTGCCTCCCCAGCATGCCGACCATATTGCCAAGCTCATGAATGAGATCGACATCTTCACCGGCTTCAAGACCTGCGACTTTGACGAGGCCGTCAAGGCCGGCCTGATCGAGATCATCGGCGAGGAGACCGACGAGGCCTTCCTGAAGAAGACCATGGCCATGGCCATCGATACCGAGGCTGTCAAGGCCGCGGCGGACGATCTGAAGATCGTCTACACCCCGTTCCACGGCTGCGGCCACAAGCTGGTTCCCGAAGCGCTCAAGCGCCTGGGCATCAAGCACCTCTATCCCGTGCCCGAGCAGATGGTCATCGACGGCAACTTCCCGACCGTCGTCTCCCCGAACCCGGAGAATCCCGAGGGCTTCTACCTGGCGGTCGACCTGGCCAAGCAGGTGGACAGCGACCTGATCATCGGCACCGACCCCGACTCTGACCGTGTCGGCACCATGGTGCGTGATGGCGACAAGTATGTCACCATCACCGGCAACCAGATGGGCTGCCTGCTGCTGGACTACATCATCCAGGCCAGAAAGAGCACCGGCACCATGCCCAAGAACCCCGGCGCCCTGAACTCCATCGTCTCCACCAGCATGGCCCGTACCATCTGCGAGGCCAACGGCGTCCACTTTGAGGACACCTTCACCGGCTTCAAGTTCATGGC
>CAMOXI010000032.1 GCA_946628965.1 uncultured Clostridia bacterium | reverse complement strand
ATGCCCTCGCAGCGGGCGAAGAGCTCGGCCGCCTCAAAGACGGAGGTCTGCTCCACAGCCCGGGCGCGCATGAGCCCGTCGTGATAGAGCTGGCTGAGCGTGGTGGACATGCCGTGGAAACGCAGGCCGCCCGCGTGGTTCGGGGAGGGGATGAAGCCGCTTCCCAGCGTGTACATCTTGGCCAGGGGGCAGATCATGCCGGTGTCGCAGAAGTCGTAGGCGAATTTGCCGCGGGTGAAGCTGGGGCAGGAGGCAGGCTCCACCGCGAGAAAGTCATAGTCGGCCTCTCCGCGCAGCTTTTCCCCCATGAAGGGGGCGATCAGGCCGCCCAGATTGGAGCCGCCGCCCGCGCAGCCGATGATCATGTCGGGCTTGACGCCGATCTTGTCCAGCGCGGCCTTGGCCTCCAGCCCGATCACGGACTGGTGCAGCAGCACCTGGTTGAGAACGCTGCCCAGCACATAGCGGTAGCCGGGATTCTTCACGGCGACCTCCACGGCCTCGGAGATGGCGCAGCCCAGCGAACCCGTGGTGCCCGGGTGGGCGGCCAGGATCTTCCGGCCCACCTCGGTCTCCATGGAGGGAGAGGGGACCACGCTGGCCCCGTAGGTGCGCATCACCTCACGGCGGAAGGGCTTCTGCTCGTAGCTGACCTTCACCATGTAGACCTTGCAGTCCAGCCCCAGATAGGCGCAGGCCATGGACAGAGCCGTGCCCCACTGGCCGGCGCCGGTCTCGGTGGTGACGCCCTTGAGGCCCTGCTTCTTGGCGTAGTAGGCCTGGGCGATGGCGGAATTGAGCTTGTGGCTGCCGCTGGTGTTGTTGCCCTCAAACTTGTAATAGATTTTGGCGGGGGTGCCCAGCTTCTCCTCCAGGCAATAGGCGCGCACCAGGGGAGAGGGGCGGTACATCTTGTAAAAATCCACGATCTCCTGCGGAATGTCGAAATAGGGGGTCGTGTCGTCCAGCTCCTGTCTGACCAGTTCCTCGCAGAAGATGCCGCTCATCTCCTCGGCCGTGAGGGGGAGCCCGGTGCCGGGATTGAGCAGGGGAGCGGGCTTGTTTTTCATGTCCGCCCGGAGGTTGTACCATTTGGTCGGGATCTCGTTTTCGTTGAGATAGGTTTTGTAGGGGATGTTCTGCTGACTCATGGGAATCGCTCCTTTTCTCAATGTCAGAGGCAAACAAAAAACTCCTGCCTCTGCAACAATTATGCAGGGACAAGAGCCAAAACTCCTGCGGTACCACCCAGCTTGGTGCCATGCACCCACTCGAGCGCGCCAACACGCGCCGGCCCTATGCTAACGGACGGCCAACTCCGTCTCCCATACTGAGGCATATGCCCGTTCTGTTCACCCTCGCAAGACCATTCCCCCGGCACCGCGGCGCCGCATTCCCACCGGCAGCGGCTCTCTGTGCCCACGAAAGGCCGGGATACTCTTCTTGCTCATCGGTTTGGACACACTTTACCACCACAAAGAGGTAAAGTCAAGGGCGCAACGCCTGTTATTTTGTATGAGCCGTTTTTCGAAAAACAGTTTACGAACGGGCCAAACTGTGATAATCTGAAAAAAAGAACAAAACGAACAGAAGGAGGGGCGGCATGATGAAGCTTGCTATGGCCCAGATGCGGATGGGACCGACCGTGGAGGAGAATCTGGAAAAAACCCTGCAGCGCATGGAGCGCGCTGCCGAGCTGGACGCGGATCTGCTCTTTTTCCCGGAAGTGCAGCTGTCGCCCTTCTTCGCGGCCCAAAAGGGGGGCGACGCCTCCCAATGGCTCGTGCGCGCCGACGGGCCGGAGATCACAGCCATCCGGGAGAAAGCCCGGGAGCTGGGCATCTGCGTGAGCCCCAACGTGTACCTGGAGGAAAACGGGATGCCCTATGACGCCTCCCTGATGATCGGGGCGGACGGCGAGATCCTGGGCGTGAGCAAGATGGTGCATATCCCCCAGGCTGAGAACTTCTGGGAGCAGGATTACTATACCCCTTCGGACACGGGCTTTCGCGTGTACGACCTGCCCTGCGGCCGGGTCGGCATCGTGATCTGCTTTGACCGGCACATTCCGGACGGCGTGCGCAACTGCGTGCGGCAGGGGGCGGAGCTGGTCATCATCCCCACGGCAAACTTGACGATCGAAAACCTGGGGCTCTTTGAGATCGAGCTGCGCGGTCTTGCGGTGCAGAACCGCTGCTTTGTCGCCATGTGCAACCGGGTCGGGCAGGAGGGTGAGCTCTGCTTTGCGGGCCACTCCATCCTGGTGGCGCCGGACAGCCGCATTGAGTTCAAGGCCGGCGGCCTGGAGGGCTTGTATGTGATGGACCTGAATCTGGAGGAGGCCCGCAAGGCACAGGCGGACTCCTGCTGGTTCGATCACGACCTGCTGCCGCGATGAGAGCGCTGATTGCCATGAGCGGCGGTGTGGACAGCTCCACCGCCGCTTTTCTGTTACAGCAGGAGGGCTGCGACTGCGAGGGCGTCAATCTGACGCTCTACCGCAATACGGACATCGGCCTTGCCTGCCATAAGAGCTGCTGCACCCAGCGGGACGCGGACGACGCCGCGGACGCGGCCTTTCGCCTGGGTATGCCCTTTGAGACCCTGGATTGCCGCGGCCTCTTCCGGGAGACCGTGATGGCCGACTTCGTCCGCAGCTATGAGGCCGGGCGCACGCCCAACCCCTGCATCGAGTGCAACCGCCGCATCAAGTTTGACTTCCTGCTGGACTACGCGCTGCAAAACGGCTTTGACGTGCTGGCCACCGGCCATTATGTTCGCATCGGCTTTGACGAGACTGCCGGGCGCTTTCAGATGCGCCGCGCCCTGGATGAGAGCAAGGATCAGAGCTATGTGCTCTCCATGCTCACACAGGAGCAGCTCAAGCATCTGCGCTTCCCGCTGGGAGAGCGCCGCAAGAGTGAGATCCGCGCGCTGGCGGCCTCCCTGGGCCTGGTGACGGCGAACAAGCCGGACAGTCAGGACATCTGCTTTGTGCCGGATGGGGATTACGGGGCTTTTCTGGAGCGCTACCGGGGCAGAGCCTACCCTGCGGGGAGCTTCCTGGATGAGTGCGGAAAGGTCGTGGGGCGGCACCGCGGGGCGGTACGCTATACGCTCGGCCAGCGCCGCGGGCTGAACCTTCCCATGGGGGAGAGGATCTACGTTGTCTCCAAGGATATGGCGGCCAACACTGTGACCGTGGGGCCGGAGAGCTCCCTGTACAGCAGTACGCTGACGGCGGGGAGGATGAACTGGCTGTCTATCCCGGAGCCAACTGCTCCGATCCGTGTGGCGGCCAGCTGCCGCTATCGGCAGAAGCCCCAGCCCGCCACGGCGGAGGCGCTGCCGGGCGGCGGACTGCGCCTGCGCTTTGACGCGCCGCAGCGGGCGGTGACGCCGGGGCAGACCGTGGTCCTCTATGACGGGGACCTGGTTCTGGGAGGCGGCATCATCAGGAATACCGAAAAATGACGGCTACAGGCCGCCATTTTTATGGAAACGCCCAAAAGGGGTATTTCCTATTGACAGAATAGGAATAACAGGATATAATACAGATACTCCCTATTAACATACCTGAAAGGTAGTCTTGATCATGGCGCTGTATCGGTTTCGATGTTGACTCCAAAGAGAACAAACAGAGCAGAAACATCATACAATCTTTTTGGAGGAATGAAAAATGGCTAAGATTTACACATCCGCAGACCAGCTGATCGGCAAGACCCCGCTGCTGGAGCTGAGCAATATTGAGAAGGAAGAGGGCCTGCAGGCAAAAGTCCTGGCGAAGCTGGAGTACTTCAATCCGGCCGGTTCCGTGAAGGACCGCATTGCCAAGGCCATGATCGACGACGCCGAGGCGAAGGGACTGCTGGGCGAGGGTTCCGTGATCATCGAGCCCACCTCCGGTAATACCGGCATCGGCCTTGCCTCCGTGGCGGCCGCCCGGGGCTATCGCATCATCATCGTCATGCCCGAGACCATGAGCGTGGAGCGCCGCCAGCTGATGAAGGCCTACGGCGCGGAGCTGGTGCTCACCGAGGGCGCCAAGGGCATGAAGGGCGCCATCGCCAAGGCGGAGGAGCTGGCGAAGGAAATCCCCGGCGGCTTCATCCCCGGCCAGTTTGTGAACCCCGCCAACCCCGCTGCCCACAAGGCCACCACCGGCCCGGAGATCTGGGAGGATACGGACGGTAAGGTGGACATCTTCGTGGCCGGCGTCGGCACCGGCGGTACGCTCACCGGCGTGGGTGAGTACCTGAAGGAGAAGAATCCTGCGGTCAGGATCGTCGCGGTGGAGCCCGCTTCTTCCCCCGTCCTCTCCAAAGGCACGGCGGGCGCTCATAAGATCCAGGGCATCGGCGCAGGCTTTGTGCCCGATGTGCTCAATACCGGGGTCTATGATGAGATCATCGCCGTGGAAAACGAGGCGGCTTTCGCCGCCGGGAAGAAGGTCGGCCGCAGCGAAGGCGTGCTGGTGGGCATCTCCTCCGGCGCAGCGGTGCATGCCGCGATCGAGCTGGCCAAACGCCCGGAGAACGCGGGCAAGACCATCGTCGTCCTGCTGCCCGACACCGGCGACCGCTATCTCTCCACCCCGCTGTTTGCGGACTGAACAGATCACTCTCGTACATGTTTTTTTCTCTCTCCAGGGAGGAGCCGGAAGGTATTCCGGCTCCTCAGACTGTAGACAAACTCATGCGACGGAAGCAGGACACGCATGGGGAGAGCGCGAGAGGGGATTGGTTATTC
Source organism: uncultured Clostridia bacterium (assembly GCA_946628965.1). Classification (GTDB taxonomy): domain Bacteria; phylum Bacillota; class Clostridia; order Oscillospirales; family Oscillospiraceae; genus Limivicinus. Next base: position 18,141 of record CAMOXI010000032.1, on the reverse strand, counting down.
CCTCTCGCGTTTGATAATCTCAAAAATGAGAACTTTTCCGGAAGTTCTCATTTTTGATGCTCAAGGTGTCGACACTTTGTCGAAACCTTGAGGAGCCGGAAGGTATTCCGGCTCCTTTTCGTTCGTCGTCTCATTTTCTGTGCGATAGCATGGGGAAAAAACTTGAAAAAGGGCTGGACAAACCGAAATAAAAGTGTATAATTGTATACAATAAAACATTGACGAGACACGGCGGAGGAAAGAACATGAGAGAGCGCAAGAGCATCTCCATTGCCGATCAGATATTTGAACAGCTGGAGCGGGACATCCTGTCCGGAAAATACGCCAGGGGCGAGCTGCTGACCGAACTGCGGCTTTCAGAGGAGCTGGGCGTGAGCCGCACCCCGATCCGGGAGGCGATCCGCCGCCTGGAGCAGGAGAACATCCTGGAGGAGGCGGGCCGCGGCGTGACCGTGGTGGGCATCTCCCAGGAGGACATGCTGGACATGTATGAGATCCGCATCCGCATCGAGGGGCTGGCCGCCGAATGGGCGGCGGAGCGCATCAGCGACGAGGAGCTTTCCCGCATGCGGGACACAGTGGAGCTGCAGCGCTACTATACCGAGAAGCCGGACGGCAACCATTCCGACCAGATCAAGAACCTGGACTCCCAGTTTCATGAGCAGGTCTACCGCGCCTGCGGCAGCCGCGCCCTGACGGATACGCTGCTGAACCTGCACAAGAAGATGACCAAGTTCCGCATGGCCTCGGTCAGCAAACACAGCCGCGCGCTGCAGTCGGTGCAGGAGCATGAGGCCGTTCTGGCCGCACTCAGCGCCCACGACGGGAAAGCGGCAAACGAGGCCATGACCCGCCACGTCATGAACGCCCGCGACCGTATGCGCCAGATGGGCGACGAGGACGCGCAGGCGAAATAAAACCGACCATTGTATAAGAAAAACGAGGGCTGTGAAGCCGTGGGAGAGTTTCTCTCCGCAGCTTCACAGCCCTCGCTGTCTGTCTCCGATCAGTGGCAGTTAAAGTAATAGATGGCCATCGTGTCGGCCAGGACCACATCGCATTTTCCGGTAAACAGGTAATCGAAACACTCCGTGGTGCCCTTTGCCAGACGCATGATCTGCCCCAGCCTGCGGGGCAGGCGGGGATCCTGGTTGAGCGCGTCCATGGCCTCCGCGGTGGTGCACATGGCCAGGCTCTTGCCGGAGAGCATCAGGGAGTTGTAGATAAAGCTGCCGCCCCTGGCCGCGATGACGATGTCATTGTGGACGTAGGGGCCGAGCTGGGTATAGAGCCCGTCTGCCAGCTCCTTCGCATTGAGCGCGATGCCGCCCCAGGCGCAGTCGATATTGCCGGAGGAGAGCTCAATATACACATCCTCCTTCTCGATCGGCTGCAGCTTCAGATTCCAGCCCAGCAGCTCGGCGGTGGACATGGCCAGCTCCACGTCAAAGCCCCAGAACTCGCCCTTGGACAGGTAGGCCATGGGGAAGGAATTGACGTCCACACCCACGATCAAATCGCGGGGCTGGGGCTGTTCGTCCAGCTTTTCCAGCGCCAGGGAGTCCCGCTCAAAGGTGATGATCCTGCCGCCGAACCATTTGGTGGCAAGCTCATCCACGCGGCCCTGGGCCATCAGCACCGCCAGCGCGGCCTCCACATAGTCCTTCGTCGGGTCGCCCACGCGGAAAGCAAGGGAATAGTCCTGCTCTACCAGCGTCTGGATCGTGCGCAGCCCGCTGCCGGACGAACCGCCGCAGGCTGTGCAGCCCAGCAGCAGGGAGGCGGCCAGCAGCAGGGAAAAGAGTTTCTTCATATGTATCTCACCGTTTCTTCAGCGCCGGCCTCTCGAGCCTGCGCTGCGCGCGTATTTTCTCTCCCGCAGATAGGCGGTATATTCCACCAGGAAGGCGGCCAGCAGCAGAACGATCACGATGCCGAAGCCGATCATCACGCCGCGGCTGACGCCGTGGGGATAGACGGGGCCGGATGGGGCCGCTGTGGGCTCCGCGACAGGAGCGGGATCGGAAGGCTGCTCCGCGGGCTGCGTCTCCGCAGGCGCCTCGGCGCTTTCCGCCTGGGCCGCGGCCTCTTCGGCCAGCCTGCGCTGCTCTTCCTCCTCAGCCAGCCTGCGGGCCTCCTCCTCGGCGGCCTGCTGCTGCGCCAGCTCATAGGCGGGCAGCGCCGCGTCCAGCGTGCGGGCATAGTCCTCAAAATCGTGGCAGAAGTCGGCCACCACAGCGTCAGACTGCCCCATGTTCTTGGACATGATGGTCAGGATAAAGGGGTTGTCCGTATAGATGATGCCGGTGTCATGGGTAAACTGCCGCCCCATGGAATCCTGGAAATTGCCGTACTTCTGGGCCACGGGCACGTCGGTGATGCCGGCCTTGAAGTACTGCCCGGGCTGGGCCAGCAGCAGATGGTCGATCACATTGGGGAAGCGCTCCTGCTCGTAGTACAGGGTCTTCATGACCTGGGTCATGAAGCGGGCGGTAAAGTAGCTGTAATCGTAAAAGTCCTGCACATAGTACTCTTTGGGCAGCTCCGCGTAGTCCTGGTATAGGGTGCGGCACTCGGCGTCGGTGCCGATGTAGTGCATCATGGCGTGGGCGTAGTCGTTGTGGGAGTAAACGAGGATGTACTCGTTGGCCTCCGCCAGCGTAAGCCCGGAGATGCGGGTCTCGTCCGTGATCTCCCCAGCCTTGTAGCGCTCGGCCAGAATCATCATCACAGGCACCTTGTACATGCTGGCGCTGTAATACCAGGTGTCGGGATTGTAGTACCAGGTGTCGCCGGTGGCGGTGTAGCAGAAGCCCACACTGATGTTTTCCCGGTTGAGCCCCTTGCGGTCACAGTAGGCGTCCACGATCTGCTGCAGGGCATCGGGATCGAGGATGCCGTAGTCCTCCTCCTCGGGCGGGATGTAGTTCCCCTCCGCAAAGGCGGCAGTGCCGCCCAGCAGCGCAAGGCACAGAAGCAGGGCCAGGATACGTTTTGCTGTCTCTGGGATCATAGCTCGATTCCCTCCGGCGTGCGATGGAACTCGCATTCAAAATACGTTTTGGCCGCCCGGATCAGATGCGCGGTATCCTCGCTGCCGGCGGTCTCATAGCAGGAGTGCATGGCCAGCTGCGGCAGGCCGATGTCCACCGAGTCCACGGACACGTGGGCGGTGCTGATGTTGCCGAGGGTGGTGCCGCCGCGCAGGTCGGCACGGTTGGAATAGTGCTGCACCGGGACGCCGGCTTTCCGGCAAATCTCCGCGAAGACCGCCTCGGTCACAGCGTCGGTGGTGTATTTCTGGTTGGCGTGGTGCTTGATGACGATGCCGCCGTTCATGCGGGGGCGATCCTGGGAATCGGCATACTCCGGGTGGTTGGGATGCACGGCATGGGCATTGTCCGCCGAGACCATGAAACTCGCGGCGGCAGTGCTGTAGAAATCGTGGCCGGTCGCTTCGCAGATGCGCCAGAGCGCGTCCACGAGAAAGTCGGAATTGGCGCCCTGCTTGGTGGTGCTGCCCACTTCCTCATTGTCAAAGATGCAGAGCACGGGCACGTTTTTCCCCTCGCCAGAGGCGAGAAAGCCCTCCGTGCAGCCGAAGGCGCACTGCAGGTCGTCCAGCCTGGGTGCGGCGATAAACTCCTCGTCCGCTCCGAAGACGACGCCCGGCGTGCGGGGATAGAGGTAGAGATCGGTGGAGATCACATCCTCGGGCTTCACGCCCGCGGCCTCGGCCACGATGGCCTCCAGCCGCCCGGCGGCGTTTTCACTGCCGAAGAGGGGGAGCATGTCGGCCTTGATGTCATATTTCTTCCCGTCATTGGCGGTGCGGTCCATATGAATGGCCAGGTTCGGGATCAGCAGCAGATCGCGCTGAATGTTGATGAGCTTCACCGTGATCTTCCCGCCCTCACGTACGGTGACACGGCCGGCGACGGACAGGGGACGGTCCAGCCAGGGGGCGCAGAGCATGGAGCCGTAGCGCTCCACGCTCAGGCGGGTGTAATACCCGGCGGAGGGAGACTCCGGCTTGCCGCGCAGCTTGAAGCTGGGGGAGTCGTCATGGGCGGCCATCATTAGAAAGCCATAATAATCATCCTTCGGAATGCGGAAGGCGATCAGACTGGTGCCATTGCGGCGGGCGAAGTATTTCCCGCCCGGGCATAAAGACCAGCGATCGGTCTCAAACAGTTCCTGGTAACCATCGGATTGAAGGCGTTTTGCGAGGTTGGCACAGGCGTGCCAGGCGGTGGGGCTGGCGTCAATAAAGTCCAGCAGTTTACGGTTGGTTTCGGTCATTCTTTCTCCTTTGCCGCGCCTGACGCGCAGGGCGGGCGAAGCACCTGAAAGATGCTTCGCCCCGCGGCAATCAATTAAAATTTACAAAGCTCCACTCGGCGTGGTCGATCGCGTCGGCGGATACGCCGGCCTGCTCCTTCAGCAGGCTGTCGCCCGCGACAGCGTATTCGGTATAACGCTCTTCGGCGCTGCCCAGGCGGTTATCCTCCAGGCGGCGGACCAGGACGAGGCGCATGCCCTGCAGCTCATAGCAGTCATACTGAATCGTCCTGGTGCCGTGGCGATACCAGATCTGGTTGCTGGCGGCGTCAAAGCCGCTGCTCCAGGTGATGACGTCGTTCTGGACGATGCCCACCCGCTCGTAGGCGGCGGCGTCCGGGTTGTAGGCGAAGAGCAGCACAGCCCGCTCATCCTCATAGGTGCGCAGGAGCAGCACGAGTTCATCACTGCCGTCGCCGTTGAGGTCGGCGACCCGCGGCTCCTGATACAGGTTCTCCGCCGCGTAGTCCACTTCGATGGGCTCCTGGAAGGCGCTGCCGTCCGCGTTCAGAAACTGCACACGGATCTTGCCCATGTTGCTGTAAACATGGCCCAGCGTCACGCTGTCGCTCTCCTCGCTGCCCTGATTCGGGCCGAGGACCTCGGAGCGGTAGCGCAGCGTCCCGCGCTCGGTGCTGAGCTGCCCGCTGAGACTGGAGACGGCCTCCTCCGGCTGCACCGTCGGCTCGACAGCTTCGCTCGTCGGTTCCGGCGTCACTTCCGGCGCGGGCGTCTCCGCCGGCGCCTCCGTGACCTCGGGTTCCGCGACCTCGGTGGGTACCGGCGTCTCGGCGGCGGGCTTCTCCGTCTTGCCCCCGATCAGCGGCAGACCGTCCAGACCGCGCAGGGTATAGAGCGCAAAGCCAATGGCCCCGAGCACGATCAGCGTGATCAAAAACAACAGGAATGCTCTCAGTTTTCCGTTCATTTTTTATTCCCCCACACCATATTCGACAACGTAGCCGATGGAGCCGGAGTAGTACTCCGGGAAGTCCCCGGCCGGGTTTTCGCGGCTGTCGTTGTAGCACCAGCCGTCGTGATTCCAGAGCATGATGAAATCCTCGGCGGCGCCGTCAAAGGCGTCCACTTCGGAGGGCTCGTTCTGATCCCAGGGGTAGTAACTGATGTATTCGTCGGTCTCCCACTCGTACTGGCCGTTGAAGCGGTGGCAGCCGATCCAGGCGCGGGCCAGACCCGCCTTGCCGATGGCCTCGGCCACCTTTTCCAGTTCCCTGGGGCTGGTGATCACGGCGAGATGGCCGCCCATGCTCTCGGCCTTGGCCTTGGCCTCAATCCAGCCCGCGTCGTCCACATATACCTCGTAACGGACCTCGCCGCCGATCAGAGGGTCGGGCAGAGGCGTGACGATGCTGCCGGTGCCGTCGGCGCCCATCTGGGGGGCGTTTTCGCCCGGGGTGGGCGTGCTCGCGGTCTTGACGCCGATACTGGGGTCGGGCCGGGCGCTCATGGCCTGCAGGTAGAATCTCACGCCTGCCGCCGCGCCCAGGAGCAAAACGCAGAGGATCAGCACGACCAGGAGCGGGCGTTTGCTGCGCCGGGTCTGCACTTCCTCATCGATCTGGCGGCTGCGCTCCGGGTCCGCGGAATAGCGCACCGCCTGGCGGCGCGGCTGGGACTTGGGCACCACCGGTGCCAGCACGGGATTCTTCTCCTCCGTCAGGATGGGGATGTTCCGCTGCTTATCCCGGCCGGGCTCATAGACCCGCACGTCGTCGGGTTCTTCCTGCGGGATGATGATGGGCCGGATATGGGCGCGGGCCTCTTCCGGATCGACCAGCTTCGTGCCGAAAAACTCAGCCACCAGATCCTCGGCCGACTCGGCCAGCGGATCCTTTTCCGGTTCGGCCGGTTCCGGGGCTTTTTGTTTCCCCAGAATTTCCTCCATTGCCTCTTCGGCGCTTTTTTCCTCCACCGGCTCCGGCGCAGGCGCTTCCGGAACAGGCTCACCCTCTTCGTCGCCGCCGATGATGGACATCATCATCTTCTCCAGCTCACTCAGCTCGCCCTCCTCCTTGCGGAAGAGGTTGCGGGCGGCTTCACCCCCGCTGAGATAGCGGTTTTCCAGACAGCTGTCCAGCATGACCGCCAGCTCCTCCGCGCGCTGAAAGCGATCCTCCGCCTGGAAGGCGAGGGCCTTCTCCAGCACCTCGGTGAGCCGGGGGCCGCAGCCCCGGGGTGCGCTGATCGCCTGGCCGCTCATGCGGGTGAGCTGGGCGTTGCTGCTCTCCCCACTGAAGGGGAGGCGGCCGCCGGTCAGCCCGTAGTAGAGCAGCAGGCCGAGGGAGTACACGTCCGCCGCCTGGCTCTCCTTGCCGTGCCAGTACAGCTCCGGCGCGATGAAATCCAACTCCTGGCCATCCCAGTTGCTGCTGCGGCCGTCGCCGATGACCAGCTCGCCCGCGGCGTCCCGCCGCATGTTTTCGGGGTAGATGCCGCCGCGATAGCCTTCGCCCGCCTCGCTGCGGACCACCTTGCAGGCTTCGATGACCAGCTCGCAGATCTCCTGCCGGTTCATGTTCTTGATTTCTTCGCCCAGGTTTTTCCCGGGTTCAAATTCCGTTTTTGCCATAGAAACTGCCTCCCGCAGAGTCTTGCCCCGAGCGTATCGGGATGCACAAGGGTACAGATTATGTTAACATAAACCGACCCGTTTCGTCAATGGAAAACTAAGGCCGACAGGGGATAAATGGCTTGTTTTTCATCTGCTTCCGTGATAAGGTTGATATGAAAGCGAAAAGACAGGGAGCTTTTCGCCGGGTTTCATCCTTGACCTGGGAGGCGTATACCATGAGCCTAAAGAAGAAAACCCTGACCATCCTCGCTGCGGCCGTCCTTGCCGCGGGGCTGCTGGCTCTGCTGCTGCGCCCGTACTGGCTCAACATCAGCTTCGGCATTTCAGATTTTTTCCGCGACCTGGGGCTGAAGACCCCGGCGGATATCGTGCGGGTGGATGATCAGCATTACGGGGAAGACCCCATGCAGGTGCTGGACGTGTACTATCCCGCCGGTACGGAGGGGAAGCTCCCCACCATCGTGAGCATCCACGGCGGCGGCTATGTCTACGGCACGAAGGAGAACTATCAGTATTACTGCATGGATCTGGCGCAGCGGGGCTTCACAGTGGTAAATTTCTCCTACCGCCTGGGGCCGAAGAACAAGTTCCCCGCCCAGATCGAGGATACCAACGCCGTCCTGCGCTTCGTGTGCGAGAACGCGGAGGCGTATCACATCGACACGGACTGTATCTTTTTCGTCGGCGATTCCGCGGGCGGGCATCTGAACGCGATGTATTCCGCGGCGGTGACGAACCCGGATTACGCCGCGCTGCTGGGGCTGGAGATCCCGGACTTTCAGCTGCGGGCCACGGCGCTCAACTGCGGCGTGTACCGGCTGGAGGATCTGCTGGGTTCCCGGGAAATGCTCAGCCTCCTGGAGGGCGATCCCTCACAATATGAGGAGACGTGGGACATCCTCGGCCATATCACGGCGGACTTTCCGCCCGCCTTTGTCATGAGCGCCACCGGCGATATGTGCCTGCCTTATGCCGGCCCCATGGCGGAGCATCTGCGCAGCGCGGGCGTGGAGGCGGAGCTGCATATCTACGGCGATGCATCGAACCGGCTGCCGCATGTGTTCCATGTAAACATCAAGACGGAGGACGCCGCCCGCTGCAACGATGAGGAGTGCGCCTTCTTCCTGGCGCACATGGATTGAGCAGGCAGAACCAACCATTGTATGTACGCTCCCGGTCTCCGGTTTCGGAGACCGGTATTTCTTATTTCTCCATCTTCTCGGCCAGCTTTTCAATGGCGTCGGCGTATTTTGCCAGCTCCTTGTTGGCCCGGCCCTCAATGCTCTTTGCCACCTTCACAAGATGCTCACAGGCAGCGAGCAGACGAAGATACACGGCGCTGGTCTTGCGCTGTTTGCCGCCGGCTTTCTTCTCAATGGGCTGTGCTTCGGTGATGCGGGTAAACTGCCCCAGCCGCAGATCAAAGCAGGTGCCGCTGTAGGGCGCGAAGGCCTTGTAGCCCAGCTCGTCGTTGAGGCAGGCGGTGAAGCTGTCGGCCGCATCCGGGTCACCGTGGTTTACGAAAATGAGCTTCGGCTTTTCCGTAAAGCCGCTCAGCCAGCGCAGCAGGCCATTTTTGTCCGCGTGGCCGCTGATGCCGGGCAGCTGGTCGATCTGGGCGTTGACCTCGATATCCTCGTTGAAGAGCTTGACGTGTTTCACCCCGTCCACCAGCGCGCGGCCCAGGGTGCCAACCGCCTGATAGCCCACGAAGAGCACCATGCTCTCCTTCCGCCAGAGATTGTGCTTCAGATGGTGCCGCACGCGGCCCGCGTCGCACATGCCGGAGGCGGAGAGGATGACCTTCGGCTCCTTGTCTTCGTTGATGTCCCGGGATTCCTCCTGGCTGACACTGAGCTTCAGCCCCGGGAAGACCAGGGGGTTGACGCCGGAGCGGATGAGCCTGCGCATCTCATTGTCCACAAACTGGGTGTCACACTGGAGAAAGACCGAGGTGGCCTCCACGGCCAGGGGACTGTCCACATAGACGGGAAATTCCCCGTGCCCGGTGACCAGGGCCTTTTCCTTGATCTCCCGGATAAAATAGAGCATCTCCTGGGTGCGGCCCACGGCAAAGCTGGGGATGATGACGTTGCCGCCCCGGTCCAGCACGGTCTGGATGCGCCGGGCCAGCTCTTTCACATAATCTACCCGCTCCTCGCTGTGCAGCCTGTCGCCGTAGGTGGACTCCAGCACCAGATACTCCGTCTCTTCCACGGGCTGGGGATCCCGGAGAATGGGCTGACCGGCATTTCCCACGTCGCCGGAGAAGGTGATCTTATGGGTCTCCCCCTCCTCGTGGAGCCAGATCTCAATGGCGGCGGAGCCCAGCAGATGCCCCACGTCGGTCAGGCGGATGCTCACACAGTCGTTGACCTGGATGGGCACGCCGTAGCCGCAGGGCCGCAGCAGGGAAATGGCGCCAAGGGCGTCGTCCATGTCGTAGAGCGGCTCCACCATGTCGTCGCCGGCGCGCTTGTTCTTGCGGCTCTTCCACTCGGCCTCGGACATCTGGATGTTGGCGCAGTCGCGCAGCATGATGTCACAGAGGGAGCAGGTGGCGGCGCTGGCGTAGATCGGGCCGCGGTAGCCCTGCTTATAGAGAAGCGGCAACAGGCCGGAGTGGTCGATATGCGCATGGGTCAGCAGAACGAAGTCCAGGGTCTCGGGCGGGACTGGCAGCGGCTCGTTGACGAAGAGATCCTTGCCCTGCTCCATGCCGCAGTCCACAAGCCCCTTCTTGTCGCCGACCTCGATATAACTGCAGCTGCCGGTGACCTCGTGGGCGGCGCCGAGAAATGTGACCTTCATAGCCTCGCTCCTTCCGAAGAATCCTTTTTCACCAGTATTTTACACCGCTTTTCCCCGCGGCGCAACGCCTCTTCAGGATTCTTAACAAAACGTAAAAGAAAGCGGCAAAAGTTTCCTTTTGCCGCATTCTCTTTGCCTTTTTTCAGCAGCCGCAGCCGCAATCGCAGCCGCCGCCGCAGGAGCAGCCCTCGCCGCCCTCGGCGCCGCAATTGCAGCTTCCGCCGCAGGAGCATCCGCCGCCACTGCCCTCGCCGGGGTTGATGGGCAGCTGGCCCGTGACCAGCAGATCGGCCGCGGTGTCCGCGTCGCCGGAATAGCCCACCACGGGGACGATGCCGTAACTGAGCAGCAGGGCCTTGCCCTCGCCGCCCATGTTGCCGCAGATGACCGCGTCCACGCCCTGCTCGCGCATTAGATCGGCCATGGCCTGGTGACCGTGCCGGTCTGCAGTATCGATCAGGGTCTTGGTGCATTCGTGGACATACTCGCCGTATTCGTAGAAGGCGAACATGTCGCAGTGGCCGAAGTGGCCGTAGATTTCGCCCTTGTCGTAGGCAACCGCAACTTTCATGTGTTTTCTCCTGTCATTCGGCTGTCATCCTGAGGAGATTCTTCGCTTCGCTCAGAATGACAAAGGCCTTACTCCTCAATTTTCAGGGTGTTTTCGATCACGTCCGCCATGGGGGAAATCTCCTCACCGGGGACGGACTCGACTTCGCCCGCGTCCACCATCGTGGCGACCACGGGGTCGATGGGCAGCTTGCAGAAGTGCTCGATACCGAAGCTCTGCGCCACGGCCTCCACCTTGCTGTCGCCGAAAATGTTGTGCTTCTCGCCGCAGTCGGGGCACTGGAAGTAGCTCATGTTCTCCACGATGCCCAGCACGGGCACGTTCATCATGCCCGCCATGTTCACGGCCTTGGACACGATCATGCTCACCAGGTCCTGGGGGGTGGTGACGATCACCACGCCGTCGATGGGCAGGGACTGGAACACGGTCAGCGGCACGTCGCCGGTGCCGGGAGGCATGTCGACAAACATGTAGTCCACATCCTGCCACAGCACGTCGGTCCAGAACTGGGTCACCGCGCCGGCGATGACGGGGCCGCGCCACACCACGGGCTCGGTCTCGTTTTCAAGGATCAGGTTGATGGACATGATCTGCAGGCCGGTGTGGGTAGTGACGGGGATCAGGAACTGATCGGTGCCGGTGGCGTGCTGGGTGAGGCCGAAGGACTTGGGGATGGAGGGACCGGTGATGTCCGCGTCCAGCACGGCGCAGCGGTAGCCGCGGCGCTGCATCTCGGAGGCGAGGAGGCTTGTCACCAGGCTCTTGCCTACGCCGCCCTTGCCGGAGACGACGGCGATGACCTTCTTGACGCTGGAATAGGGGTTCAGGGGCTTGAGAAAGCTCTGGGGCTCGGAGCGGGAGGGACAGTTTTCCCCGCAGCTGGAGCAATCATGGGTGCATTCGCTCATATCGTAAGAATTCCTTTCGGTGTACTTGTTGCTGTAAAATCGTCAACATCTCTATTATACTCATTTTACGGCGTCTGTCAAACCCTGGGAGACAGGCTGCGGGGCAAAACAAAACCGGCGGGGAAACCCGCCGGCCTGTGCAGATCCGATGGTCAGTTTTTTGCCTGTGCCGCGGATCTGACCGAGAGTGTTGCCGATCCGGTAAGCGTTGTGTCGGCAAAGACAGCCACGGTGTACTCCCCGGGCGCGATCGTAAACTCCGCCGTACCGTGGCCGGTGACGGTGGTCTCCGAAACGAAGTCCTCATTAAAATCGTCAGAGCCGAGCAGCCCCTCAAACATGCGCACGCGCAGCTTCCCCTCGTTATCGAAATCGGCCGCCACGACCACGCTCTCGTTCTCACCGACGGTCAGATAGCCGATGCCGTGGCTGCCCTCTGCGGCCTTTTGGGCGGTGACAGTGATCGTGTTGTCCTCTTCGGAGGACACGCCGAAAACGGACTTTTCGCCGCAGCCGGCAAGCAGCAGCGCGATCAGAAGCAGGACTGCCAGAGGCTTCATCATCTTGTTCATAGCTTTTCTCCTTTCACAGCGCCCTCCCCGGGGCACCGCATTTTTATCATTCTCATCGGCTGTGTATTCTACAATGCGGCGCCAATTGTTGCAAGGGACTTAAGAATTCTTCAGAAAGATGCGCCCCGTATGGGATGGAAGAGCACGCTCCGCGGACCTGCCTGTGTTGTCAGATCGGCATTTTTGTGGTATAATAATCAAATCTATGCGCCAATGCTGCGCGGAAAGGAGGGATACGGCATGACGGTGACCGAGCTGTTTCTGGAATATATGCTCAGGGCGTCCAAATACGCGCTGATCCTGCTGAGCATTGCGATCATTGTGCGATGTATCCGCTCCATGCTGCGCGAGCAGTACGAGCCGGAGACCTGGGCCTACATCCGCACCCACGAGGGAAAGCTCCCGGTCAATCACTGGGAGGTGATCCTGGGCCGCTCCCGCAGCGCGGACGTGCGCATCAACCAGAAGGGTGTGAGCCGCAGCCACGCGGTGCTGACGCGAAACGACTACGGCGTCTGGACCGTGTACGACATCTTCGATCGCAGCGGCGTCTGGGTCAACGGCGAGCGCGTGGGCGACAGGGGCATCCGCGTCAACGATAAAGACGTGATCAACCTGGGCGGCGTCAACGTGCGCTTTCAGGAGATCCCCCTGGAGCGGCGCGAAAAGCTGGAGGAGAAGCGCTCTGTGCCCGGGCGCGGCGTCTCCCCGGCGGTGACCCTGCTGGAGCTGACGCTGTTTCAGCTCTTTTTGCTGATGCAGCACGCCATGTTCGCCAAGGAGGAAAACCTCCCCACCATCGCGCTGGGCTTCGCCGCCCTCGCCATCATGCAGTGGAGCTGCTACAACGCCATGCGCGTCATCGGCCGCAGCGGCTTTGAGGTGGAGACTCTGGCCTTTTATCTGTCCACGCTGGGCATGTCCGTCGCCGCCACCTCCACGCCGGACGATATGTACAAGCAGATCCTGCTGACGCTTGCGGGCGTGATCCTGTTTCTGATCGGCGGCTGGTGGCTGCGGAGCCTGCAGCGCACGGCCACGATGCGTATGCCCGTCGCTGCGGCGGCCCTGGCGCTGCTGGCCGTGAACGCGGTCTTTTCCGACGTGATCCTCGGTGCGCGCAACTGGCTCATCATCGGCGGCTTCTCCTTCCAGCCCTCGGAGCTGGTGAAGGTGGCCTATGTCTATGTGGGCGCCGCCACGCTGGAGCATCTGTTCCGCGAGAAAAACCTGTATTCCTTCATCGCTTTTTCCGCCATGTGCGTGCTGGCCCTGGCCCTGATCGGGGACTTCGGCACCGCGCTGGTGTTCTTCATCTGCTTTCTTGTGATCTCCTTCATGCGCTCCGGCTCCATCGCCACGGTGATTCTGGCGGTCTCCGGCGCGGTGATCGCGGGCCTGCTCGCCGTCACAGCCCGGCCCTACATCGGGCAGCGCTTCGCCTCCTGGGGCCATGTGTGGGAGGACGTGTACGACAAGGGCTATCAGCAGGTGCGCGCCATGTCCGCGGCCGCCGCGGGCGGCCTCTTCGGCAAGGGCGCGGGCGCCGGCTGGCTCAAGGACATCGTGGCCGGCAATACGGACATGGTCTTTGCCGTCATCTGCGAGGAGCAGGGGCTGATCATCGCCCTGTGCATGTGTCTTGCGGTGCTGACACTGGCCTTCTTCGCCGTACGCAGCGCGCGTTTCGGCCGCTCGGCCTACTACGCGATCGCGGCCTGCGCCGCCATGAGCATGATGCTGACCCAGCTTGCGCTGAACGTGTTCGGCTCGCTGGATATCCTGCCCTTCACGGGCGTGACCTTCCCCTTCGTCTCCCGCGGCGGCTCCTCGCTTTTAAGCTGCTGGATGATGATGGCCTTCATCAAGGGCGCCGATAACCGGCGGGAGGCCAGCTTCGCCGTCCGCCCGGGCGAGCGCATGCGCAACGCCCCGCCCCCTGAGGTTGAGGAAGAAGAGGAGGACGAGGACGAATGAAGAAAATCACACGCCGCGCCTTTTCCGTGCTGCTCCTGGCCGTGCTGGTCATCGCTGGCCTCACCGTCTACGTCCTGCGCTATATCGACCACGGGGCCGATTGGGCGCTCTACTTCAACCGTCTCAACTCCGGCTCCTCCGGCGAGCTGCTGGACCGTAACGGCGTGGTGCTGGCGGCCTTCTCCGCCAACGAGAACGACTACGCCGCCGACCCGCTGACCCGCACCGCCAACTACCATGTGACCGGCGACTACTGGGGCCGCACCGGCACCGGCATCCTCTCCACCTACTGGAACAGGATGCAGGGCTTCAGCCTGCTGACCGGCACCACCCGCTCCACCGCCGCCACCACGCGGCTGTATATCGACGCGGGACTCAATAACACCGCCTATACGGCGCTGGCCGGGCGCAAGGGCTGCGTGCTGGTCACAAACTACAAGACGGGGGAACTCCTGTGTATGGTCTCCTCTCCTGCGGTGGACCCGGCCGACCCCAACGCCGAACCCGGCGAAGGCGCCTACATCAACCGGGCGCTGTCCTCGGTCTTTGTCCCCGGCTCCATCTTCAAGCTGGTGACGGCGGCCGCCGCCATTGAGACCGTGCCGGATCTCGACACCCGCCGCTTCTACTGCGAGGGCAAGGGCTACATCGCGGGCGTGGAGATCAACTGCTCCGGCGAGCACTACACCCAGACCTTCGAGCAGGCCCTGGCCAACTCATGCAACGTGGCTTTCTCCAAGCTGGCGACGCTGGTGGGGCAGGAGAACATGGTCAAATATGTGCGAAGCTTCGGCTTCCTCGATCCCCATAAGCTGGGGGACATTCCCACCGCCGCGGGCAGCTACCCCACCGAATTCGTGGGCGACCCGGAGCTGGGCTGGTCCGGCATCGGCCAGTCAACCGACCTGGTGAACCCCTACGCCATGCTGCGCTTCGTTTCCGCTGTGGGCAACGGGGGCGTCCTGGTGGAGCCCACCATGATCAACACCGGCAAGGCCCCGGTCAAATCCCGCTTCATGGCCTCCGACACCGCGGATAAGCTGCGGCAGATGATGGCCTACAACGTCTCCTACGCCTACGACGGGGACTTTCGTTTCGGCGGGCTCCCGCTCTGCGCCAAGACCGGCACAGCGGAGCTGGGCGGCGATCTGACGAGCCACGCCTGGTTCGTGGGCTTTCTGGATGACGAGACACACCCCTATGCCTTCGTGGTGCTGGTGGAAAACGGCGGCGGCGGTCTGAGCGTCGCCTCGCCCGTGGCCTACCGTGTGCTGCAGCACTGCATGAGATTAGAGTGATCAGTGGCCAGTGGTCAGTGGCCAGTAACAGTTTCGGAAGGTGGCGGAATATCGTGTCAATAAAGAGCTATCAGGAGCTTCTGGTTTGGCAGAAAGCCATGGATCTTGTGGAAGAGACTTACCGAGTAGTCAAGCTTTTGCCGCGGGAGGAACTCTACGCTCTCTCGGACCAAATGCGTCGAGCCGCGGTTTCGATTCCATCCAACATCGCTGAGGGCCAGCAGAGAAACTCCACAAAGGAGTTCGTTCAGTTCCTTTCCATTGCGAAGGGTTCCAACGCCGAGCTGGAAACGCAGTTTGTGATTTGTGTCCGGCTGCAATATCTGGGGCAATCAGAGACGGAAGCAGCGATGAACTTGTGCCAGGAACTTGGCCGCATGCTGAACGCCCTGATCGGACGACTATCCGTCAGCCAGTAATTACTGACCACTGGCCACTAGCCACTGGCCACTGAAAGGACAAACTATGGCAGATATCACAGTCAACGCGCTGGTCAAATCCTTTGAGATCGGCAGCAATATTCTGGACGGGCTCAGCTTCACCGTGAATCCCGGGGAGCGCGTGGGCATCCTCGGCCCCAACGGCTGCGGCAAGACCACGCTCTTTCGCATCCTCGTCCATGAGATCGATTATGACGAGGGCCAGGTATCGACCGCGCCGGGCAAGCGCATCGGCCTCATCTCCCAGATCCCGGTCTACCCCGAAGGCTGGACCGTGGAGGATGTGCTGCGTGAGGCGCATAAGCGGCTTTACGACATGCAGCGCCGCATGGAGGAGCTGACACTGCAGATGGAGCAGGACGCCTCTCCCGCGCTGTTACAAGAGTACGACCGGCTCAGCAGCGAGTTTCAGCGACTGGGCGGCTACACCATGGAGTCGGAACGCAACCGGGTGGCAAACGGCCTGCAGATCCCGCCCTCTCAGCGCTCCCAGCTCTTTGACTCCCTCTCCGGCGGGGAAAAGACCCGCGTGAACCTGGCCCGCCTCATCCTGGAGGACACAGACATCCTCCTGCTGGACGAGCCCACCAACCACCTGGACCTGCGGGCCACCGAATGGCTGGAGGACTATCTGCTGCACTTCAAGGGCACGGTCCTCGCCATCAGCCACGACCGCTGGTTTCTCGACAAGGTGGTGCAGCGCTGCGTGGAGATCGTGGACGGCAAGGCCGAGTTCTACTCCGGCAACTACAGCTTCTATGTGGAGGAGCGGCAGCGCCGCTTCGAGGAGAAGCTGAAGCAGTATGAAAAGGATCAGGCCAAGATCGAGCAGCTGCAGCGCGCCGCCGAGCAGATGCATCTCTGGGCCTTCATGGGAAACGACAAGCTGCATAAGCGGGCTTTCTCCATGGAAAAGCGCATCGAAAAGCTCTCCCACAGCGAGAAACCCACCGAGCAGCGCAAGCTCTCCGTCAAGTTCAAGCAGCGGGAGTTTAACGGCGATGAGGCTCTGGTTGTGGAGGGACTCGCCAAATCCTACGGGGAAAAGCAGCTCTTTCACGATCTGTCCCTGACCGTGACCGGCGGGGAGCGCATCGCCATCGTGGGCGATAACGGCACCGGCAAATCCACCCTCGTGAAGCTCATCATGAACGAGGAGACGCCCGACGCCGGATACTTATACCTGGGCCCCGCCATCCGCAAGGCCTATCTGCCCCAGATTGTGCAGTTTTCCGTGGACGAGCGCAGCATGCTGGACACCATGCTCTATGACTGCCGCTGTCAGCCCCAGGAGGCGCGCGACCGCCTTGCCGCCTTCGGCTTCCGGGGCGAGGACGTGTTCAAGCCCGTGGGCACCCTCTCCGGCGGCGAGAGAAGCCGCCTGAAGCTCTGCCAGCTGATGGGAGGGGACATCAATCTGCTGATCCTGGACGAGCCGACCAACCACCTGGACATCGCGAGCCGCGAGTGGATGGAGGACGCGCTCTCGGAGTATGAGCAGACACTCCTCTTCGTGAGCCACGACCGCTGGTTCATCGAGAAATTTGCCGACCGGATCTGGGCAATCGCCGACGGAGAGATCACCGATTTTCGCGGCGGCTGGCGGGACTATGTGGCCTGGAAGGAGCGGCTGCTCCAGTTCCAGCAGGCTGCCGCCAAACCTGTCAAAAAGGAAAAAGAAA
The DNA here is from genome assembly GCA_946628965.1 of uncultured Clostridia bacterium. GTDB lineage: Bacteria > Bacillota > Clostridia > Oscillospirales > Oscillospiraceae > Limivicinus. The sequence continues at coordinate 948 of CAMOXI010000032.1, read as the reverse complement.
AGGAAAAGAAGCCCCACGTCCCGAACAGCGAAAAGCTGATTGCGAAGACCGAGCGGGAGATCGCCCGGCTGGAGGAAAAGCTCGCCGCGCTGGAGGCGGAGGGGGAGCAGTACGCCACGGACTACCAGAAGCTGATGGAGCTGGAGGCGCAGAAAGAGGCGCTGAATGAGGAACTCACGGCGCTGTATGAAAAATGGGAGGAACTGAACGCTTGAAACGATCGATCTGGCTGATAGCTGCGGCGCTCTGCTTTGTGCTGGGCATTGCACTTTACTTCTTCGGGCCCGACCTGGGGGAAGCGCCCCTGTGGATCGCGGGGCTTGCCATTCCGGCGCTGCTGCTGTATTTCCGCAAAAGCTGGCCGGGACTCGCCGGGACGCTGGCCGCCGTCGGCTTCTTCCTGCGCTTTGCACTGCGGGGCTATGCCTGGTGGGGCTACGCGCTGCTCTTCGTCGCGGCGCTGATCGTGCTGCACCGCTTTGCGCCGCCGGTGCTGTGGAAGATCATCGTGGCACTGGTGTGCGTGGGGCTCGTGTACTTCTGCATCGTAGAGGCCCCCATCATCAAAAACGCCCGCACGGACAAGGACCCGGAGCGGCCCTACCTGATCGTCCTGGGCGCCGCCGTCTATGGCGACCGGCCCTCGCTGACGCTGGTGCGGCGGCTGGAGGGGGCGCTCAGTTATCTGAATACCTACCCCAAGAGCGTGGCCATCGTCTCCGGCGGCATGGGCCCGGGTGAGACCGTGACCGAGGGTCAGGCCATGTTCGACTGGCTGGTGGAAAACGGGGCCGATCCCGCCCGGGTGCTCATCGAGGACCGCGCCACCTCCACCATGGAGAACCTGCAGTACAGCTTCGAGATCATCCGTTCCCGGGGCGACGATCCCGACGGCAATGTGGCCATCGTCTCCAGCGCCTACCATCTCTACCGGGCCAAGTGCATGGC
>CAMOXI010000031.1 GCA_946628965.1 uncultured Clostridia bacterium | reverse complement strand
TTGAGCACCTTCTCATAGCTCCAGAACTCGCAGAACTTCATGTTCTCGTAGATGATGCCGTCGGCGGAGAATTCCTTCACCAGGCGCTGCACCTCAGCGGTGCGCTGGTCGATCTTCATGCCGTCCATGAAGCGGGCGCACTGGTTCCAGTGCAGATAGTGGCGGCAGATGGCGTCAAAGGCGCTCTCGTTGCCGAAAATCTCGATCTCCTCCCGGCTGGGGAAGGAGCCGTAGCAGTAGCGGTCGGCCACCACCATGGCGCCGCAGTTCTCGATGAGCCTGGTGAACTCCGGGTCGTCGATCTCGCTGCCCACCACGGCCACGCGGGCGCGGAAGGGGAACTTGGGCTCCGGCTCGCGGGTCTTCAGTTCCGCCAGCGTCTCCTCCAGATAGGGGAGGATCAGATCGTGGGGACATACCTGGCTCACCAGCTGGATCACATGGAACTCATAGCCCGTGATGGGAGGATTGGGCAGCTTGCGGAAATTGCCGATCTCGGTCATGACGCGGCAGAGCCTGTTGTGCGCCTCCACGGCCTTGCGGATGGCGGCGTCGGAAATGTCCACGCCCAGTTTGTCCCGCAGGGGCTCCAGCACCTTCACGCGCAGCTGCACCTTGTAGTAGTCCAGGTTGGTGCTGTCGCCCTTCATGGGCGGGTCGATCTGGGTGACGAAGAAGCGGTCGTTCTTCACCGGGTTAATGAGGAAGAAATGCTGCTCCATGCGGTCCATGGTGGCGCAGCTCTCGGCGCCGAAGAGAGCGTCCAGATAGTTGTAGCCGCCCTCGATGGCGCGCTCCAGAATGGAGCGGGCGTAGGGACAGGTGCGATTGGTCATGTAATAGCCCGCAATGTCCGTGGAGGTACAGCGGGGCGCGCGCAGACGGCTGGAGAAGCAGCTCGGCAGGTTCAGCAGCACTTCCGGGATATAGTAGCAGTTATATCCCAGGGCGAGCTTGCCCTGCGCCTTGGCCTTGTCCACCAGTTCGTTCTGGGCGTCCTGCAGCAGATTTTCGAAGTAGATCAGATGCTTCAGATCTTTCAAGCAAAACACCTCTTTATTTGTTTGGTTTCGACATACCTGCTGTTAATTTATCACAAGGCGGGGCATGCGTCAAGAACCGGGTATTGGACAGCTTGCCCAGTGTGCCGGAACAGCGGCAGAATTTAGAACTTTATTTACAAATGCACTCTTGCGCCCCGGCAGGAAAAATGGTAAGCTAAACCCAACAAAGGAAAAACATTTAAGGAGGTTGATCCCCATGGTCAACATCATTATGGGTCTGAAAGGATCCGGCAAGACAAAGAAGCTGGTCGATCTGGTGCGTGAGGCTGTCAACGCCGAAACCGGCGACGTAGTCGTCATCGAGAAAGAGCGCAAGCTTACCTACGACGTTCCTTATCAGGCCCGCCTGATCGAAGCAGGCGCCTATGACATCGGCAGTTATGAATTTCTGAAGGGTCTCATCTGCGGCGTGCACGCCGGCAACTATGACATCACCCATTTCTTCATTGATAACTTCTACAAGCTGGTAAACGACAAGAGCGTGGAAGCGCTGGAAGCTTTCCTCACCTGGCTGGAGAAATTCTCCAATCAGGAAAACATCAGCTTCATCGTCTCCATCTCCGCCGACCCCGACACTGTCAGCGAAAAGGTGAGAGGATATATCCTGCAGTAAGAAGAACAAATAAGCAAGGGGATGTGCTTGGCACATCCCCTTTTGCTTTATGAAAAACGGATTGCCACACCAGCGCTGCGGCGATGGTTCGCAATAACAGCCTTTCGGTTTGCGGCGCTATGACGAACGCTGTACGATCACAACCCTGTCATTGCGAGCCAGTGACCGATGTCACTGGCGTGGCAATCCGTTCTTCTTTAGTACACTGCCTTTTCCGTCACCACCGCGTCCAGGGTCCGGTCGTGTGCGTCCGTAACGACGGCGGGGAGCTTCTGACATTCAAAGGCGGCGGCGATGACCGCCGCTTTCGCGCATGCGGGCAGATAGCGGTCATAATAGCCCGCGCCGTGGCCCAGGCGATTTCGCTCTTCATCAAAGGCCACGCAGGGCGCGAGCACCAGGTCAAGCTCTTCCGGCGGGACAGGGCGGGAAGCCTCCCGGTCCGGCTCCCGGATGCCGTAGGGGCCGGTGACCCAGCCGCCGGGCTCGTAAACCTCCATCACGCCGCCGGGCAAACTCACAGGAAAGCAGAGCCGCACGCCCCGCGCCCGGAGCGCGTCATGCAGCGCGGTGAGATCAGCTTCGTCCGGCAGCGCCATATAGCTGAGCACGGTCCGGGCCGCCTGTACCTGCGGCAGGGCGAGGAGCCTTTCGCGGATACGCGCGGAGGCGGCTTTTCGCGCCTCATCGCTCATGGCCCGCCGGGCCGCGAGGGCCAGGGCGCGCTGTTCCTTCTTCGTCATTGGACGCTTCCTTTCAGCTGCGGCAGCAGCTTTACAAGCAGCGGGATCACGGCCAGCTGCACCGCACCCAGGATCGCGCACTGGGGCAGCCGCGAGAGCAGCAGCGGATAGAAGGGAGAGCCGTAGAGAACGGAGATCCACAGCGTGTTGAGCAGCAGGCTCAGCAGCAGCTGGTGCACCGCCACGGCGCCGAGGATGCGCGGGAAGCTCTGCTTTTTATAGAGAAACAGCCCGTAGCAGGCGCCCATCAGGAAGGCCGTCAGCGTAAAGCCGGGGAAGTAGGCGCCGACGGGGAAGAGGATAGCGCCCACAAAGTCCGCCAGCGCGGCGACGATCCCGGCGTACAGCGGGCCGAGCAGCATGGCGGCCAGCGCCACCGGCACAAAGGCAAAGCCGATCTTGGTGTTCCATGCGCTGATGGACAGGAAGCGGGAGAGCACGATCTCCAGCGCGGTCAGCAGCGCCATGGTGGTCAGGGTCCTGGTGCTGAATTTTGGCATAGAAAAGACTCCTTTCGTGACAGTTGCCACGAAAGGAGTTGCCCTTTGGTGGCAGCGGAAGCGGAGACAGCACCGATTTCGTCCGCGGACAACTTCCCATCCCGCGGCACTTCAGGCAAAACGCCAACGCGCTGCTCCTACTCTGACACTTACAATAACAAATTCAATACAGGCTCCCCTTGCACAGGGGAATTGCGATCCCGCGCTGCCGGGGGCAGAGAAAGCGGGATCGGAATTACCGCAGCGATCGAAAAACGCGAGGAGAAGCGTAAGCCCGAAGCGTTTTTCGCCAATCGCAAGGCGGCAAGTGGTGGCGCGAAGCGACGTATGAGGGGCGTCCGGCCCTCTGGGCATTTCTTCATCGCGTAGGGGCCGACGCCCTCGGCGGCCCGCTTCGCCGCCCTTGTACAGTGTTTGGCGGGCGATTCGTGAATCGCCCCTACAAAGGGAACTCCGTCTCGCAACTCAATACAGCGTCTCCGCGGCTTCCACAACGTGGCGGGCCAGGATCGCCGTGGTCACGGTGCCCACGCCCCGCGGCACGGGGCTGATGGCACGGACGATGGGCTCCACACGGTCAAATGCCACATCACCGCAGATTTTGCCGTCAAAATCCTCATTGACCCCCACATCGAGGACAACTTGCCCGGGTTTCACATAGTTCTCATCCACAAAGCGGGCCTTACCCGCGGCGGCGATCACAATGTCCGCCTCCCGGCAGAGGGCGGCGGGATCCCGGGTTTTGCTGTGGCAGAGGGTCATGGTGGCGTCGCGTGCGCAGAGCAGCATGCTCAGCGGCCTCCCCACGATCAGACTCCGGCCCAGGATCGCGACCTGGGCGCCCGCGAGAGGCACGCCGTAGTGATCCAGCATGGCCACACAGGCCTCGGCCGTGCAGGGGGCAAAGCCCCAGCCCTTGCCCACAAAGATCCCGGCCAGGGAGGGTACGGTGATCCCATCCACGTCCTTATCCGACCGCAGGCGGCGGAAGATCACCTGGGTGTCGATCCGCTTGGGCAGCGGCCGCAGCACCAGGATACCGTGCACGGAGGGGTCGCCATTGACCTGATCCACCGCGCGCAGCATCTCCTCGGTGTTCGCCGTCCAGGGCAGGACGACCTTCACCACGCGGATGCCGCACTGGGCGCAGCTGCGCTCGGCAGCGCGCTCATAGGACAGCGCCCCCGGGTCCTCCCCGCAGCGCAGCAGGGCCAGACAGGGCTCCCGCCCGCGCTCTTTCAGGCGCAGGATGCGCTCTTCCAGCGACGCGCGGATGGCCTGGGCCACCGGCGCGCCCAGCAGCAGCTCGCTCATGGGCGCTGCAGTCGGCGCATCACCGATGCGCTGACCGCCTCCGCCCGGGGGAGCCAGGTCTCAAGCAGCCGGGAAAGCTCTTCTTCCAGATAGTTCGCTTCCGGGTCCTCCGGGAGGCTCCGGGTGTTCACGCGCACGTTCATGGCGGCGCATTCCATCGCGCAGCGTGCCAGAGAGGCCCCGCAGCCCACGTCGGACAGCAGCAGGGGAGAACAGAGCGTCTCTGCCTCTTCCAGCAGCTCCACCGCCGCCGCACTGCAGCGCAGCATCTCCATCGGGGCCTCGCAGGCCGTCAGCGTTGCGCAGCGCAGCGCCTCCGCCGTCTGCGGGTCATCCTTCGGCAGGGAGTAGGCCGCGGCCAGAGGCGCGAAATTCTCCGCGTCCTCGTCGATGAGCGTGATCAGCCGCTGCCGCAGCTCATCTGTGCGGCAGACGATGCGGCTCAGCTCCTCCGCCCGGTCGGCGTATTTTTTTCGCCCCGCGGTGAGGCGGGAGGCCATGGCGCAGAGCGCCGCCGCCAGCGCGCCGGTCAGCGCGGCCGCGCCGCCGCCGCCCGGGGTTGGCGCGGATGACGCCAGCTTCTCCGCAAACGCGGCGACAGATTGTTCCCGCAGCTCTTCCACGACGTGCGCCTCCTTTCGCGTTTTGGTTCCATAACATCTTAATTATAGGAGAAAAGAGCGGCTTGTCAAGAAAATTCGCCCTTGCGCACGGAAGCAAAAGGCATTATACTGAATCGAAAAACTGTAGGAACGGAGTCAAAGCATGAAAACGAATGCGGAAAATGCTGCCAAATGGGTCGACCGCCTCTTTGCCGTCAGCGTCGCGCTAATGGGCGTAACATCCCTGATCCTGAGCGTGACGGGCCTTGCCGGTATCACACTTCCCGTGTGGGCCGTGCGGCTGATCGGGATCGTGAATCTGGCCTCCCTGCCGGTGCTGGGCTATTCCATGGTCAAGAGTTTCCGGGAGAAGCTGAACATGCGCAGGGCCGCCGAGAGCAAGGCGAGCCGCAGCGGTGCGAAAAAGAAGAAAAAGGGGAAAAAGAAATGAAACTGATCATTGCCTCCAACAACGCCCATAAGCTGATCGAGATCAAACAGATCCTGGGCAGTGAATTTGATGAGATCCTCTCCATGCGGGAGGCCGGCATCGACCATGAGACGATCGAGGACGGCAGCACCTTCATGGAAAACGCCGAGAAAAAGGCCCGCGAGATCGCGGAGATTTCCGGCTGCTGCGCCCTGGCCGACGACAGCGGCCTGTGCGTGGACGCGCTGGACGACGGCCCCGGCATCTACTCGGCCCGCTTCTCCGGCGTACACGGGGACGACGCGGCCAATAACCGTCTGCTTCTTGAAAAACTGGAGGGCGTGGAGAACCGCTGCGCCCATTACACCTGCGCCATGGTCCTGGCCCGGCCGGACGGCAGCATCGTGGAGGCCGAGGGCTATCTCTACGGCGAGATCGGCTTTGAGGAGATCGGCAGCAACGGCTTCGGCTACGATCCGCTCTTTGTCCTGCCCGAGCGTGGCTGCACCACGGCCCAGATCAGCGCGGAGGAGAAGAACGCCATCAGCCACCGGGCCAACGCCCTGCACGCGCTGCTGAAGAAGCTGCGGGGAGAAGCGTGATTTTTTCGGTTTTCCGAAAATTTTTGCTTGACAATTGGAGAATATTGCGTATAATAGCTTATGCGCTTAGCGGGATTGTGTAAAGGTAGCACAGCGGACTCTGACTCCGTATGTGAGGGTTCGAATCCTTCTCCCGCTGCCAAAGGAAAACAGCTTGTCCGAAAGGACAGGCTGTTTTCGTTTATCTGAGATGGAACTGGATTCGAACCCTCACATGATTACAAAGGCATCGCGCAGCGCGGAAGGCGCTGAGGATTCGAATCATGTCCGCAGGCCACACCGGTGGCCTGCATTCGCCAGTGTAAACACTGGCGAATACTATAATTCTGTTTTCCCGTCTCACGCAAGGGAAAACAGAATGCAGGCGAATCCTTCTCCCGCTGCCAGGGCATAAGGCTTCAAACCTGCAAATGCCGGTAGAATTGACAAGATATGGTCTATATGCTATAGTATCACTACTATTCGTGCATGCATCTTACCAGCAGAAAAAGAAAACAAAAGTCTATTCGGGAGCGAAAGAACATGGATTATGAAAGCATAGCAAAATTTTTCACGACAGCCGGCATCAATCTTCTTTTCGGTATCCTTATTGTCGTCGTTGGCCTGTTTTTTACGAACTGGTTCGTGAAGCTCCTGAAAAGAAGCAAAACCATCTCGAAATTTGATCCGTCGCTGCAGGCCTTTATCTTCAACACCATCAAGCTGCTCCTCCTCGTCATCATCGTCCTTACGGCGGCCAATGTCATCGGCATCCCGCTCACTTCCATCATCACCATCTTTGCATCAGCCGGCGTTGCCATCAGCCTTGGCATGCAGGGCGCCCTGGGGAACCTTGTCGGCGGCGTGACGCTGCTGATCCTGCAGCCCATCAAATCTGGTGAATTTGTCAAGATCGGCGACCATGTCGGATTTGTTAAGGCCGTCGGTGCTTTCTATACTGAGATCAAAACCAAGGACGGCACCCTGATCAGCCTTCCCAACAGCGCGCTGACGAACACCGCCATCACCAACTTTTCAAGAGAAGGCCTCCGCCGTGTGCAGGTGGAATTCACGGTCAGCTATGACAGCGATATTGATACCGTTTTCAAAGTGCTGAAGGAAATGGCTTCCACGTGCGAGCTGGCCCACACCGATCCTCCTCCCAAAGTGGTCCTTGACGAATGCGGCAGCTCCGGTATGGTGTTCGAAGTGCGGGCATTTACCGATGCGCAGAACTTCAGCAAAGTGAAAAAGTACATGCTCCTCGCCGGAAAACGGGCATTGGATGCCGCCGGTATCCAGATCCCGTATCAGCAGCTGGACGTCCATATCAAACAGAACTGAGAGCTTTGCTCCGGCAAGCGCTATTCTGGTGCAACTCTGGACACCGCTTGGTGCAATACAGACAAAAAGAACGCCCCGAAACTTCAGCGTTTCGGGGCGCTTCTCATGTCCTGAAAAGATTATTTTCTTTTTTTCCAGAAAAGAATAAAAGGAAAGGTTACGGCCCTCGGAGATCTGCTTCCCCGAGGGCCTTTTGTAATTTGAACCTAAACTGCTGCACGCCCCGGAGGGCCTGAATCACCGGTATGAGCAGGACGCGGCCGGGGAAAACCCCGGCCGTTTCCGATTCACTATCAATTGTTGAAAAGGAGCGTTCCTTCTGCGCGTACAATCTGAATGTTTACCAATTTAGCTGCGTACATATCTTGACCATTATAATTTTGGTCAAACAGTCCTGGCCCCCAGCCGTATTCGTTTTTCGTATAGCAAGAACCGCCTATTCCGCCAACTTGAACATATAAAGAATCCACTCCGTTCACTGTTGTAGACAAGCTTTCTTCCATGGAACTGCCATATTTGGCATACTCCGCAATAATGGCGGCTTTAATATCGGGGAAATCTTCTTCACCTAATAATACTTCTCCCGTATTCCAATCTACGGTTACGGCTCTCATGGAATAATCAGCAGTTACGCCTATCTCTACATTGCTGCCTTCATAGATAAGCCGATCCCGGTATTCTGTTTTCAAAATGAACTGCTGCGCAAACTCGGGCCAAATCTCAAGAATCTTGCCTCCAGCATCTTTCGTTATATAGGGATCCATTGGCACTAACTCATAATATTCATAAAAGTTTTCAGGTGTAATCGTGACTTCTGTTATTTCCGGCTCTGGAAGCATTGCGCTGATTTCATCAATGGCGGCCTGATAGTCTTCCGATTCCAGCTTGTCAATGATTGAACTGTATTTCTCATACATCAAATCGCCTTTTGACGGTTCTGGCTGAGCGGGTGATGGTTCCTCCTGTACGGGCTGGGCAGATTGCCCACAAGCGATGAGCGACAGGCAGAGCGCAAATAGAAGAATAAACATGAGGCATTTTTTCATGTGGTGTTATCCTCCATCCTTTTATGTGGTTTTATAATAATACCATAGTTCTTTTCGTTGAACAAGGGCAACAAGAACAGGGCTGTGAAGATGCAGTGAAATAATATCACAGCCCTGTTCTTGTTGCTTATGCAGTTTTCCTTGCCCTTACAGATTCTGAAATCTCAGGGAGGAGAGCATGTAGCCCACGTCGGGATGGTTGGGCAGGGTGGTGTAGTCTTCGTCGTAGTCGGGGTTCTTCATCAGCGTGACCAGCAGATAGCTGTTCGCGTCGCCGGGGATCGCCAGGTTCAGGCACATATTGTCCCCGTCGATGTAGCTCACGCCCTCCAGCTTGCCGTAGCGCACCGGCTGGATGCCTTGGTACTTCTCTCCCAGGTGGACGCAGTGGGCGGCAAAATCCTCCCCACCGTAGTAGGCGGCGTACTCCAGCTGCATATTGAAGTCCTCGCCGTAGACCACGGCCACGTGGGAGTCGCTGGAATAGCTGGGGAACTCGTCCTCGATCACGACGAAGCTGTACTTCTCCCCGTCGTAATCCATGTTCATCTCCACGGTCACGGCGTTCTGGAAGCCGGAGATGAAGCTGTAAGTGCCGACCATGCGGGTCTTGGGCGCGGCAGGGGCCTTGGGCGCAGGAGCGGCGGCAGCGGCGGGTGCGGCGGCCTCCGCGGGCTTTTTCAGCAGGGTGGCGACGCCGGCGGCCAGCGCGGCGGCAGCGGCCAGGGCGAGCGGGGCAAGCAGTCTGGTATTTTTCATGAAACGGATTCTCCTTTTCCGGTTTTTGTATCTTTCGTGTGCTTATTATACCGCAGAAGCGGAGCCGTTACAATGACCTTTTTGTGAACACTTCGCCCGCGCCTCACAGATCCAGCGCACAGAGATCCTCCATGCTCTCGCGCAGCACGACCACGCGGCTCTCTCCGTCCCGCAGCATCACCACGGGCGGACGGCCCAGGCGGTTGTAGTTGGAGGCCATGGAGTAGTTGTAGGCGCCGGTGGTGCAGACGGCGATATGCTCGCCCGGCGCGGTATCGCGGGGCAGGCAAACGGCGGGCTGGATGATGTCCCCGCTCTCGCAGCAGCGGCCCGCCAGATCGAAGATCGCAGAGTCCTCCGCCTCCCGGTCGGCGTGCAGGACCGTGTATTCCGAGCCGTACAGGCAGTAGCGCGGGTTGTCGCCCATGCCGCCGTCCACGATGGCGTAGCGCTTGAAGCCGGGGATGTGCTTGACCGTGGAGACGGTGTAGACCGTCATGCCCGCGTCGGCCACGATGCTGCGGCCCGGCTCCATCAGGAAAAAGGGGAGGGGCAGCTCCGCGTCGGCGCAGAGGGCCTTGAGGTGATCCGCCACCGCCGCGATGCGGGCCGGGATGTCCGCCTCCTTGTCGTCCTCCCGGTAGCGCACGCCGTAGCCGCCGCCCACGTCCAGCTCCCGGGTCACGAAGCCCAGGCTGCGGTTCAGGCTCGCCATGAAGCCCACCATGATATCCAGCGTGCGCTCAAACACGTCCTCGTCAAAGACCATGGAGCCCACGTGGCAGTGGAGCCCCGCCACGTCCAGGTAAGGCAGGCTCAGCGCTTCCTGCACGAAGTGGAAGGCCTGGCCGGTCTCCAGCGGCACGCCGAACTTCACGTCCACCGTGCCGGTGTTCACGGCCTCGTAGGTGTGGGGATCGATGCCCGGCGTGATGCGCAGCAGCACCTTCTGCCGGATGCCGCGGCGCCCGGCCTCGGCGCTCACCAGCGCCAGCTCATGCTCGTTGTCGACGACAAAGCAGCCGACGCCCACTTCCATGGCAAAGGAGACGTCCGCGGGCGTCTTGCCGTCGCCGTGGAAATAGATGTTCGCGGTGGGGTAGCCCGCGCAGATGGCGGTATAGATCTCGCCCCGGGAGACGGCCTCGACCCCCATGCCCTCGGAGAGCATGATGCGGTACATCTCTTTGAAGGAGGCCGCCTTCCCGGCATAGAGCGGCAGCGCCCGCTCGCCGAAGGCGGCGCGGAACGCGTCCAGGTACATCCGGCAGTTTGCGCGGATGCGCTCTTCGTCCATCAGATAGAGGGGCGTCTCGTATTCCGCCGCGAGCGCGGGTATGCTCTGCCCGGCGAAGCACAGGGTTCCGTCCGGAAGCCGGCTGATGTTGTCTGAAAGCATGGGATGACCTCCTTGAAAAATGCCGGGAGTGGGATCTCGCCCGTGAAACCCGGTTCACAAGAGAACAAAAAAACCGCTCCCGTGGAGCGGCACAAGCGGGCTGCGTAGACCCGGCGGCAGTCGACAGCGCTCCACGTTTCCGTGACAGTGCGGCGGATCTTCTCCGCAGCCCCAGCGCCGATCCCGCAGGCCCGGGAGCGGTACTTCGGCGGTGGCCCCTTTCGCGCCCGGCGGCTGCCTGCCCTTGCCGGAGCGCTACTGATGAACACCGCGCCTCTTTCGACTGGCGACATACTAACACGCTGCATTGTTAAAGTCAAGAGAAAAAACTTGATTTTTTTATGAAAAGCGGTTGACATTTTCCCTTTTCGTATGGTATTATCTTTAAGCTTTTAGGGAACGGACGCGCGGGTGTAGTTCAATGGTAGAACACCAGCCTTCCAAGCTGGATACGTGGGTTCGATTCCCATCACCCGCTCCAACGTCAGAGAGATGCTGATCGGCCGGTTCTGAATGTTGCGGCATTGGTTGGGTACTATATGCGCCAATAGCTCAGCAGGATAGAGCAACTGCCTTCTAAGCAGTAGGTCGGGGGTTCGAATCCCTCTTGGCGTGCCATCGTCCTCGCAGGACGATAATATGAGCGGAGACGCTCAATAATCAAAATCAAAGCCCAATGAAATGGGTTTGATTTTGAAAAGGACGAGCAGCGGAGGGAGCGAGCTTTCGTGATACCTCACGGAAGCGAGTTGATCCGAAGCTTGCTCGGACGATTTGGTGGGATTAGCTCAGTTGGCAGAGCACCGGATTGTGGTTCCGGGTGTCGTGGGTTCGAGCCCCATATCCCACCCCACACAGAATGAGCCCGGCCTGGCCGGGCTCATTCACAAGTCTCCTTCATATTGGGATGTAGTGTAATGGTAACACACCGGACTTTGACTCCGATATAGTGGGTTCGAGTCCCGCCATCCCAGCCACGTCAGAGGAAGCTCGAACCGCTCCGTTTCCGCCTTGCGGCGAAAACTGCGCGATTCTCCCTCCCTCTTCCTTTCCAAATCGGACCCGCTGCGCTGGGCTCCGATTTGGGGAGACGGCAAAGACCTTCGCATCTTTACAAAATCAAAGCCCAACGAAGTGGGTTTGATTTTGGGAGGACGAGCAGCGGAGAGAGCGAGCTTTCGTGAAGCTTCACGGAAGCGAGACGATCCGAAGCTTGCTCGGACGATTTGCCCCAGTAGCTCAGTAGGCAGAGCACCTGCCTTTTAAGCAGGGTGTCCGGGGTTCGAATCCCCGCTGGAGCACCAAAACCCTTGAAAACACTACGTTTTCAAGGGTTTTCTCTTTGCCGTGAGAAAAAGTCAGACACCCTGCCTGAAACCCCATTATTGGAGAGAGGCAGGGTGTCTGAGTTATGAAGAAAAAACCGATCAGAATGACGGCAGAATAATATTCCCGTACAGGTGGTTCGCATGATATAATACAGTCATCTATGTCAGACAACCAGGTGGTGAGACAGATGGGAGCAAGAGTAAAGACTGGAATAAACGATCTTCAAACACTTTATCCTGAAATTGCAAAACAATGGCATCCAACACTCAACGGAGATATGACGCCAGATAAAGTAGCGGCACATAGCAACAAGGGCTTCTACTGGTTGTGCGAAAAGGGGCATAGTTATATCTGCTCTCCTGATAAAAGAGCTAGAGGCAACGGGTGCCACTACTGCAGCAATCACAAACTGTTGGTTGGTTATAATGACCTAAAAACTAATTATCCTGCAATTGCCGCGGAGTGGGATTACGAAAAGAACCAAGGGAACCCTGAGGATTATACCATTGGCTCATATTATCGCGCTAATTGGAAGTGTTCTATCTGCGGGAATCAATGGCCAGCCAAAATTAGGGATAGAGTAAAATCAAAGTATAAAGTTTGCCCGAAATGCGCAGATGTAAAGCACGGAGAAGAACGGCATAAAAAGGAATTAGCAAAGAATGGCGGAATAACTGATCCTTTCTTGCTGTCAGAATGGGATTATGAGAAAAATGAAAAAAGCCCAGAAGAGTATACTCCAATGAGCAATGATAATGTCTTCTGGATTTGCTCTAAATGCGGATATCATTTTAGAGCAAAGATAAGCAACCGAGCTAGAAGAAAGAGCTGCGCGTGCTGTTCGAGGAAAATCGTTGTGCCTGGAATAAACGATCTCGCAACGACACATCCGCAGCTTGCTGCCGAGTGGCATCCAACATTAAATGGAATATTAAAACCAACTGATGTAATGTATGGTTCAGCGACTAAAGTGTGGTGGCTTTGCCCTGAAGGACATGCCTATCCAGCTTCATTGCTTCATCGGAGCCATGGAACTAATTGCTCTGTATGCAATTCGGGCAGGCAAACCTCTTTCGCGGAACAGGCGGTTTTCTACTATGTGAAAAAAGTCTTTCCTGATGCGGTTAGCCGATATAAAGATATCTTCCCCAACTCAATGGAACTGGACATCTATATTCCATCCATCAAGCTCGGTATTGAATATGATGGGGAGGCATGGCACAAGGCTGATAAGCTGAAAAGAGAGATTAAGAAATATAGTATCTGTCAGGAAAACGGTATTCGTCTCCTTCGCTTGATGGAAAAGACTCCCGAAAATGGGATTCTGCTGACTGCAGATGAAGGACTGAACATAGGGGATGGTCCTATGTACGAAAAGAGGAATCTGGCGAAAGTTATTCGTTTCTTGCTGGATAAGATTGATCCTGAAACAAATATGTGGACAAGGAGAGCGCCTATTTTTCATAGCAGAGTTGATATTGATCTTGAACGGGATGAATCTGAGATTCGAGCATATATGACGAAGCTAAAGAGCGGTTCTTTTGCTGAATTATATCCTGATTTGGCGAAGGAATGGGACATAGAGAAGAATGGAGATCTGACACCTGATAAAGTAAAGCCACATTCAGATATATGCGTGTGGTGGATATGCCCCAACTGCGGTCTGAGCTATAGCGCATCTGTTGGGCATCGCTCATATGGATATGGCTGCAGCATTTGCGGACGGAGAAAAACCGCCAAAGGCCATATAAAAGGAGTTGCGATGATCGATCCTATAACGAATGCAACGATAAAGACTTTTGAATCCATTACTAAGGCCTCAGAAGAACTACATATTAGAGGCAGCAATATCAGCATGGTATGTAAAGGACAGAGGAAAAAAGCGGGCGGTTATGTATGGAAATATGTTTGACATATATATATTTTAGGACGGTTATCCTAATTTATTACATCTTTGATGCTAATTCCATTCAATCAGATAGAAAGGGATAATTGATAATGGCAAGTCAATAAGAATTCTGCGCTTTTCCGGCCCAACGCTTGCGGGGAGACCCGCATTGCGCTATAATAACGGCGTCAGGAGGGCGGCAGGGCGTCAAGTCCGGGAAGCCGCCGGAACCGTATATTGATACAGAAACGAGGTACATCCCATGACCGAACAAGAAGCCCCGCGCAGCAAGTGCGGCTACTGCATGGGCGGCGAACTGCTCGACGCCTTCGGCATCCCCATCTGCGAGCTCTCCGTGAGCACGCTGATCCTGTTTCGCGAGCAGAGCCATCCCGGGCGCTGCATCGTCGCCTACAAGGACCACGTCAGCGAGATCGTGGATATCAGCGCCGAGGAGCGGGCGGCTTTCATGGAAGACGTGGCCCGCGCAGCGAAGGCGATCCACGCAGCCTTCCATCCCGAGAAACTCAATTACGGCGCCTACGGTGACACCGGCTGCCACCTGCATGTCCACCTGGTGCCGAAGTATCGCGACGGGTATGAGTGGGGCGGCGTCTTTGCCATGAATCCCGGCCAGGTAAAACTCAGCGACAGCGAATACGCCGAGATGATTGAGAAGATCAGGGCGAATCTGTGAAAGACCGGGATCGCCCGTAGTGAGGGCCGGGCGGGAAACCATTTCCGGCAAATGGGAATCCCTGTCACAATCTGTGCTCTATCCCCAAAGTACCGGGACCGCCAGCAGTCGGTCCCGGTACTTTTCATACAATGATGGCTGCCGCTTTTTTCCGTTTCGGGCTAGGAAAAGCGAAAGTCCTGTGATACAATCCGGATATAGGGAAGCAAGCCGCAGCGAAGCCCTCTGAGAGATCAGAGAACAAAGAATGCCATGGACCGGAACATCACAGACCTGCAGAAAAGGCGGGCCGACAACATCATATGGAACTGCGCGGAGGACTACAGCTTCGCGCCGGATTTCAAGGCTTACGACGAAAACGGCGGCGCGGACCTCTACTGGAACATCATCTACGGCGCAGCCCGGCGGCACTACGAGTACGATAAGCTGGCGGCTCTCTTTGCCATGCTCGACAAATACCGGGATGCCGCCGCCTATGAGTCCATCTTCTGGAACGCGCTGGAGCCGGTGCTGTTTGAGACCGAGCTGCGCGGCCGCCCGGTGCTGGAGCGGATGCGCCCCGAACCGGAGGAGAGCCCGCTGCGGTTAAACGCGGAGATGACGACGGACGAGATCGTCGATACCGCGCGGCAGTTTTTCTACGAGCAATACGGCCTCTACGGGGAAGGAAAGATCCGGCTGCAGTACCGCCTCGCCCATCTCAGGCGGGCAGCGCCCGACAGCTTCCTCCAGCGCGGCCGGATCGTGATCCATGAGAAAGACCTCTACCACGGCGACACGGCCCCCTGGCGGAACGATTACTCGCTCAGCACCAAAATGACGGAATCGGAGATGCGTGCCTTCCTGGAAACCAAATTCGGGAAGTCCCTCTATCCGGCCGCCCAGGTGCTGCGGCTGGAAAAACAGCTCTGCCGCGGGAATCACCGCTTCACCCATCTCTTCTACACCCGGGGCGAGGCGGTGGAGCTGCACGGCATCTACAGCACCATGGAGATGCACCAGCGAAAGCGCCGGGACGAGCTGATCGCCCAGAACCGCGCCTACTATGAAGCGAATCTGCCGCAGAACCGCCTGCTCATTTCCAGGCTCAGCACCGGCATCATGAACTCGATCCTCCTGCACATGCAGCCGGCGCCGGTGAAAGCCAACGCGGGCGCGCTGAATCCGGCGCTCGCCTGGCGGGCGGCGAGGCTGGGCGACGAGCGGGTGTTCACCCGGACAGAGAACGAAAACGCCGGGGACATGAGCGTGGATATCCTGCTGGACGCCTCCCACTCCCAGATCACCAAGGCGGCCAAGATCTCCTCCCAGGCCTATATCATTGCCCAGGCGCTGGCGCGCTGCCATGTGCCATACCGGGTGATGAGCTTCTGCTCCATGTCCGGCTTCACGGTGCTGCGGCTGTTCAATGACTACCACTCTCCCGCGCAGAGCGAGAGCATCCTGGAGTATTACACCGAGGGCTGCAACCGGGACGGCCTGGCGATCCGGGCGGCGGGGGAGATGATGGCCCGCGCCCCCTACGAACACAAGATGCTTATCGTCCTCTCGGACGTGAAGCCCCTGGACGTGGCGAAGATCCGGAAGGATGAGCGGGACGTGGGCGTCAGCTACGACGGCAGCCGCGCCCTGCGGGACGCCACCCATGAGGTGCGCCGCCTGCGGGCAGAGGGCGTCTCCGTTCTCTGCATCTTCACCGGCGAGGACGGGGACATCCCGGCGGCCAGAATGGTCTACGGCCAGGACTTCGTCCGCATCCGGGATCATTCCCAGTTTGCGGACGCTGTCGGCAAGCTGATCATCGACCAGATGAAAAACTACTCCATGTAAAAGGCGGTCTTCCATGCCGGATCGATCAGATCGGCCGGAGACCGCTTTCTCTGTCCGTCCCAACAGCTTCCATTTGACTTTTCGCGCCGGCGGGTATAAAGTTAGCTCTTACAGAGGTGAATCAATTTGCATGTTGCTGAGCTGTTTTTGATCGCGGTCGGCCTGAGTATGGACGCCTTCGCGGTCTCCGTCTGTAAGGGGCTCTCGGTCCGCGGCCTGAAGACGAAGCATCTGCTGCTGGCAGGGCTCTATTTCGGCGGCTTCCAGTTTCTGATGCCGGTGATCGGCTGGCTGCTGGGCTATCGCTTTGAGGCCATGATCCAGAGTATCGACCACTGGATCGCCTTTCTTCTGCTGGGGCTGATCGGCGCCAATATGATCAAGGAGTCCTTCGGGGACGAGGATGAGCTGAGCGATGACTTCGGCTTTCGCACCATGCTGCTGCTGGCCATCGCCACCAGCATCGACGCGCTGGCCGTGGGCGTGACCTTTGCCTTCCTGGAGGTGAAGATCCTGCCTGCTGCGGGCCTGATCGGCGTAACGACCTTTCTGCTCTCCGCAGCGGGCATCTACATCGGGCATGTATTCGGCATGCGCTATAAGGCGAAGGCCGAGCGGCTGGGCGGCGTGATCCTGATCCTGATCGGGCTCAAGATCCTGCTGGAGCATCTGGGGATCATCAATTTTTAGGACAGTATCTATGGTGAAAGCAAAGACAAAAGCAAAGAAAAGAGGAGCGGCAAAGATCTTTTTCGGCGTCATCGCCGCACTGGGCGTGATGCTGGGCGTGATGATCCAGCTGACCCTGGCCGCCAATGAGCAGCGCCAGCGATGGCAGGCGGGGGAGCGGCTGGCCCGCGCCATGACCGCCACCGCCGTTGAGACGCTGGAGGCCCGCCATCTGCTGGAAGAGGAGACGGTGCGGGCCGCGCAGTTCGCGCTCACCGGCCAGCCAGAGGAGCGCGCCGCCCTGCGTGAACTGGAGGAGCCGGAGCTGCTGCTCCTGGTCAACCCCTGGAACACCCTGCCCGAGGACTACGATCCCGAGCTGCAGCAGGTAGGCCGGGAGTTCGGCACGGATTACTTCATGGACGTGCGCTGCGCCGACAAGCTGGAGCAGATGATCGCCGACTGCCGCGAGGGCGGCGGCCACCCCTGGATCTGCTCGGCCTTCCGCACCCAGCAGAACCAGCAGGCCCTGTTTGACAACAAGGTGCTGCGCGTGATCCTGGAGGGGAACGAGCCCTCCGAGGCCCCGGCCATTGCGGCCCAGGCGGTGGCTGTGCCCGGCACCAGCGAGCATCAGCTGGGCCTCGCCGCTGACATCATCGACGAGATCTATCCCATCCTGGACGAGGGTCAGGAGGAGACGAAGACCCAGGCCTGGCTCATGGAAAACTGCTGGCAGTACGGCTTCATCCTCCGCTATCCCAACGGCACGACCGACATCACGGGCATCATCTATGAGCCCTGGCACTACCGCTATGTGGGCGAGCGCTACGCCAAGGAGATCACGGATCTGGGCGTCACGCTGGAGGAATACCTGCAGATGCGCCGCGGCCGCTGAGTTTTTGTGAAAGAATTCCTTAAGCTTTCTTAAAAAGGAACAAAGCGCCTGTTTTTTTCGTCTTTTATATGGTAAGATAAGTGCAATCCATGAAGCAAATCATTACGCCGAGCCGAAAGGAGGACGACCGGATGCAGAGCGAGCAGCTTGCGGCGAAGCGGAAAAAAGTCAAACCCTGGGTCAAGATCGTCTTCGCGGTCCTGGCGGTGCTGCTCCTGATCGTTCTGGCTCTGCGGCTGAGCACCTGGCGCCAGTCCGGGCAGGACAGCAGGCTGACGGTGCTGGTCAACCCCTGGAACGGGGTGGACAACTGCGGCTTTACCCCGCACCTGAGCGAGTTTGAAGGGCTGCAGGTGGATAAAAACATAAAAAAGCCCCTGGAGGAGCTTTTGAGCGCCGCCCGTCAGGCGGGCTTCACACCGCGGCTGACGGCGGGTTACCGGAGCAGTGCCGAACAGCAGGAACTCTATGACGAGACGATGCGCGGCCTTCTCGCCGGCGGCAGCCTGAGCGAGAATGAGGCGGCCGAGATCGCCAAGATGCGGGTGGCCCTTCCGGGCACCAGCGAGCATGAGCTGGGGCTGGCCGTGGACTTTGCGGAAGACGCCGCGCTCCAGAGCTGGCTGCGGGACAACGCCTGGCATTACGGCTTCATACTGCGCTACCCCGCCGGGAGCGAGACCCTGACCGGTCGGGACAGTGACCCCTGCCACTACCGCTATGTGGGCGAGGCCGCCGCGGAGCAGATCCACGCGATGAACGCGACACTGGAGGAGTACCTCTCCCTGTTCTACGCCGACAGCGCGCAGGTCATTTTTGAATAAGAACAGAAAACAGGCAGGGCGTTGCGCCCTGCCTGTTTCAAGGTGTCGACAAAGTGTCGACACCTTGAGCATCAAAAATGAGAACTTCCGGAAAAGTTCTCATTTTTGAGATTATCAAACGCGAGAGGGAATAACCAATCTCCTCCCCCCTTTTGTCCGCTTCGCGGACATTTCCCCCGCCGGGGGAATCTTCCTCTCGCGCTCTCCCCATGCGTGTCCATCTTCTGTCGCGTGGGCGAAGGGTTGTCTACAGATTGAAAACCGGCAGGGTGTGCCCTGCCGGTTTTCTATCAAATTGAATTACTTGGTGCCGAAGATACGGTCGCCAGCGTCGCCCAGACCGGGGACGATGTAGCCATGCTCGTTCAGGTGATCGTCCAGCGCGGCGACATAGATGTCCACGTCGGGGTGATCTTCCTGCATCTTGGCCACGCCCTCGGGAGCGCCGATGATGCTCATGAGCTTGATGTGCTTGACGCCGGTTTCCTTGAGAAACTTGACGGCCGCGGAGGCGGAGCCGCCGGTAGCCAGCATCGGATCGACCACGATCACGTCGCGCTCCTCAATATCGGGGGGCATCTTGAAGTAGTACTTGACGGGCTCCAGGGTCTCCGGGTCGCGGAAGAGGCCCACATGGCCCACCTTCACATTGGGCATCATGCTGACCATGCCGTCCACCATGCCGAGACCGGCGCGGAGGATGGGCACGACAGCCAGCTTCTTGCCGGCGATGCGGCGGCACTTGGCCACGGCCACGGGCGTCTTGACATCGATCTCTTCCAGGGGCAGGTCACGGGTGGCCTCGAAGCACATCAGCATGGCGATCTCGGAAATCAGCTCACGGAATTCCTTGACGCTGGTGCGCTCATCGCGGAGGATGGACAGCTTGTGCTGAATAAGAGGATGGTCAAATACGCATACTTTACTCATGTTTTTGTTCTCCTTCGTTTATTGAATGTCCGGGCCGGAAAACCGACCCGCTACAAGGGATTACGATGTTGGGGATGGTTGTGTGTTTTCGAACTGGCCACTGGCCACTGATCACTGGCCGTTCGCCAGCCTCTCCTGCCGTTCCCGCTCGGCCTGGGAGAGGCGCAGATAGACAGGCAGCAGATCATCCGCCGTGCCGGGGACTTTGTCCTGCGCAGCCATGGCCACGCCCCAGGCGCTCTGCCACCGGAGATTCTCCGGCGCCATGCGGAAGGGGATACCGGCCCGCGCAAAGTATTTTGCCGTGAGCTCCGCGCCGTCGCCCACCAGGAAGACGGGCGCGCCCAGCGCCTGCACCTGGGGCGCAAGCTCCTCCAGGGCGATGGGGCGATCTTCGGTCAGCCGGACGGGCTTTCCGTCCCGGATTTCAAAGAGCGCGTTATAGACCTGCTGGCGCCGCGCGTCCATCACAGGGCAGACATAGCCGCCGACAGCGAGGCCGTGCCAGGCCATGCTCTCCAGCGTGGAGACGCCGACGCAGGGCTTTTCTCCTGCCCAGGCCAGACCCTTGACCGTGGAGACGCCGATACGGATGCCGGTGAAGGAACCGGGCCCGTGGGCCACGGCGAAGAGATCCACGTCGGAGATCTTCTTTTCCGCGTTCTTCAGCATGTCTTCCGCCATGGGCAGCAGCGTCCTGCTGTGGGTCAGCGCACTGCACTGGCTGTATTGGGAGACCAGGCTCCCGTCCTGCACCAGGGCGACGGACGCGGCCCGGGCTGAGGATTCAAAGGCCAGAATCAGCATAGCTCCGCCCCCTCGATCGTGATTTTCCGCTCGGTATCGCCCAGCTTTTCGATTCGCACGACGACCTCGTCGCCGAAGAAGGCGTCCTCCACGTTCTCGCTCCATTCCACGGCACAGACCGCGCCGCGGTTCAGATAGTCCTCCCAGCCAATGTCAAACAGCTCATCGGCGCTGCCGATGCGGTACATATCAAAATGAATGAGTTCCCGCTCGCCCAAATATTCGTTGACGATGGTAAAGGTCGGGCTGGAGACCCGGCATGTGAGCCCCATGCCGCGGGCCATGCCGCGCACAAAGGCGGTCTTCCCGGCACCCAGATCCCCGTACATGGCGACCACGCTCCCCCCGGGGAGTGACGCCGCCAGCCGGGCGCCAAGCGCCTCGGTTTCACTTTCGTTCCTGCTGATGTATTCTGCCATGACACTCCTGACGCCGCAGCAGAGCAGCCTCTGCACCGCGGGATTTTTAGAAATTGTTTACATCTTTGGTTATTATACCACTGAATGTGCCGTTGCGTAAAGACTTTGTTTGTGTTAAAATATGCCGCGTACGAACTTTGTTACTTCTTCGCCCCGAAGGGAGGACTTTCTCATTCTCAAACGTGTCAAACCTTATGTGAAAATGTTTTTTGACCGGGCGGATATTTTCCTGCTCTGCGTCTGCATCATCAGCGCGCTCTACGGCACGGTGATGGTCTACAAGGCGGCCACAGGCATGGCAGCCACCGGCGCGGAGATGAACCCGACCAAGCTCGTGATCGTGCAGCTCTTCTCCATGTTCCTGGGGATCGCGGCTTTCGTGGTGCTGACGGTGCTGGATGCGGATCTGCTGGCCGAACAGTGGCGGCTGCTGTGTGTGATCAATGTGCTGCTGCTGGTGGCGCTGGTCATCTTCGGCGTGGAGGACAACACCGGCAACAAGAGCTGGATCCGCTTCGCCGGCATCGGCATCCAGCCCTCGGAGGTCATCAAGGTCATCTACATCATCGTCTGCGCCAAGCAGATGACCTGGCTGAAGGAATACCGGGACATGAACTCCTTCCTCTCCGTGGCGGAGATGGCTGCCCATTTCGGCCTGGTGTTCGTGGCAATCGTCGGCGTCTCGTCCGACCTGGGCTCGGCGTCCATCATTTTCTGCATTTTCCTGACCATGCTGTTTGTGCTGGGCGTGCGGCTGTACTGGTTCGCCATCGGTTTCGCGGCGCTGGCCGCGGCGGTGCCTCTTCTCTGGAACCACTTCCTCAAGACCTATCAGAAGGAGCGCCTGCTCGCCCCGTATGTGCCCAGCATCGACCCGGACGGCTACGGCAAAAACTGGCAGACCGCCCAGAGCATCAAAACTCTCGCATCCGGCCGGCTCACCGGCGTGGAGCCGGGACATCGCGCCTCCAACTTCACCGGCAAGCACACGGACTTCATCTTTGCCGCCATCGGCGAGGAGCTGGGTATGGTGGGCTGCATCGCCGTCATCATTCTGCTGGCGATCATCGTGCTCCGCTGCGTCTATGTGGGCATGCACTCCAGCCGCACCTTTGACATGCTGATCTGCTTCGGCGTGGCCTCCGCGGTCACTTTCCAGACCATCATCAACGTGGGCATGTGCATCGGCGTCACGCCGGTTATCGGCATCACGCTGCCCTTCTTCAGCTACGGCGGCTCGTCCATGATGACCATGTTCGCTGCCATGGGGCTTGTCTCCGGCGTCCGTTTCAAGCTAAAACCGAAATTGTTTTCCATGGCTTAGATTGCCTGCCCCGTGCCGCTTAAACGCGCGGGGCGCGCATTTTTCGGAGGTAGGATATGCATACGAAAAAAAGAAGACGGAGAAGAAGCGGCGGCTTCGGCCGTGTGCTGCTGATCCTGCTCTGCCTGTTTCTGATCCTGGTCATCGGCGCGGCGGGCATCCTGTCGTCCAAACTGGGCCTTCTGGACCGTGACGGCTATACAGAGGCCGTGGATGAAAACGGCAACATCATCAGCGTGGGGGACGGCTCCCAGCGCACCGGCGGCGTCGTGGGCGTCCTGAAGGGCGCGCTGGGCCTCAGCGAGAAGGACGTGGTGAACGTGCTGCTGATCGGCTCGGACATGCGCATCCCCAACACGGATGATATCGGCCGCGGCGACGTGACGATGCTCTGCTCCCTGAACAAAAAGACCGGCGCCGTGAAGCTTGCCAGTTTCGAGCGCGGCACCGGCGTTCCCTGGGAGGGGCATGAGTGGATCATGCTCACCAGCTTCTACCGCTTCAACGGCGCAGCTGCCACCACGAAAGTGCTGGGTGAGTGCTTTCAGATCGACTTTGACGGCTATGCCCATGTGGATTTTGAGAGCTTCAAGGACATTGTGGACGCCATCGGCGGCGTGGACGTGGAGCTGACGCCTGCGGAAGCGGGCAAGCTCGATCTGCCCTATTCCGGCATGAACCATCTGGACGGCGCAAAAGCGCTGGCTTTCTGCCGCCTGAGATCCATCGACAGCAACTGGGAGCGTACCGGCCGTCAGCGCCGCACGCTGCAGGCAGTGCTGACCAGGGCCAAGGGAATGAGCCTCACGGAGCTCAGCAATCTGGCCGATACGGTCCTGCCCATGATCGACACGAATCTGGACAATGAGACGCTGACCGGACTGATGATGAACGGGCTCAAGTTTGCCGGGAAGACGGCGGACCAGCTGATGGTGCCCGACCGGGATCATATCCTTCCCGGCGGCATGGGCTACAACAAGGCCGATTTCGACTACGAGGCCGAGCGGATCCGGGAGTTTCTCGAAAGCTGAATAAGAGAATAAGAAAAAGGAGCAGTGAAAATGAAGTGAACCCCAAAAGTTAGACATTTATAGAATTAGGCGACCTGAAGGGTC